>JABSSC010000204.1 GCA_013214635.1 Paracoccaceae bacterium | reverse complement strand
CGTGACTGACCGCGTCGATCGCGTCCTCTCGGTGCAAAACCTGGCTCATTAAGCCGGGCAGACTGGCGAGGGCCGTGAGCGCCGTTTGTGTGCTGTCAGCAGTGATCTCACCACGGTCCTGAGCGGCCCGGAGGGCTAACATCGACAACACCCCCAATTGGCAGGTGAAGGCCTTGGTCGAAGCAACGCCGATCTCAGCGCCCGCGTAGATTGGCAAGACAATGTCGCTTTCGCGGGCAATCGAGCTTTCGGGGACGTTTACAACTGCAACAGTGGTCGCTTTGTCGGTGCAATACCGTAGCGCCGCGAGCGTGTCGGCTGTTTCGCCGGACTGGCTGACAAAGATGGCGAGCGTTCGTGCCCCAATGGGCGGTTCGCGATAGCGGAACTCAGACGCCACATCGACTTCGACGGGGATGCGGGCAACTTGTTCGAACCAGTACTTTGCGGTCAATCCGGCGTAGTACGCCGTGCCGCAGGCGACGATGATGATCCGGTCGATGTCCTTAAAATCAGGGACTTCTGCTGGAAATCTTAACGCGTCGTCGTGAATGTAGGCTTCCAGGAGGCCAGCGAAAACGCGGGGCTGTTCCGCAATCTCTTTGGCCATGAAGTGCTTGTAGCCGCCTTTTTCAACGCGCGTGCTGTCCGTTTCGATCTGGCGCACGGGGCGGTTGGCAAGGTGTCCCGCCGCGTCAAAGATCTCGGCGGATGTGCGGGTGAGGACGACCATGTCGCCTTCGTCGAGATAGGTGACCCGGTCGGTCAGAGGTGCGAGCGCGATCGCGTCTGATCCAAGGAACATCTCGCCATCGCCCCAGCCAACGGCGAGGGGCGAGCCCCGCCGCGCGCCGATCATCAAATCGTCCTGGCCCTCGAATAGGAAAGCGAGGGCAAATGCGCCCTCAAGCTGTGCCAAGGTCGCGCGGACGGCGTCGATCTCGGACATTCCGGCGTCGATGTGTCGGGCGGTCAGCAGCGCGATGGTTTCCGTGTCTGTTTCGGTTTCAGCCGCGTAACCGGATTTCTCAAGATCATCGCGTAAAGGCTTGAAGTTCTCAATGATTCCGTTGTGAACGACGGCGACACGACCGCTCATGTGGGGATGCGCGTTTTCCGTGCTTGGGCCGCCATGGGTCGCCCACCGCGTATGACCAATCCCGGATTTTCCGGTGAGCGGATTGTGCACGAGCAAGTCTGACAGGCTATCGAGTTTGCCCGCAGCCCTGCGACGATCAAGTCGACCGTTGTCAACGGTGGCGATTCCGGCGCTGTCATAGCCGCGATATTCCAGCCGACGCAGCCCTTCGACCAGCGCGGGCGCCGTTTCATGTGTGCCAAGAATTCCAACGATGCCGCACATGGATCAGTCCTTTTTCCGGGCCGCTTTGGTGGCGCGCAGGCGCTCCATCAACCGCTTGGCCAAGCCGGGTTTGTTGGTCTGTTTGGCGCGCGCAACGGCCATCGCGGCTTCGGGGACATCTTCGGTGATGACCGAGCCCGAGGCTGTCATGGCGTCATCGCCGACGCTGACGGGCGCCACAAGCATGGTGTTAGAGCCGATGAAGGCCCGTGCGCCGATCTCGGTGCGGTGCTTGAACACGCCGTCGTAATTGCAAGTCACAGTCCCGGCACCCAGATTGGCCGCCGCGCCAACCGTGGCGTCCCCGACATAGGTCAGGTGATTGACCTTTGCCCCTTCGCCCAACAGGGCGTTCTTGATCTCAACGAAGTTGCCCACGCGTGCATCATTGCCTATCTCTGCGCCGGGGCGCAGGCGGGCATAAGGCCCGACGACAGCGCCACCGCCAACATGGCAGGCCTCCAGGTGGCTAAAGGCCCGGATTCTTGCGCCGCTTTCGACGGTGACGCCTTCGGCGAATACGACATTGGGTTCCACGATCACGTCGCGGCCAAGTAGCGTGTCGAGTGCGAAGTGAACTGTTTCGGGTGCGACCAGCGTCACGCCAGCCTCAAGCGCCCGATCGCGTGCCGCCGTCTGAAATATCTGTTCTGCCGCCGCAAGCTCGGTCCGGGTGTTGATCCCGAGGGTTTCCGCTTCATCACAGGCAATAGCGGTGCAAGATAGCCCACGTGCATTGGCGATTTCGACGATGTCGGTCAGATAGTATTCGCCTGCGGCGTTATTGTTTTCAACGGCGTCAACAAGGTCGAACAACAGCGCGCCATCAGCCAGAACAACGCCGGAATTACAGAAGGTTACAGCCCGCTCCTCATCATCGGCATCTTTGAACTCAACGATCCGTTCGAGCCGATCACCTGACATGATCAGACGACCGTAGCGCGCCGGATCAGCCGCCTCAAACCCAAGGATCACCACGTCGTAACCAGAGGCCCGCGCCTTAGCCATGCGGGTCAGGGTTTCGGCGGCAACAAATGGCGTGTCCCCGTAGAGCACGATGACGTCGCCACCACGATCTGCCAGAGCGTCGCGCCCGGCAGCCACCGCATGCGCGGTACCCAGCTGCTCGGTTTGTTCCGCCACGACAAGTGCTGGGTCAAAATCAAGCGCGGCTTTGCGCACCGCGTCGCCGCCGTGGCCCACAACCAGCACAGTGCGGTCAGGCTCAAGCGCTTCGCCTGCAGCAAGCGCATGGCGGAACATTGGCACCCCGCCCAATTCATGGAGAACCTTGGGGCGGTCGGATTGCATGCGCGTACCTGCGCCTGCAGCCAGAACAATCAAGTTGGTGGGCATGGCCTCTTCCCTTCTGCTCGCCGCTGTTTTACCCCGCCTTTGCGTCCTCGCAAGGGCGTGCGTGATCACTTGTCATTACGCCGGGTGACAGACCGTCCAAGCGTGGAGAGCGGGAATGCGAACGGTAATCTTCGATCTCGACGGCACTTTGGCCGATACCAGCCGTGATTTGATCGCGGCGGCGAATGTGTGTTTTGACGAGATGGGATTGGGCCTTCGGCTTGATCCCGTGGCGGACGCGTCGACCGCATTCAGGGGCGGGCGTGCCATGCTCACACTGGGTTTGACGCGGGCCGGGTCTCAGGATCTTGAGCGGTTGGTCGAGGCTTACTATCCCCGGCTGCTTTCCGCCTATGGCGAGAATATCGACCGTGAAACTGTTCTTTATGAGGGCGCGATGTCGGCGGTCGTGGCGCTAAAGTCCGCCGGATACGCGGTGGGCATTTGCACAAACAAGCCCGAGGGGTTGGCTGAAACCCTAATGCAGCGGCTGGGCGTGCGCGACGCGTTTGGGTCGCTCGTTGGTGCCGATACACTGCCCGTCCGTAAGCCCGATCCGGCGCCATACCGTTTGGCGGTTGAGCAGGCGGGTGGCGATGTCGCGCAATCGTTGCTTGTGGGCGATACGATCACGGATCGCAAAACCGCGGCTTCCGCCGGTGTCCCATGCATCCTTGTCACGTTTGGGCCTGACGGGCGCGCGGTCGAGGATTTGAACCCCGAGGCCGTCATCGGACACTACGATGACCTGATGGATCAGGTGGGCGCGTTGATCGGTTGAGACAATGCGGCGTCCAGCGCCGCGAGCGATCCGTCTTCCAGCGTCAGGATGGTGTCGGCAAGGGCCGCCGCGCGGTCGCGGCCCAATAGCGGATCCACAAGGGTGTGAAACTTATCGACCAGCGCCTCGGTGCTTGGTGGATCCTGATAGGTCCAGCGTGGCTCCATCCAGCCCGTCTGCACCGTATCACCGTCCCGCAAATGTAGAGTGACCCGCGCAAGCCGATCTTGGGGGAAACGTGCGTTCGCCTCATCGTCCTCGGACATGACCAAACCGTCTGACAGGCGCAGGATTTCAGGGTCGGTCAATGCGGGGCCGTCGATGTCTGATGCGGTCATTTGGCCGCGCATCAGAGCGACCGCAATCGGGAAGGACGTGGAATATTGCGCTTCTTCTGTGGACCTAGGGCGCGCGGTGGCAAGACGGGTTGCCTCATGAAATGTCGTGACGTCGATATGCGCGACGTCGTTCGCCGTAAGCCCATTTTCATCGCATAAAGCTAATACACCCTCGACGGCGGGCTGCGCCCAACGGCAGACCGGATAAGGTTTGAAGTACTGTTCCGTAATCAACCAATGACTGCCGAGGTCGGCCCATATGTCCTCTGGCGTATCCAAGGTCAAAGCCGGCGCGCCAGTGAACCCATCCCGTGCCAGCAATACGGCTGACACCCCGGCCATTGCGCCCCAGCCAGAGCCGTCCTTGACCATGGTCGGATGGTCGATGCAGCGCATCATCTGGCTTCTGGGGCCGTGGTATTCCGCGATCCCCGCGGCATGAGCCGTTTGTTCTGGAGAAAGTCGAAGCAGTCGTGCGCCCGCGACGGCAACGGCCACCGCAACCCACGCGCCCGACGTGTGATAGTCCGGCGCGGTCGCATGTAGTGCCGCACCAAGTCTTGACCCGATCTCGTATCCGGCGACCAGCGCTGTCAGGAATTCGGTCGCGTCAACGTGTGCCTCGCGTGCAAGGGCAAGCA
>JABSSC010000203.1 GCA_013214635.1 Paracoccaceae bacterium | reverse complement strand
CAGGCGCAGGCAGAGGCAGATGCGCAAGGGATCTCGGGAAAGGACGTCACCCCTTTTCTATTGGGACGCATTTTTCACCTGACCGATGGAAAGTCGCTTGAAGCCAATATTGCCCTCGTGCTCAACAACGCGCGACTGGCTGCAGGAATTGCACAAGAACTCAGCAGCAGGTAACCTCCTTTCGGGTGCGGACGCTCGCGTATTGTGAAACAGACCAAGGGTCCCTAGCTTAAGTATTGAGGCGCAAAAGAGTGCACGATGTCAGCACCTGAAGACAGCAAAGACGGCCCCAAGAAACCCCGCTCCTTGTTCGGAGGATTGCGGGCGAGTTTTCTGACGGGCATCGTCGTTATTGCGCCGATCGGCTTTACGATCTGGCTAATCTGGAGCGTCGTCGGTTGGATCGACGGATGGGTCCTGCCCCTTGTGCCCGACCGGTTCGAGCCCGAGCAGTATATCGGGATCAACCTGCGCGGCGTCGGGGTGATTTTTTTCCTCGTATTCACGATCCTCGTGGGCTGGATGGCCAAGGGGCTAATCGGCAGGTCGATGGTGCGATGGGCCGAAGGGATCGTGGACCGTATGCCGGTGGTGCGAACCGTCTATGGCGGCGTCAAACAAATTGCCGAAACGGTTTTTTCACAAGCTGAAACCAGCTTTGACAAGGCATGTCTTGTGCAATACCCGCGCCCTGGACTTTGGGCGATTGCCTTCATCTCAACTCAGGCAAAGGGAGAGATCGACGCCAAGATCCCGGAAGACGGTGATGTGATGTCAGTGTTTCTTCCAACCACGCCCAACCCGACCTCGGGTTTTCTTTTGTTCGTGCCAAAGACGGACGTCATTGAGTTGGATATGACGGTCGAGGACGCCGCAAAACTGGTGATATCGGCCGGGCTTGTCTATCCGCAGAACGGCCAGATCCCACAGGTTAATCCCGACGACCTTTCCGAAAACGTCATTCATTCCGCTCGGTTTTAGCTGTCGTACATCGCGGGAAGATCAAGACTTGATCTCTCATTGAGATCCTCTTTGTGCGCCCCAAGAAACGCGTCCATTGCGGCCCACCCTGCCTCGCGCAGGCGGCTAAGCACCGGAGGGGCCGGCACAGTTTTGGTCGCAACGCTCAATTCCGTCATGAGAGCGTCGTCGGCCACCATGTGAACGTGCACATCCTTCATCGACCCACGTTCAAGCTTTCCGTCTTTTATCAAGCGATGAACGAAACTGATCGCCCGTAACTCACGCAAGAGCGAGGCGTTAAAACTGATCTCGTTGATCCGGTTGAGGATTTGCGGGCCGGTCACAGGCAGTTCGTCACGCACCAGCGGATTGATATTGATGATGAGAACGTCGTCCGGCAACGTCGGTCGATAGAGCGGGAAGAGGGCCGGGTTTCCAGCATATCCACCGTCCCAATACGCCTCCCGTCGCCCTGTTGCGGGGTCGTCTATCTCGACAGCTTTGAACAGGGTCGGAAGACAAGCCGATGCCATGATGGCCTCTTGCGTAATCTCCTCGCCTTGGAAGACTTTGATCTTGCCTGTGCGCACGTTGGTGGCAGCAATGAACAGTCTTGGCTCAAGGTCCGCGCACACAAAATCATAGGCAAACGCGCCCACGATCTGGTTCAACGGGTTTTGATAGAGTGGCCCATAAGAATATGGGCTAACCATACGCGATACGGTATCGCCGACCACATACCCAAGCGACGATTCAATTGCCTGACTGAGGATTGTGGGATCGGGCCAGAGCATTTGCATCCAATCATTGACCGCGGGATCTTCGATCGCACCCACCTGACGCCAAAGCTTCGACAGCGCGGCTTTTGCACCCTCGCGCCCGTTTTCAAGAAGACCGCCCTTTAAGGCTGCAGCGTTCAATGCACCTGCCGAAGTTCCCGAAATAGCGGCGATCTCGATATCAGGCTCATCAAGCAAACGGTCCAGCGCACCCCATGTGAACGCTCCGTGGGCGCCACCGCCCTGCAGGGCAAGGTTGATCCGCTTTGTCACAGTCAGAGCGCCGTCCAACCGCCATCGACGCTAATCGTCGTGCCTGTGATCTGGGCCGCAGCGTCTGAGGCGAGAAACACACAAGTTCCCCCAAGCTGTTCGACGGTCGCAAATTCCTTGGAGGGTTGCCGCGCCAGCATGACGTTGCGAATAACGTCTTCGCGGCTCATGTTGTATTCCTTCATCGTATCGGGGATTTGCGCCTCGACGAGAGGGGTCAGCACGTATCCCGGACAGACGGCATTCGCGGTAATGGGTTCTTCTGCGGTTTCAAGCGCTACGGTTTTGGTCATTCCCACCACCCCATGCTTGGCCGCGATATAGGCCGCCTTATAGGGCGATGCGGTCAGACCATGCGCTGAGGCGATGTTGATCACCCTGCCCCAACCGCCTTCACGCATCATCGGCAATGCGGCCGCCGTTGTGTGAAAGGCCGAGTTCATGTTGATCGCGATGATCGCGTCCCATTTATCGACCGGGAACTGATCTATCGGCGCGACGTGTTGAATGCCTGCGTTGTTGATCAGAATGTCGCAGGTCCCCGCCCTTTCGACCAAGGCCCGGCATTGATCGCCTTTTGACATGTCCGCCTGAATGTAAGTTGCGGTGACCCCGGTTTCTGCTGCGATCTCGGCGGCAAGCGCATGGTCTTCATCACGGTCGGTGAACGAGTTCAGGACAACATTGGCGCCGGCTTTGGCGAACTCCCGCGCTATTCCCAATCCAATGCCGGAATTAGATCCTGTGATTACGGCGGTTTTTCCGGAAACGGACATGCGTGCCCTCCCTCAATGATGCAGACGCGGCGAGCCTACATGCTGCGAGTGCGAAAACAAACGAGATTTCCGTTTGCGGTTGGAAGGCGCAAAAAAAAACGCCCGCACAAGGCGGGCGTTAAGTTATTGAGGCAGGTTTCATACAGGCAAGAAACCTATCGAGCAGTAGGTTGTTTATACGCAAGAGGTTGCCGATGGCCAAGCTAAAAGTTTGAAAACCCACAAAACCCCCTCTACGCTTTGCCCCAACAAACAAACGAGCAGAGGGATTGTCGCCGAAATGAGCAAAGTTTTTTTCCCGCCAATTTTACGTGCATTGGCTGCTGCAGCAGCTTCGATATGCATCGCAGGGACGAGCCTCGCCGAGCCGCAGCATGGCATAGCTATGTATGGTGAACCTGCCCTCCCACCCGATTTTGTGTCTTTGCCTTATGCCAATCCAAATGCACCTAAGGGCGGACGCATCGTACAGGGCGAGGTCGGCAGCTTTGACTCCCTCAATCCTCACATCCTCAAAGGCCGTGTCCCGTGGCAACTTCGCTTCCTCGGGTATGAGAGCCTTCTCGGGCGGAGCTATGACGAGCCCTTCACGCTCTACGGACTTCTGGCCGAATCGGTGGAGACCGGGCCGAATCGTGAATGGGTTGAATTCACACTGCATCCCGACGCGAAATTCTCGGACGGAAGCCCTGTTACTGTCGAAGACGTCCTTTGGTCGTATGAGACGCTCGGCACCGTTGGGCATCCCCGCTATCACGGCTCGTGGGACAAGGTTGCATCAGCCGAGGCCGTCGGTGATCGCACAGTCCGGTTCACATTCAACGTCGATGATCGTGAACTGGCGCTGATCATGGGTCTTCGTCCGATCCTAAAGAAGGCGCAGTGGGACGGCGTCGATTTTGCGGAAAGCGGGTTGGACACAATCCCTATCGCTTCTGCGCCGTATGTCATCGACGACTATGAACCAGGTCGTTTTGTATCTCTAAAACGGAACCCCGATTACTGGGGGAATGAGATCCCTTTCCGGCGCGGCACCCACAATCTTGATGAGATCCGGATGGAGTTTTTCGGGGATGCCACAGTCATGTTCGAAGCGTTCAAGGCAGGTGAACTGACCACAATGCGTGAGACCAACGCTGCAAAGTGGGATCAGCAATACAACTTTCCTGCGATTGAGCGCGGCGATGTTGTTAAATCACTGATCCCCCATGAGCGTCCTTCCGGGATCCGGGGTTTTGTCATGAACACGCGGCGCGCGCCGTTTGATGACTGGCGCGTGCGTGAAGCTATGATGAACGCCTACAATTTTGAGTTCATTCGCGAAACTTTGGACGGCGGCGAAAGCCCTCGCATCACCTCGTACTTCTCGAACTCCGTCTTGGGAATGGAGCCTGGGCCGGCCGAAGGTCGGGTCAAAGAACTGTTGGAGCCGCTTTCGGACGACCTGTTGCCGGGTGCGCTTGAAGGCTATGCGTTACCTGTCTCGGACGGCAGCGCACGCAATCGCGCCGGTACCCGCGCGGCGCTTGATCTGTTGGAGCAGGCAGGATGGACGGTGCAGGACGGGGTCATGAAAGATGCCGACGGCAATCCATTCACGTTTGAAATCGTATTGTCGCAGGGTTCGACCGAAACCAAGCAAATCACGGACATCTTCGTTGAGTCACTGGATCGGTTAGGAATTACGCCCGTCGTCACGACAATCGACAGCGCCCAATACAAAGAGCGTACCACAACCTTTGACTTCGACATGGCATGGTATGCGCGCGGTCTGTCATTGAGCCCCGGAAATGAGCAAATGCTCTACTGGTCCGCAGATGCCGCGGAGACAGAAGGATCCCGTAACTGGATGGGTGCAACCAACCCCGCCGTCGAAACTCTTGTCAATGAAATGCTGAACTC
>JABSSC010000202.1 GCA_013214635.1 Paracoccaceae bacterium | reverse complement strand
TCAGGGCCGCCGCCCTCAGATAGTTTCGCCCCGATCAATCCTTGACCTCAAGCACCATGGTGGTGGCAGAGGCAAACCCAAATACCCGCGCAAAGGGGCCGAGCTTGGTTTGGCCAGTGGCCTTGAACCCCACCCGCTCGTAAAGCGCGCGGGCGCGGGGGTTGGTGTCGATCACGTCGAGGCGGACCGCGTGGTGGCCGGTGGCGCCGGCGTGGTCGGCGATCCGGGTGAGGAGCTTGGTGCCCACCCCCTGCCCGCGCGCGGCGGCGCTGACGCAGATGCCGTCCATCAACAGCACACCCGGTTCGGTTTCACGCTCGAAAAACTCAAGAAGAAGCACGCGCCAGAGCGCACTAACCGTGCCATAAGTCGCGCGGACGTCGGAGAAATGGCCGCCGACGAAGGCACCTTTGGTTGTTTTGAACCCTGCAACACCAAGGAGGTCGCCGGTTTCCGACAGTTCGGCAAAAGCAAAATCGGGGCGCAGGACGCTTGCGATAAACGCGCGACCTTTATCCGGGGGACCCAGCGGGAGGTTGAGTTTTTGGCCAAACGCCTCCCAATACAAGGCGGCGGCGTCAGCGCGAAGGTGTTCGGGGAAACCGGGCTGGGCCGGTTCGGTCACGGCTGCGCCTCTTCCTGGCGGAAGATCACGCGGCGCACCCAGCGGATCAGGTAGCGTACCGGCCATCGCAGGATCGACATGCCCGCCGCCAAGCACAGGAGTGTCACGAGCAGGCCGTTTTCGACATAGACCCAGACCAGAAGCGGGAGACCCACGGAGATCAGCGCATAGGCCGTGGGCCAATGGGCGCGCTTGGACGGAAAGAACGCCGCGACATTGGCGACGATGATCCAGACGAATACGCCGAAGAGAGACCAACTGACGGTCATGCCTCATTCACCTCAGGGTCGGTGAGAGACGGAGCCGTGGGCAGGCCGAGCGCCTTCTTCGTGAGATAGCGGAGCGGATGGCGGAACATGGAGATGAAGGCCAGCGTGCCGACCGCCGTAATCCAGAAGCCGTGCTGGATGCCGATGAAGATCAGAACGAGCGGGGCAGCGATCAGAAGGGTCAGACCCGGCGGGTATTGGTATTTCATCGGCATCATGCCGGTGATGGCCGCGGCCACCACCCACAGACAGCCGATCAACAGGGACAGGCTCACTTTTTAAGTCGCTCCTCAAGCCCCCGCGCCCAAGTGCTGATCGTACCGGCGCCCAGACAGATGACCATATCGCCATCAGCGGCTTGTTCGCGCACGAGTCGTTCCAAATCTTCTTCTGAAACTATGGCGCGAGCATGGCGGTGGCCGTGGCGGATCAGACCGCCGACCAGATCATCGCGTGTCGCCCCTGCAATGGGGTCTTCGCCGGCGGCAAAG
The DNA here is from genome assembly GCA_013214635.1 of Paracoccaceae bacterium. Taxonomy (GTDB): domain Bacteria; phylum Pseudomonadota; class Alphaproteobacteria; order Rhodobacterales; family Rhodobacteraceae; genus JABSSC01. Next base: position 3,325 of record JABSSC010000202.1, on the reverse strand, counting down.
ACTTCGGCAATGGCGACGACGTCGGCCTCGTTGAAGCATCCGCAGAAATCTTCGAAGAGCGAGGACAGGCGCGTGTAGCGGTGGGGTTGATGGACGGCGATGACCCGACCTTCGGTCGCTTGCCGCGCGGCTTTGAGCACGGCGGCAATCTCAACCGGGTGGTGGCCGTAGTCGTCGATGATCGTCACGCCGTTCCATTCGCCCACTTTGGTGAAGCGGCGGTTGACGCCTTTGAAATTGGCAAGGCTTTCGCGGATATCGGCGGCCTTGATGCCCAAATGCCGCGCCACGGCGACGGCCGCCAGCGCGTTTGAGATGTTGTGGTCGCCCGGCATGGGCAGCGTGCAGCCTTCGATCACCATCTCGTCGCTTTGGATGGCCACGTCGAAATGCGCGACACCGCGTTCATAGCGCAGGTTTACCGCACGCACGTCGGCCTGTGCATTAAAGCCATAGGTCACGACGCGGCGGTCGCTGATTTTGCCCACAAGCGCCTGCACTTCGGGATGATCGGTGTTGCAGACGGCGACGCCGTAGAACGGGATGTTCGAGACGAAATCAAGGAAACCTTGGCGCAACCGGTCAAAGTCGCCCCAATGCTCCATATGCTCGGGGTCGATATTGGTCACGACCGCGATTGTAGCAGGCAAGCGGTTGAAGGTGCCGTCGCTTTCGTCGGCCTCGACCACCATCCAGTCGGACTGACCCACGCGGGCGTTTGAGCCATAGGCGTGAATGATACCCCCGTTGATCACCGTCGGGTCGATGCCGCCCCCATCCAGCAGAGCGGCCACCATGGTCGTCGTCGTCGTTTTTCCGTGCGTCCCGGCAATCGCCACGTTTGAGCGCAGGCGCATGAGTTCGGCCAACATCTCGGCCCGGCGCACCACTGGCAGGCCCAGCTTGCGCGCCTCATCGAGTTCAGGGTTACCCGGCTTGATGGCCGAGGAGATCACGACAACCTCGGCCCCTTCAAGGTTTTCGGCCTTTTGGCCAATGAAGATCCGCGCGCCCTTGGCCTCAAGCCGTTTGGTGATCGGGCTGTCCTTGAGGTCGGACCCCTGAACGATGTAGCCGTGGTTCAACAGGACCTCGGCAATGCCCGACATTCCGATGCCGCCGATGCCCACAAAGTGGATCGGCCCCATTTCGGTGGGGAGTTTCGTTGCGCTCATTACCAGTCCTTCGACTGTCGCCAGTACGTTCATGCCTGCCGGTCTCCTGTCAATTCCTCAACAAGCGCAACAAGGCGGTCGGTTGCGTCCGGCCGTCCGTATGTCAGCGCATTTTCTGCCATGGTTCTGGCGGCCCCCGGTGTCGCCAGAATTGTCTGTATCTGCTCCGCCAGCGCGTCGGGCGCAAGGGCGGTTTCGGGGATCATGATCGCGGCACCGGCGGAAACCAGCCCACGTGCGTTTGCTGTTTGGTGGTCACCTGTGGCCGCTGCGTAGGGGATCAGGATCGACGGACGCCCGATCACCGAAAGTTCGGCCACGCTGGAGGCCCCGGCTCGCGCGATGACAAGCTGTGCTTCGCTCATACGCTGGGGGACGTCCTGAAAGAAGGGGCGCACATCCGCCGTGATCTCGGCCCCCGCATAGGTGTCCGAGACCGCGGTCAGATCTTCCTCCCGCGCCTGATGTGCGACGCGCAGACGCTCGCGCGCCGCGTCGGGGAACATCGACAGGGCCGTTGGCACGACCTCAGACAGGATGCTGGCCCCTTGCGAACCGCCAATGACGAGGATGGTGTTCGTACCCGCGTCGGGTTCGGGATATGGCGCGCCGGCGCGCGACAGGATTGCAGCGCGGACGGGGTTGCCGGTGTGGATACCTTCGACGCCCTTGGGCAGATCGGTGGGCCATGCCCCACAGGCCACGGCCTGAACACGCGGCGCAAATGCTGTGTTCACGCGCCCCAGCACGCCGTTTTGTTCATGGATCATCCGCGGGATACGCAGAACCCAAGCCGCAGAGAGCGCGGGGATCGTCGGGTAACCGCCAAAGCCCACAACGATAGAGGGGCGGCGGGCGATCATCTTGCCCATGGCCGAGAGTATCCCGCCTGCGATCTTGAGCGGCGCGATGAGCTTGGCCAGCGCCCCACCTCGGGAAAATGTGGCGGAGCGAACCTGTTCAACTTTGACCGTGTGGGGAAATCCGCCCGCAAAGCGCGCGCCACGGTCATCCGTGGACAGAGTGACCTCCCACCCCTTGCGCACCATCGCTTCGGCCAGCGCCTGAGCCGGGAACATATGCCCGCCCGTGCCGCCAGCAGCGATGATCATGCGCGGGGCCTTGGCATCGGTCATACACGCCCCCGCCGGAAGACATCCGTGATGACCCCCTGGGGCCGTTTGCGGGTGAAGGCCAAAAGCATGCCCAGTGTGATGCCGCCCGCAATCAGCGACGACCCGCCATAGCTGACAAAGGGCAATGTCATTCCCTTGGCCGGCATCAGACGCACGGCGACCGACATGTTGATCATCGCCTGAATGGCGAAAACACAAGCGAGGCCCGTACCGGCAAGGCGGATGAACGGGTCACGTTCGCGCATCAGCCGCGCAAGCGAACGGACGAGGATCGTTGCATAAAGCGCGATGATCGCAAGCACGATGATCAGTCCGTATTCCTCGGCCGCGACCGCGATGATGAAATCGGTATGGGCGTCCGGCAGCGACCACTTCACACGTCCCTCACCCACGCCGACACCAAAAAGCCCACCCTCACGGATCGCGTTGGTCGCATAGCCAAGCTGGGTTGTAGGATCGACCTCGGCCGAGAGAAACCCGTCGATGCGGCGAGCGAAGTGTTCGGACGAGTTATAGGCAAACGCCCCTGCCGCCACGACCATCGCCGCAATCGCGATCAAGAGCGCATAGGGCGCGCCGCCGACGAAATACATCACGCCCCAGCCAAAGAGGATCAGACAGGCCTGCCCGAAGTCAGGCTGGAGCGCCAGCATCGCGCAGATAATGACCGCGAGCATGAAGGAATAACTGCGCCCCGGAGGCCCGGCGACCTCTTGCGCGGCGGCCAGCAGCCAGGCGGCGACGACGACGAAGCCGGGCTTGAGAAATTCCGACGGCTGCACGGACGCAAAGCCCAGCGAATACCAACGCACCGCGCCCTTGCCGAAATCTGTGCCCAGAACCGGCAAGAGCGCGACCGCCACGAAGGAAAAGAGAAACCCGATCACCGCGAGGCGACGCACAACGCGGGGTTCGAGCATGGTGGTGAAGAGCATAACCAGCAGCGCCACCCCGCCAAAGACAAGTTGTCGTTCAACATAGTGGAACGGCGCAAAGCCGTTTCGTTCGGCCAAC
>JABSSC010000201.1 GCA_013214635.1 Paracoccaceae bacterium | reverse complement strand
GATCGCGAAGCTGATAAACAGGCGATAGATAAACGCTGCAATCGCATAGAAGAACATCCAAGCCCGTTCCCCACGTGCGGTCACAGGACTGTCCGCCGCTTTTATCCGGAACAGGTAGCGTCGGATCAGATAGAAGATGTACTTGTTCGCCCGTTGACCAAAATTCGGGATCTCGATCAGGTCTGCCAAGACGAAATAGCCGTCAAACCGCAACAGCGGATTGCCATTAAACAAGACCGTCGAAATGCCGCCGATCAGCATGACGTTGAATGCGAAGGCCCGCGCAAGACCCGGTTCGGCGTTGATCCAAAAAATCAGAGCCAGCGCCGCGAGCGCCAGTTCCACCATGATGCCAGCCCCACCGACGACCGCGCGGCGCCATTTGCTGTCAAACGCTACCGAGGACGAGGCATCGACGTAAGGCACTGGGATAAAGACAAGGAACATGACCCCGATCTCGTGTACTTCGCCGCCCCAGACCTTGGTGGCATACCCATGCCCTAATTCGTGGAGCGCTTTGACCACTGGATAAGCCAACGCAATTACGATCAGATTTTCGGCCGCCAAAACCTGATCCCGGAACCCGTCGGTAAGAAGGTCGAAATTCAACCCAAACAGCACGAGCCCCGCAACCACCAGACCGAGCCAAAGCACAAACCCGACCGGCGTGAATATCCAACGGACCAGTCCAACAGTCGCGGTTAGAAACGCGTCGGGATCAAACAACGGTACGCGTATCGCCATTGGGTTGCGAATGCGCGCGATCATGCTCTGCCGTTCGTTCTGGGCGTACCGCTGGCCAACTTCAGCCAAGTCAGGAAGCAAATCGCTTGCGATCAGATCTGCACCGTGAAGCTGCGACAACAGGCGGATGGTCTCGGATTGGGTGGGGGGTTCTTCGTCAAACCGGTCGCAGGCCGCCTCCCAAATCTGCTGCATTGTGCGGCGCCCGTTCATTAGGGCAAGCATGTAGTTCGCCGCGGGTGTTATGCGGTGATACTTGCCCGAATGGCGATCCTGCAAAATGAACCAGACATCCCCACGGAACAGCTGCCGATGAACCTCCACATGCCCGCGCAACCGTGGTTTCAGCGGCGCGACACGGTACCAATCCGAAGACAGGAATGATTGCGTGGACATGACCTAAACCGGTGCCCATCGCCAAAGGGTCACGCGCGCCCAATCAACAAAGGGCGCGATCCAGATTGAGATCAGCCGTCGTTCTTCAACATCGATGCGGGCGGCTCCCTGCATACCTGGGCGCAATTTGACGATATCGCCAGTGAAGGCTGCCTCGACCTCGAACGTGGTCTGACCCTCTGCATAGGTTGCTACCGGCGTTACGCCCACAATCTCAATCTCAAACGTCTCCGACGGCAATGCAGTCACGCGCAGGGCGCCGCTCTGACCCTCGGTTATGTCAGCGATTTGGCGCTCATCGACTTGCAACTTCAGCCGATAGGCGTCCGCGGGGGCAACAATCATCAACTGTTCGCCGCGCGACACGGCGGATCCTATTGACTGGCTCAAGTCACCCGACAGGACGATACCATCAAATGGCGCCGTCAAACGCGTGCGGGAGAGCTGTTCATCGAGAAGCGCGATTTCGGCATCGGCCTGTTCGATCATCGTTTGGCGAATATTGACCTCGGCCCTATCCCGTGCGGCAACGGCGCGGTCAAACTCAATCTGTTGGCGTTCGCGCTGGGTCACAAGGCGCTGACGTTCAAGAAGAAGGTCCCGGTCATCCAACAGCCCGAGCAGTGCGCCCGCCCGAACCGGGGCCGCAGCGACAAACCCATCAAAGCCAGCAACAATGGACCGCTCGATCGTGCCCACAACCTGAGCATCGGCACCAACCTGGTAAGAGCCCTTGGCAAACCAGAAAAAGACCCCGAGCCCAACCAAGGCAAGAACGATCAGCTTGCGGATCAGATAGGATGGTCCAAAGAGCCGGCCCATTTGATTGCCCGCAACATCCACCGCCTTGGTCACCAACCACCGATCATTGCGGCGCTTGTCCTCGATTATGGGGGCAAGCACGGTGCCGACAGCCTCAAGGATATCCAATTCTGCTTGGGCAAACGGGCGATCTTCGGGGCGTTCGAATGTCAGCGCACCGACAAACCTCCCGCCCGAGAACAACGGCACGGTGAACACATGGCCCACATGATCATCCCGCGCCAGATCCTCGGCCATCATAGTGGCAAACGCGCCGCTCTCATCCGTCTCGGGCCAGAGAATTGTCGCGCGTTGATCGATCGCCTCATCCATGGCTGCAGTGAGCTTGCCGACTAGTCGCATCCGGCGCGAAAACTGTGCCGAGTGCGAAATGGCCACAACCTTGGATTTGCGCCTGCGCCGCAACCCGAGCGCCACACGATCACAATCAAACCGAGTAGCGAGATCGGTAACCGCGGCCCGGGCAGAGGTCGCAAAATCTTCGTGCTCTGCCACAGCGACAACGGTGTGCAGCGCCTCGACCGCAGCACGGTAATTCTGGTCTTTCTGATCAGAGGCTTCGCTGCGCAACTGATCACGCAACCAAGCGGCGCCCCATTGCAACTTGCGCATGGATCGGCGCATCTGCGCCTCGCCATCAGGCGTCATCTCGGCGCATGCCACGCCCACCGCCCGTCCATCAACAATCAAAGGTACAGCGGCACACATCGGCTCGGTCGCTTTGCCACTATCTGTCGTTGGCAGTGCGCCCCGGGCCGTCGGCTTAAGCTGTTCCCCTGCTGACTGAGCCGTTTGGGCCATAAGAGGCGTCGTGGCCCGGTTCGCAGGATAAGCGCCCAGTGGCACCATCCGCTGCGTGGCCGCATCAAACCGAAACCCGCACACCGCATGTACATCGACATCCGCATCTTCGGTCAGTTGACCAAACAGCAGATGTGCCCACGACCGGCACCTGTCGCGCAGATCCTCCGCATCAGACAAAGTCTTCCAAAGCGCCGCTTGCGCAGGAAACTGAATATGTTCAGAGGGTTGCGGAGCGCCGGAGGCCATTAGTTTCCTTCATCCATCAACAGAACACCATGCCGCGCCTCATACTCGCGTAGGACGTCGCTCAAAATGGTGTTCAGCCGCTTCGCAGCATAGGGCGTCAGAATCATGCGATTGGTAAGATCGACCTTCACCTTGCCCCCGGACAACGCCGCCCAAGATGAGTGCGTGCCAAAAAACAGCTCAATCTGCTCCTTGGTGCCGTGAATATTCACGACATTGGCAAACCCCGATTGCATGCGCGAGCCGTCCCATTCGACGGACGATTTGGCCGAGCCTTGGTCAAGCGTGTCGCGCGGTGCACCGCCCGCGTCAGGTTCCGTACTCATGTAGCCTCCGCCGTTCAGTTCAGGTCACGACCGCGAAGGCTCCGGAATGGCTGCGCAACCGCAACAACACCATTGGCGGCAACTGTGCCCTCAAGCAACCAGTCATCTTCGACCGTGTCCTCGGTATCGGTCGAACCGCTCCAATCCTGCTGACCGCCGGGATTGTCATCGATATCGTCGATAATCCAAACCGCGCCCGCTTCGTCGACATAGGCAAAGAGTGCGCCATTGCTGTCGAAGAATTCAAGTAGCGAATTGGTTCCGCGCACTTCCGGGGTCGCGGCGGCGTCAGAGAGGACGAAGACGTCATTGGCATCATCATAGACATAGGCCGCCGTCTGCTGGGCGGGGTTCGCTCCGCCAAGCGTAGCGACACCGCTGTTGTCGATGACGATTCCGACGTTGCTTGCGAAGGTTGTGATCGCAGGCCCGGTTGGGCGATCAGGTCCGGTATCCGCGATAATCGGTGTCTCAACCGTCGTTGCATCGCCGATAAACAGTCCGTCCTGACCCACCACATCCACAGTCTCGCCAAAGTTGTCGAGCGGTCCATCTGCAAGCCGGATACCAGCCGGGATCACCGGAATGCCAAGCACTGCACCGTCATCTACCGTACCGCGACCAGACAAGATGTCATTGCCCGACTGTTTGGCGAACTCGGCCAGATTGACCGGGTTGGTGTTGTCATTGTTGACCAGACCCAATTCGCCATAGGGCTCGCCCAGAACTGATACAGGCGTTCCATTTTGGATTAGAACCGGATCGACATCACCTGCTCGGGTCACATCCACACCATCCGCGATCGCCTGACGCAGAATATACTGTTCCATTTCAATGGAGTACGCGGTGATCACCGTCGGCGCACCAGCGCTTCGATAGGGCAAGAAGTACTGGTTAAAGTCACCCACCCAATCGACCAGACGATCGCCGGAAGTGTTCGCAATCAGGAAGTCGCGACCGGCTCCACCGAAGGCAAAGTCTTCATAGCTGATGTCTTCGTCCGGAACTTCGTTAATACCTACGACCAGCGCCTCATTCACACCCGGTGTCGACGGATCGTCTACACCCAGTGAATCAAGCTTGTCGTCGGCCCCGATCAGGTCGTTGCCGTAACCGCCATAGATGTTGTCGCGACCCGTACCACCGAACAGAATGTCATGCCCGATGGAGCCAAAGATGCGGTCATCGCCGTCCGACAGCAGACCACCCTCGGACCGACTGTCAAGTTGTCCTTCGGTGTGATCGAAGTTGAGGAAGAACGGGTTGTTGCCCGGTTCAAGCGTGACTTCGTTTGCGTCGTTAAAGGTGATCTGTGCCAGTCCGATATCCTGGTTGATCAGCGGCAGGAACACGACGTGCACCGCCGGTGACGTTG
>JABSSC010000200.1 GCA_013214635.1 Paracoccaceae bacterium | reverse complement strand
AGAACTGGTCGCCTTCCAGGCTACCATGAATGACATTCATTGCCGGCGATCCGATGAACTGTGCAACAAATAAATTGGCGGGATCATTGTAGATTTCCGCCGGTGAGGCGAGTTGCTGCAAAATACCCTTTTCGAGAACGGCGACCCGGTGCGCCAGTGTCATCGCTTCGATCTGATCGTGAGTTACGTAGAGAAGTGTTGCACCGAGGTCGGCGTGGATGCGTTTGAGTTCGACGCGAAGGTCTGCGCGGAGTTTTGCGTCGAGCGAACTCAAGGGTTCGTCCATCAGGTAGATTTGTGGATCTCGCACGAGAGCACGCCCAATAGAGACACGCTGCATTTCGCCACCTGAAAGCTCCGTCGCCTTGTTGTTCAGCTTGTGTGGAATCTGAAGGACTTCAGCAATCTTTTGAACTTTCTCGGCGATCACATCCTCCGGGGTCTTAAGCACCGGGGAGCGCAGCGGAAAGGCAAGATTGTCGCGAACCGTCATATGCGGGTAGAGCGAGTACTGCTGAAAAACCATCGCCACATCGCGTTGCGCAGGTGTCTCGTTGCCCACGTCACGATCACCAATGCGAACACTGCCGCTGTCCAGCTTTTCCAACCCCGAAATCAGCCGCAACGTTGTCGTTTTGCCTGCACCGGTTGGTCCGAGGAGAACGACGAACGCCCCATCTTCGATGGTCATTGAAACGTCGGCAACAGCCTGCGTTTTGCCAAATGCCTTTGAGACGTTTTGCAGCGAAACCTCAGCCATGGAGCACGCCCTCATTCAGTTCTGATTTCAAGGCCCGGCCTGATTGACGGTCAAAAAGCGTGATAGTCTCGGGATTGAACTCAAGCCCCACCGTTTCACCTGTGCGCGCGGGCTGCTCGGACGAAATGCGGGCTTTGACGTCCCCACCAGCCGTGTTCAGCGTCACAATCTGAGTGGTGCCAAGATATTCCGTCGCGACCACTTCGGCCCTGAATTTTGCATCGCCCGAGAGGCTGACATGTTCGGGCCGAACGCCAAATGCCATGTCGCCTTCAAACGGCTCTCTGGTTTGAGGCACGTCGAAGTCTACGCCGTGCATCGGAAGGGCGCTTGCGCCTGTTCCCAACTTCCCGTGGAACTTTAGGAAATTCATTGAGGGCGAGCCAATGAAGTCAGCTACGAACATCGTTGCAGGCTTGTCGTAGATTTCCTGTGGAGTTCCAAACTGTTCCACTACGGCATTGTTCATGACGACGATCTTGTCGCCCATTTGCATCGCCTCAAGTTGATCGTGCGTCACGTAAACCGTCGTGGCCCCCATACGATCATGAAGTGCGCGCAACTCTTCGGCCATGTGTTCGCGAAACTCGGCATCCAGCGCGCCAAGGGGTTCATCCATCATGAAAGCCTTTGGTTCCCGAACAATCGCACGACCCAGCGCCACGCGTTGTCGGTCGCCGCCCGACAATCCACCGACGGGGCGATCTAGGATGTCTTCGATGCCCAGGATCTTTGAGACCTCGGCAACTTTCGACCTTACGGCGTCGCGTGACATGCCCTGGCTCACCAGAGGATAGCTGATGTTTTTTCGCACGTTCATGTGCGGATAAAGCGCAAACATCTGAAAAACGAATGCGATGTCTCGCTCTGAGGGAGGGCGTTGCGAGATCTCCTCGCCATCGAGGTAGATTTCTCCTGATGTCGGCAGCTCCAGACCCGCGATCATGCGAAGAGTCGTTGTTTTTCCGCACCCCGAGGGGCCAAGAAGCATGAAGAATTCGCCATCTTCAATTGTGAATGAACTCTGCCGTACAGCGGTGAAATCACCGAATTGCTTCTTGACGTTTTTGATGACGATCTGCGCCATGATTACTCCGGGAAGTGGCTGACGATGATGAACATCACCGTCCCGACCAAGGTCACAATGAAGGAATAGGTAAAGAGCCAGAGCGCGAAGGGTTGCATCAGCATGAAGACGCCAATCGCGATCAGGACCGTGGCCACTGCCTCCCACGGGCCACGTCGAAACTTCATGAGGCCGTTCAGAAAGTTGCTCATTTGCGAACCGCTCCGAATGTGATGCCACGCAAGAGATGTTTGCGAAGCAAGATGGTGAAGATCATGACCGGAAGCAGGAAGATCGTGACGCCCGCCGCAATCGCCGGCCAATCGAGGCCCCCGACACCGATGATGGTCGGAATGAAAGGCGGAGCGGTTTGAGCGTTGGCCGTCGTCAGCAGAACAGCAAAGGCGTATTCGTTCCATGCAAAGATCAGACAGAAAATCGCGGTCGACGCGATACCGGTCGCGGCCTGTGGAAGCACAACTTTGTAGAAAGCCTGAAATCGGGTGTAGCCGTCAATCAATGCGGCCTCTTCATACTCGGTCGGGATGCCGTCGATGAAGCTTTTCAAAAGCCAAACGGCAAGCGAGATGTTGACGCCCGTGTAGAGCAAGATCATCCCAAGATGCGTGTCCGACAACCCAAGTTGGCGGTACATCAGGAAGATCGGAATCGCGACGGCGATGGGCGGCATCATCCGCGTCGAAAGAATGAAAAACAACAGGTCATCCGCCAGCGGTATCTTGAATCTGCTAAACGCGTAGGCTGCCAGGGTTCCAAGAAACACGCTGAGAAATGTCGAACCGAACCCGATGATCACCGAGTTCAGGAAGCGCTCTCCGAACTTTGAAGGGCCAACGATGACCATGTCGTATTGCCGTACAATTTCATCTGCCCAGTTTTCAGGAGGGTTGGCATCGAGGAACTCTTGTGTCTGACGCGTTCGGGTCGTGAACAGGTTCACATACCCTTCAAGCGTGGGTTTGAATCCAGCCTCGCTATCCGACCCGATGACGTATTTCGGAGGATAGGCAATGGCATCGGATGGGCTTTTGAACCCAGTGAGCGCGATCCAGACCAGCGGGATCATCGTGATCACGGCGTAAAGGATGACCAGAGTGCCAGCGAACCATTTGGTGCGGTTCGAGGGTTCGGTGACGGAAAAACTGCTCATCTTTCTTTCACCTTGTTCAAAGCTTTAACGTAAATGCTGGCAAGCCCGAAGACCGTGACAAACAGAATGATCGCGTAGGCCGAGGCATACCCTGTGCGCCATTTCTCGAAGGCTTCACGCTTAAGATTGATCGATGTCAGTTCCGTCACCGATCCAGGCCCGCCGCCGGTAAGCTGGACGACCAAATCAAACATCTTGAAGTTCTCGATCCCGCGAAAGAGGACCGCCAGCATCAGAAACGGGAGCACCATCGGAACGGTGATCGTAAAGAATTGTCGGAGCTTGGACGCGCGATCAATTTCGGCGGCTTCGTAGATGTAGTCAGGAATGCTTCGTAACCCGGCAAGGCAGATGAGCATCACGAACGGCGTCCACATCCAAGTGTCGACGATGACGATTGCCCAAGGCGCAAGGTCTACTTGCCCTAGCATTTCAAAGCTGGATGGGTCCTTCCCGGTTAAGAACCCAACGATGTAGTTAAAAAGCCCGATCTGGGGCTGATAGAGAAACTTCCAGAAGTTTCCGACAACCGCAGGTGACAACATCATGGGCAGGACGATGATCGTCGTCCAAAGATCGTTGCCTTTGAATTTTTTGTTTATCAGCCAAGCCAGCGTGAAACCGATCAGCACCTGAAAGAAGATCGTCCAGAACAGGAAATGCGCCGTGGCTTGCATGTTCAGCCAGATGTCGCTGTCCGTCAGGATGCGCTCGTAGTTTCGCAAACCAACAAACTCAGGCTCGCGGTTCAAGCGGTTGGCGCGGTAGTTGGTGAAACTAAGCCGTATCGTCCAGATCAGTGGAAAAATGTTGATCGCCAGCAGCAGAAAAATCGTTGGCGCCACAAAGATCCACGCGATGGCGCGATCTGATAAGCCTTTGATTTTGCGCGCAACGGGTTGGGGCGTTGCCGCCGCAACGCGATCTAGTGCCCGGTCAGACATATGCTCGGCCTGTCGTTTGGAAGGTGCACCGGGACCTTTGCCCCGGTGCGAGTTTTGCGTCGGTGCGCAGCACGGGCAGCGCTCCGAGCAGGGAGATTAGAGTTTGCCTTCGTCTTCGAAGACTTCGGTCCAATCTTCGATCAGCTTGTCCAATGCTTCTTGCGCGGTCCCTTGATCGGCAACGACATAGTCGTGGATGCGTTTTTGCATCGCCAGAAGCAGTTCGGCATATGCAGGCTCTTGCCAGAAGTCCTGAACGCCATCCATGGCCTCGAGGAAGTCACCGGCAAAGGGCTGGCTTTCGACAAAGCCTGGATCCTGCAGCACCGCATTGTGCGCCGAATAGCCACCAAGCTCCCACCATTTGGCTTGTACATCAGGCTGAGCAAACCACTTGATGTACTCAAGTGCCGCGTCCTGCTTGTCAGAGTAGCTCACAACTGAGATACCCTGACCACCAAGCGTCGATGCTGCAATGTTCTGCGGTGGGTTGACGAAGAAGTCGATCTTATCTCCCCCCGTCGCCGGGTCGGCATAAAGTCCGGGGAAGAACGCAAACCAGTTCATCGCCATAGCAACCTGGCCCGACTTAAACGCGTCGAGGGATTCGCCCATGTACGAGTTTGTGTAGCCCGGAGGGGTCGCCGTCTCATAGAATTCCTTATAGAATTCAAGCGCCTCTACGGCCTCGGCGGAGTTCACCGCGCCTTCCATGTCGTATGAGCCGGGTGTGTTCTCATACTTGAACCCCCAAGGGTAAAGCGCGCCGGTCACACCCATGGTGATCCCTT
>JABSSC010000199.1 GCA_013214635.1 Paracoccaceae bacterium | reverse complement strand
GCGTGAAATTCACTCTTTCAAGCGGCGGCGGAACCCAATCGAGATCGTTTGAGACGGATATCTTGGCCGGTGACAATGCATTTATCTTCATTGGTATGGCCAACACGGAATACACGCTGACTGTCGACGGATCGGCTGGACCAAACAAAGGCGCCGCCGCTCTGTACGACCTCCGCATCGAAGCCGTACCGCTTCCTGCCGCTGGTTGGATGCTGTTGGCGGGCCTTGGCGGATTTGCGGCGATGAGCCGCCGCAAGAAAAGCTGACGCGTCAAAAGAATTCTGAAAGGGCCTGCGGAACTCCGCGGGCCTTTTTTGTTGGGCTCAAACGGTTGAAACCCTAACCAGTCGTTGCTATATCCCGCCGGTGATTCTTTCCGCAGGCGCCAAAACAAACTAAATCCAATTCTGACAACTCTCTCAAAGTGCAATCCGTTGTGCTTTGACAGGGTCGTCTTTCGTTTCGGGCGAGGTGTCTTGGGCAGACACCTCAAGTATGGAAACGGACCGATCCAAATCTGGGGCAGACCGGCCTAACCCAACCGGTTCTGCGCCGTGATTAAATGGAGTATCTCAATCCATGGCAACGACGTATCTTGGCCAAAAACGTCTTCGCAAATACTACGGCAAAATCCGCGAAGTGCTGGAAATGCCGAACCTCATCGAGGTGCAGAAATCCTCATACGACCTTTTCCTGAACTCGGGCGACGCGCCTGAGCCGACGGATGGCGAAGGCATCCAGGGTGTCTTTCAGTCGGTCTTTCCCATCAAGGACTTCAACGAAACCAGCGTTCTGGAATTCGTGAAGTACGAGCTGGAAAAGCCGAAATACGACGTCGAGGAATGTCAGCAGCGCGACATGACCTACAGCGCGCCGCTGAAGGTCACCCTCCGTCTGATCGTGTTTGATGTCGACGAAGACACTGGCGCGAAGTCGGTCAAGGACATCAAGGAACAAGATGTGTTCATGGGCGACATGCCCCTGATGACCCCGAACGGTACGTTCATCGTGAACGGCACCGAACGCGTGATCGTCAGCCAGATGCACCGCTCGCCCGGTGTGTTCTTTGACCATGACAAAGGCAAAACCCATTCTTCGGGTAAGCTGCTTTTTGCCTGCCGGATCATTCCCTACCGCGGCTCCTGGCTCGATTTCGAATTCGACGCCAAGGATCTCGTCTATGCGCGCATCGACCGTCGCCGGAAGCTTCCGGTCACCACGCTGCTCTATGCGCTCGGCCTCGACCAGGAAGGCATCATGGATGCCTACTATGACACCGTCGACTACAAGCTGAAGAAGAACAAAGGTTGGGTGACCAAGTTCTTCCCTGAGCGTATTCGCGGCACACGGCCCATGATGGACGTTGTCGACGCCAAGTCGGGTGAAGTCATCGCTGAGGCTGGCAAGAAGGTCACGCCTCGCGCGGTGAAAAAGCTCATCGACGAAGGCAAAGTCACCGACGTTCTCGTGCCGTTTGACGGCATCGTCGGCCGCTTCGTCGCCAAAGACATCATCAACGAAGAAACCGGCGCGATCTATGTCGAAGCTGGCGACGAGTTGACGTGGGAAGTCGACAAAGACGGCGAAGTCACCGGTGGTACGCTTAAAGAGCTGATCGACGCTGGCATCACCGACATTCCGGTGCTCGACATCGACAACATCAATGTCGGCCCGTACATGCGTAACACCATGGCGGCAGACAAGAACATGAACCGCGAAACCGCGCTCATGGACATCTACCGCGTCATGCGTCCGGGTGAACCACCCACCGTTGAGGCCGCATCGAACCTGTTCGACACGCTGTTTTTCGACAGTGAGCGCTATGACCTCTCGGCTGTTGGCCGGGTCAAGATGAACATGCGTCTGGCGCTCGATGCAGAAGACACGCAGCGCACGCTGCGCAAGGAAGACATCATCGCCTGTATCAAGGCATTGGTTGATCTGCGCGACGGTCGCGGCGATGTCGACGACATCGACCACCTCGGTAACCGCCGGGTGCGCTCGGTCGGTGAATTGATGGAAAACCAGTACCGTGTTGGCCTTCTGCGGATGGAGCGCGCGATCAAAGAGCGTATGTCGAGTGTCGAGATTGACACTGTCATGCCTCAGGACCTGATCAACGCGAAGCCTGCTGCGGCTGCGGTGCGTGAATTCTTTGGCTCTTCGCAGCTGTCGCAGTTCATGGACCAGACCAACCCGCTGTCCGAAGTGACGCACAAGCGTCGCCTCTCGGCGCTTGGGCCTGGCGGTCTGACGCGGGAGCGTGCTGGTTTTGAAGTACGTGACGTGCACCCAACCCACTACGGTCGGATGTGCCCGATTGAAACGCCAGAAGGGCCGAACATCGGTCTGATCAACTCGCTGGCGACGTTCGCACGGGTGAACAAGTACGGCTTCATCGAAACGCCTTACCGCAAGGTGGAGAATAATACTGTGACCGACGAGGTTCAGTACATGTCCGCCACCGAGGAAATGCGTCACACAGTGGCTCAGGCGAATGCAACGCTTGATGAAGCAGGCAGCTTTATCAACGATCTGGTGAACACACGCCAAGCAGGCGAGTACACGATGGCGCCGCGCGAAAGCGTTGACCTCATCGACGTGTCGCCCAAGCAGCTGGTATCTGTTGCAGCCTCGCTGATCCCGTTCCTCGAAAACGACGACGCAAACCGTGCTCTCATGGGCTCGAACATGCAGCGTCAGGCCGTGCCTCTGCTTCAGGCAGAAGCGCCGTTCGTCGGTACGGGTATCGAAGAAAAGGTCGCCATCGATTCCGGCGCTGCCATTCAGGCACACCGCGCAGGGATCATTGACCAGGTCGATGCCCAGCGTATCGTTGTGCGTGCTACCGCGGATCTCGAACCGGGCGATCCCGGCGTCGATATCTATCGTCTGCGCAAGTTCCAGCGGTCGAACCAGAACACCTGCATCAACCAGCGTCCGCTGGTGAAAGTGGGCGACAAGGTCGGCAAAGGTGAGGTCATTGCAGACGGTCCATCGACCGATCTGGGCGAACTCGCTCTGGGTAAGAACGTGGTCGTCGCGTTCATGCCCTGGAACGGCTACAACTATGAGGACTCGATCCTGATCTCCGAGCGTATCGTGCGCGACGACGTGTTTACTTCGATCCATATCGAAGAATTCGAAGTCGCCGCCCGTGACACCAAGCTTGGGCCGGAAGAAATCACCCGCGACATCCCGAACGTCGGCGAAGAAGCGCTGCGCAACCTCGACGAGGCTGGCATCGTTTACATCGGCGCCGAAGTTGGACCGGGCGACATCCTTGTGGGCAAGATCACACCAAAGGGCGAAAGCCCGATGACGCCGGAAGAGAAACTCCTCCGCGCCATTTTTGGTGAAAAAGCTTCGGACGTTCGCGACACCTCTTTGCGCCTGCCGCCGGGGGATTTCGGAACGATCGTTGAGGTGCGCGTCTTCAACCGCCACGGCGTCGAGAAAGACGAACGTGCATTGCAGATCGAGCGTGAGGAAGTCGAACGTCTGGCCCGTGACCGGGACGACGAGCTTGGCATCCTCGACCGCAACATCTATGCGCGTCTTCGCGGCATCATCGAAGGCAAAGTTGCCGTCAAAGGGCCCAAAGGCGTCGCGCCGAAGTCCAAGATCGATGATGAGCTTCTGTCGATGCTGTCCAAAGGTCAGTGGTGGCAGCTGGCGCTCGAAGACGAAGCCGACGCAAGTCAGGTCGAAGCTCTGAACGCTCAGTACGAGGCACAGAAGCGCGCTCTGGAAGCACGGTTCGAGGATAAGGTCGAAAAGGTCCGTCGTGGCGACGACCTGCCACCGGGTGTGATGAAGATGGTCAAAGTCTTTGTCGCCGTGAAGCGCAAGCTTCAGCCGGGTGACAAGATGGCCGGCCGTCACGGCAACAAGGGGGTTATCTCCCGCGTTGTTCCGATGGAGGATATGCCCTTCCTTGGCGACGGTACGCCGGTTGACTTCGTTCTGAACCCGCTGGGCGTGCCCAGCCGGATGAACGTCGGTCAGATCCTTGAGACGCATATGGGCTGGGCCGCGCGCGGTCTGGGTATCCATATCGACGACGCTCTGGGTGAATACCGCCGTTCGGGTGATCTGACGCCAGTTCGCGACGCGATGAAAATCGCCTATGGCGACGATGTCTATTCAGAAGGCATCGAAGGCATGGACGAAGACCAGCTGGTCGAGGCTGCGGGCAACGTGACCCGTGGTGTTCCGATCGCAACGCCGGTCTTCGACGGCGCGAAAGAGGCGGATGTCAACGACGCTCTGGTGCGGGCCGGTTTCTCGGAATCGGGTCAGTCGCAGCTTTATGACGGTCGTACGGGTGAGCAGTTTGCGCGCCCGGTCACGGTCGGCATCAAGTACCTGCTGAAGCTGCACCACCTTGTCGACGACAAGATCCACGCGCGTTCCACCGGGCCTTACAGCCTTGTCACGCAGCAGCCTCTGGGCGGTAAAGCTCAGTTCGGCGGCCAGCGTTTCGGGGAAATGGAAGTCTGGGCGCTCGAAGCCTACGGCGCGGCCTACACGCTGCAGGAGATGCTCACCGTCAAGTCGGACGACGTTGCAGGCCGGACCAAGGTCTATGAGTCGATCGTCAAGGGCGAGGACAACTTCGAGGCTGGCGTGCCGGAAAGCTTCAACGTTCTGGTCAAGGAAGTCCGGGGCCTCGGCCTCAACATGGAACTCCTGGATGCGGAGGACGACGAAGGCGGGATTGCGGCCGAGTGATCGGCCCATCCCACCCCACTCCTCTCACTAGTTTTAAGGACGCAAAATGAACCAGGAACTGACCACCAACCCGTTCAACCCGCTGACCCCGCCGAAGACGTTCGACGAGATCAAGATCTCGCTGGCGTCGCCGGAGCGGATTCTC
>JABSSC010000020.1 GCA_013214635.1 Paracoccaceae bacterium | reverse complement strand
CCTGAAACGCGGCCCAGTCAGGGTCGGATTTGAGCGCCGCAACCTTTCCCGCGTGCCAGTCGACGGCGGTCTTGTGCAGGCGCGCAAGCTTAGGGTCCTCCATCAGGCGGGCAAACTCAGCCTCCATCGCGGGGATGCGCGGTGCGATCGAGCGGTCTTCGACCATGGAAAGGTTCATGTCGGCCCAGTATTCGAGCCCCTGTTCAATGTAGATATGGTTGGTACGCCCCCGGTCCCGCTTGACCAGAAAGCTGTCGGCAGAGCGCACGGCGTAGTGGTGCAGGCGCGCGTGATCCGTGGCGATGTTGCGATGCGCGGCCCAGCCCGCTTTGAAGTACTCGTCGGGCATGATCTGACCACCCGCATCACGCCACACGAAATCGCCTACTTCGCCATCGAATTTCGGGCGGTGGACCCCCATGCGTGTGACCGCGTCGCAGGGGCGGAACAGGGTCTTCAACCCGTTCGCGCGGAATTTGTCGTGATAGACTTCCGGTGCAGCCCAGTGGAACTGGTTGAGAATAAAGTCGTCGCGATAGGCGCGGACACCGCCGTTTCCAAAGGTGCGCCAGACGAAGGATATCGCGTCCGTATCGCCCACTGCGTCAAAGAGATCGTCGAGCGTTCCATCGCCTGCGGAGATGTTCAGGAATTCGTCGCAATCTGCGCAGATCACCCAGTCGCTGTCGCGCACGTCGTCCAGTTGATAGGCTTTGCGCAGCGCCGCGCGCTGTGGGCTTTGACCCTCGCGAAAGCGATTAACGGTGTGACGCGCCAACCCAAGCTCTTCCAGTCGGAGCGCGATGGCGTCCGTCCCGTCGGCGCAATCGTTGGTGTAGATGTGGAAATCGGTGAAGCCGATTGCCCGGTTGTAGGCCACCCATTCCAGCATGAAGGGGCCTTCGTTCTTCATCGTCGTGACGATGGTGCGTTTGTCATTGCTCAGGCGGCGCGCGGCAAAGGTAACGGGCCGGGACCGCGCGGCGTCAGCCCGGTTGGCGGCACGAAACGCGGTTGTGACGCGTTTCGCCATCTCAGGTCGATCTTTGCGTTCGAAATAGGCCGCCAATCCACCGCGATACCACGGAAGGGTGCGGCGTGCGCGCAGGAGGCTGTAGAAACGGTGGGGCGTGAGTTCATCCAGCACCCCAAGCTCCATCACCGATTTCAACGCACCCATCCGGCGCAGGAAGACCGGAGTTTTGTGGTTGGCGTAAAAGCACCGCAGATGCTGAACGTTGTCACCTTGCACGCGCTCGGCATGTTTGGTGTCGAGATCGTTGTAAGGATCATAGATCACATGAACTTTGCCGCAGTCCCGGATCGTTTCGGCGCCATCGCTGAGCGGTAGCGACCAATTCTGCCGCCGCCCAGACCAGAAGCGGCTTTCCCAAGGCACGATATCGGTATCGAGCGTCGTCTGCGGGCTGAACGCCAAGACGTGCGATCCCGGTGCCAGAGCTGCAAAGGCCAGCGCTGCAAAGCCGCCCATGGAGGTGCCGGCAAACACCACGCGGTCGTAGCCCTCGAAGAACCCTTCATCCGCAAGCGACTGCATTTGATCGATCAGGTCGCTGTCGCGGTACCATGCTTTGACATGGGCCATGACGCCGAGATGTGAAATCCCCAGGTCCTGCGCGAACTTGAAAGCCCACGGCACCCGTTCGGGTGAGGTGTCGGCCACGTTTGAGAGATTGTCGAACGTGACAAGCAGGATCGGCTTCTTACGCGCCACATGCATCAACGTGTGCCCGCGTCCCTTGCGCAAAAAGCCCTGACCGGGGCCGCCCGGCATGAGATCGGCCACCCAAAGCGGGAGGGGTGGGTGATCTTCGGTGCTGGCGTTCTGCTCGTCCGACATGGCTCTGCTTTCAGGCAAGTGTCCCGGTTTCGTGGCACATTATGGTTACAAAGCGATTATGTTGCGGGCGTTTCGGGCGCGCAACCAGCGAAAGCTCCGGAAATTTACGATTCTAGTTGAGAATGATTTGCAACTGCATTGACTTTTTGCGAATGCGTCGCAATATCTCCATGAACGCTGCCGGGATTGCCCCGCAAAGATTCGAACGAGGTTTTGAAGTGACGCATCGGAGACAATTCCTTCTTGCTGCTGCTGCCGCCGCTGGCGTGACGCTGAACCCGGCCCTTTCGCTGGCCAGTGACCGCCTGACCGTTGTGGCGACAACCGGAATGATTGCGGATGCAACCCGCCAGGTGGGTGGTGATCTGGTCGATGTGCGCGCTTTGATGGGGCCGGGTGTTGATCCCCATGCCTATCGCCAAACGCGGACCGACATCGTTGCGATGGCACAGTCCGACCTCGTGTTGTGGCATGGGCTTTATCTGGAAGCGCAGATGGAAGACTTCCTGCGTGATCTTGAACAGGAAAACGTTGTCGTCGCTGTGGCAGAAGGCTTGCCACAGGACAGGCTGCTGCCCAATGACGATTATGCAGACAAGTTCGATCCGCATGTCTGGATGGACCCGACAATCTGGGTCGACGTCGTCTCAGAAGTGCGTGACGCCCTGATCGCAGTTGCGCCTGAACATACCGAGACGTTCGAGCGCAACGCGGAGGCTCATATTGCCGAGCTGACAGAACTGGCTGGTTATACCGAAAACGTTCTGACGTCTGTCCCGACCGAGGCGCGCGTTCTGCTGACCGCGCATGACGCATTCAATTATTTCGGTGCGGCCTATGGGTTTGAGGTCATGGGCATTCAGGGCATCTCGACCGAAAGCGAGGCGGGCCTTCAGCGCATCGGCGCGCTTGTGGACATGCTGGTCGCGCGTGATATCCGCGCCGTCTTTGTCGAATCCTCGGTCTCTGACCGGAACGTGCGGGCGCTGATCGAGGGCGCCGCCGCGCAAGGCCATGAAGTCGTGATCGGGGGCGAGTTGTTCTCGGACGCGATGGGGCCAGAAGGAACCTATGAGGGGACCTATATCGGCATGATCGACCATAATGCGACGGTCATCTCGGGCGCGCTGGGTGGCGATGTGCCGACGCGGGGCATGCAAGGGATGCTGAACGGATGACGACGACGCCACGCCCGGTTCTGGTTTCCGACACAGCGGATGATACGTCTTCCGCGCCGCTCGCGGTGCGGGGTCTCACGGTGTCCTATGGCGACAAACCGGCGGTATTTTCGGTCGACGCGACCTTTGTTCCGGGGTCCATGACGGCGATCATCGGCCCCAACGGCGCTGGCAAATCCACGATGCTCAAGGCCGTGCTTGGCGTCATTCCAAGAGTGTCAGGGGAGACAACGATTTTCGGAGCGCCGCTTGGCTCGGAACGAGAGCGGGTGGCCTATGTGCCGCAGCGCGCCAGCGTTGATTGGGATTTTCCAACCACGGCGCTGGATGTGGTCATGATGGGGCTCTATCGCAAGGTTGGTTTGCTGGGCCGGTTCCGCCGTGACGATCGCGCGCAAGCGCGCGCGTGTCTGGCCCGCGTCGGGATGGAGGATTTTGCCGACCGCCAGATTGGCCAGCTGTCCGGCGGGCAGCAGCAGCGCGTTTTCCTTGCGCGGGCACTGGCGCAGGATGCCGATCTTTATGTGCTCGACGAACCCTTTGCCGGTGTGGATGCCGCAACAGAGCGGGCGATCATCGAAGTCCTGAAAGACCTGCAGGCGCGGGGCAAAACGGTCATCGCTGTTCACCATGATCTGGCCACGGTGCGCGATTACTTTGACCACGTTTTCCTGATGAACGTGCGCAAGATCGCCGAGGGGCCGGTTGATCAGGCATTTACGACCGACACGCTCCACGCGACCTATGGTGGGCGGCTGGAAGCCACGCATCTTGACCAGCTTGAGCTGGTCGGCGCCTGACCGGACCGATGCAGGCCTTTTGGGACGCGCTGACCCTCAATGCCGGGTATAACGCGGCGCTTGTGACACTTGGGGCCGCGATGCTGGGGTTCGCGGCGGGGACCAGTGGCACATTCCTTTTTCTGCGAAAACGCGCGCTGGTATCGGACGCGGTGGCGCATGCGACCTTGCCGGGTGTTGGCCTTGCCTTTCTTATCATGGTGGCTCTGGGCGGCGATGGGCGGAACCTGATGGGTCTGTTGGCCGGGTCGGCGATGACGGCGTGGCTGGGGCTTTTGACGGTCGAGTGGATGGCGCGCCGCACCCGTCTGGGCGAGGATACGGCCATCGGCGCCGTTCTGTCCGTGTTCTTCGGGATTGGGGTGGTCCTACTGACGGTGATCCAGAGCCTTGGCCAAGGGCGGCAGGCGGGATTGGAAGACTTCCTCCTTGGATCCACCGCCGGAATGCTCTTCGAAGATGCCGTCGTCATTGCGATTGGTGGGGCGCTGGCGGTGGCGGCAACCTTTGTGCTGCGCCGTCCAATGACGCTTGTGGCGTTTGATCCGGGCTATGCCGCGGCAAGTGGCGTGGATGTGCGCCGGATTGATCTGGCGATGATGGGGCTTGTGATGGCTGTGACCGTTGTGGGTCTTAAGATCGTCGGGCTGATCCTGATCGTTGCGATGCTGATCATTCCGCCGGTAACCGCGCGGTTCTGGACCGAGCAGAGCGACCGGGTCATCTGGTATGCGGGCGCGCTGGGCGGGATTGCGGGCTATCTTGGTGCGGTCTTGTCCGCCTCGGCCCCCGCGCTGCCCACAGGGCCGATCATCGTGCTGGTGTCCGCGGCACTTTTCACGCTCTCGTTGCTGTTCGCTCCAGCGCGCGGAGTGCTTGCGGCGGTCTTGCGCCATCGCCAGTTTCAGCGGCGCGTTCATCGGCGGCAGGGCCTGTTGGCACTGGCCCATGATGAACCCATTCGCGAGGTCTATACCCTCCGCCTGCTGCGACGGGACGGCTATGTGCGTGGCGACGGGGTGGCGACCGATGCGGGAAGGGCGCAAGCCGCCAAGATTGCCCGCGACGAACGCCGCTGGGACATCGCCCGCGAGGTGCATCAGGATGCAGGGCTGACCGGGCGCTATGACGGGCTGACCCCGATTGAGCAGGTCTTTACCCCCGACGAAATCGCAGAGTTTGACCGGTTGATTGGCGGCCCCCGCCAGGTTGAGGAGGTGTGATGGGCGCTGAGTTTGTTCAGTTTTCATTAGTCCCGATCTTGATTGGCGTGTTTGCGTCTATCGCCTGTGCCTTGCCCGGAAACTTTCTGGTGCTGCGCAAACAGGCGTTGATCGGGGATGCCATCAGCCATGTCGTCTTGCCCGGCATTGTCGTTGCGTTTCTCGTCACCGGAGTGATCGCGACCGCGCCGATGATGCTGGGGGCGGCAGGTGCGGCGATTGTTGCGGTTATCCTGATCGAGGCTATCAAACGCCTTGGCGGGATCGAGCCCGGCGCGGCGATGGGGGTGACGTTCACGACGCTCTTCGCGGCCGGTGTTTTGCTGTTGGAGCAATCCGATACCTCAAACGTCCATCTCGATGTGGAGCACGCGTTGATGGGCAATCTTGAATCGCTCATCTGGTTGCGTGCCAGCGGGTGGGCGTCCCTTACCGACCCGGTCGCGCTGTCGAGCGTGCCGGATGAGCTGTGGCGGATCGCAGTGGTGGCGGGTCTGATCAGCGCGTTGACACTGGCATTCTGGCGGTGGCTCAAGATCTCGACCTTTGATCCGGGGTTCGCACAGGCGCTTGGAATTCCGACTCAGGCGGTTGGCTTTGCTTTGGTCGTGGTCGCGGCGGTCGCCGCAGTGGCCGCGTTTGATGCAGTTGGATCGATCATCGTGATCGCGATGTTCATTTGCCCGCCCGCCGCGGCGCGGCTGATGACCAACACCCTGACCACTCAAGTGTGGCTGAGCCTTGGTTTCGCAACGATCTCGGCCATTGGCGGATATGTTCTCGCCGGGTACGGGCCGCTATGGTTGGGGGGGCAAAATGCAGTTAGTGCGGCAGGCATGATCGCGGCCGTCTCGGGCTTTGTGTTGGCGCTGGCTTGCCTTTTCGGTCCGCAGCGCACCCGGGCAGGGGCGGCGGCAGAAGCCTGATCCATCAGGCGTCGTGCTTCATAGCCCAATTCATGGCGCCAAAGATCGTCTGATAGGCCCCCGCAAACCCGGCAAGATCGAGTGACGAGGATATCGACCGCGTGCTCCACGCTTTGCTTGCAACGCCCAGGATCCGGGGTGCCAACATTGGCTCTATCTCATCGTCTTGCGTGGTGAATTCGGACCAGAACGCGCCCTCAACCCCTTTGATTAGCGTTTCGAGTTCAGGCTCATCTTCGGGGACGGGGTCCCACGCGATCGTGTCTGCAAGGCTGACATAGGCCGCCCAATTCGCCCCCCAGTCATCAGTGTCGCTGGTATGCGCCATGTCCATGTAGACGTTCTGTGCGGGGCACATCACCACGGGGTGGCCCCGTCGGGCGGCTGCCAAACCGGCCTCTTGGCCCTTCCACGAAAACAGGATTGTGTCGTGGCCAATCCCGCCCTGACAGCCAAGCATGGATTCTTCCCAAGCACAGGGCGTAATCCCTGCCGCCGCAAGCTTGGTGGCGAGGCGCTCCATCGCCCAGCCTTGCACGTCTTCTTTGGTCGTCAGCCCCTCACGGGCTTTGAGCGCATCAACCAGCGGCGACCCGTCCCACGTGTTCTCAGGAAGCTCGTCGCCACCCAGATGCAGATGGGCGAACGGAAAGAGCGCGGCAACCTCTTGCGCAATTGCATCGAAGAACGCCTCGGTTTCGGGAATTGCGGGTGAGACGACATTCTTCGTGTAGCCTTGCACCGAGGTTTCAGTGCCCGTGTCCTCGGGGTCGCGCAGGTTTGGGAATATGCGCGCTGTCACAAGTGCGTGGGCGGGAAACTCAATTTCGGGCAGGACGTCGATGCCCAATTCGCGTGCGCGCGAGATGATGTGAACCGCGTCTAACTTGGAATACGTGCCGCCGGTTGGGCCAGCGCCGCCACCGAACACGCCGGGAATGACCTGACCTTCGCCACGAAAGGCAGAATCTTCCCACAGCGCGGGCGCACACTCGATCTCAAGGCGAAATGCCTCGTCATCGGCGAAATGCCAGTGAAAGACGTTGAGTTTCATCAACGCCATCAGATCAAGCAGGCGCTCGATCGTCTCGACCCGGTAAAAATGGCGCGCGCAGTCGAGGTGCTGACCCCGCCATTCGAACCGCGGGTTATCCTCGATGACACCTAGTGGCAGGTCACCGCCATGCGTGGCGCGCAGTGTCAGCAGGGAGATCAGCCCATAGCGCACACCACCAATGCCCCCGGCGGCAAGTGTGATCATGCCGGGCGCGAGCTTGAGCCGGTAGCCTTCTTTGCCCAGCGACGTGTCGATCTCGGTCTCGCAGGTCCAGCCGTCTGGCGTGGTCAGTGGACCAAGGCCCGTGCGCACGCCAAGTTGGTCAATGGCCTCAAGCCCATCGGGAAGTGACGCAATACCGGGAAAGGGTGCTGTATTGCCATTTGGCGTCCATGAGGACGGTGGTGGTACCAGCGCGAGATCCGGCTGCGTGGTCGGCGTCGGCTCTCCCAACCATGCCCCGGCAGGGCCTCCGGTGACCGGTTGCGTGGTTCCATCCGAAAGACGCAAATAAACACCCAGTGGAAGCCACGCGCGGTTTGCGGCGCGAAAGGTCCCGTGTCCCACGCTGAACGCGAGCGGGGTATCGGGTGACAGCGTGCCATCCAGTTGGACTGCGTAGAAGCTTCCGCAACCTTCGATCAGCCGCCCGCCCGAGATCACGTCACCCGGTGCCATGAGTGAAAAGCAAATCACCGGGTCGATAAGCGCGTGTCCGGAGGTCTTTAGCACGCAATCGATGGTGCCCGTCTCGGTGATCCGGGCGTCAAGCGTATGGTCAGGCATTAGAAGTCAGTCCAGTCTGAGTTCGGCAACAAAGTCATAGATATCGCCCCGGTAAAGGCCGCGGGTGAATTCAATCGGACGGCCTGAGGCGAGATAGCCCGTACGCTCGATCTGAAGCACGGCGGTGCCTTCGGGGAGGTCGAGGAACGCAGCCTCATCGGCGGAGGCGTTCGCAGCATTGAGCCGCTGGAGCGCGCGCACCGGCGCGCCACCCGCTTCGCGCAGCACCTTGTAAAGCGACGTCTCAACGGCGCCGGGGTCGGGCAGGATGTCTTCGGGCAGGCTGGAGGTTTCAATCGCCAAAGGCGCACCGTCCGCGCTGCGAAGGCGTCGGATGCGTGCCACGCGTTGTTCCCCTGTCAGGCCGAGCGTCACCGTCTCTTGCGGCGTAGGGGTGTAAAGGCCTGTTTCCAGAACCACCGATGACGATGTCATGCCACGGTGTTCCATGTATTCGGTAAAAGAGGTCAGCGCCGAGAGCGATTGCTGCAGGCGCGGCCCCTCGGACTGGGGGCGCACAAAGGACCCTGAGCCCTGGCGCTGGTCGATCAGACCGGATGCGGCCAACTGCCCAATGGCTTTGCGGACGGTTACGCGCGACACTTCGGCCATGTCCGCCAGATCGCGTTCTGGCGGCAAGGGCGTATCGGGGGCCAAGCGCCCGTCGCGAATAGCTTCGCTCAGATGTCGCCCAAGCTGAAGATATCGCGGGCCTTCGCCAGGCCGATGCCACGCGGAAGTGGTCAGAAACTCGGTATAGTCCAAAGTGGTCATGCCCGAGTGGTATCATGATTCTGAGAAGTGATAATACCAAAAATATTCCAATCTACGACCGGCGCTTTCCGATATCTGAAAAATATTGCGTTAAATTAGTAATTTAAGCCTATTATCGCAGCGTTACAGAAAATTTGGTATTATAATGGTAGCATTTTTGAATCGGACTGGTATGGTTTGAGTGATCAAAGGATTCGCCGCTGCCAAAAAAAGGCGATCCGAAGACCAACAGGGCCTGGAGGGGACATGGCGGAACTCACCGCTGATATCACTGCCACACCAAAGAAGCGCCCGCGCCTCAAGGTGAACGAGAGCGTCTTTGCGTGGCTTCTAATTGCTCCGGCCATGATCTTCATTGGCGTGATCGTTGCCTGGCCCCTTGTCGAAACGGTGCGCCTGTCCTTCACCAATGCCAATCTGGGCGGAGAAGAGTGGGTCGGTCTTGAGAACTATCGTGAGCTGGCAGATAGCCGTCGGTTCCACCAGACGATCGGACGGACGTTTACCTGGATGTTCTTCTCGGTCTGTCTGA
Organism: Paracoccaceae bacterium; assembly: GCA_013214635.1. GTDB lineage: Bacteria > Pseudomonadota > Alphaproteobacteria > Rhodobacterales > Rhodobacteraceae > JABSSC01. The sequence goes on along the minus strand of JABSSC010000020.1, from coordinate 3,624 downwards.
AGCTTGTTCTGGGCCTGATCGGGGCGACGCTTTTGAATGCGAAGGTGCCGGGAAAGGCCCTGTTCCGCGTTCTGGTGATGCCACCTTGGGTCATCCCGATTGCGATCGGCATGATTGGCTGGCTGTGGCTCTATAACGGTCACTTTGGCATCCTGTCGGGCACCGCGATGCGTCTGGGGATCATCGACGGACCGTTCGAATTCCTCGCCTATAAGAACTCGGCCTACTGGTCGACGGTCGTGGCGGATGTCTGGGTCGGCGTGCCGATGGTCACACTGTTTTTCCTGGCCGCGATGCAAGGTGTGCCCACGGACCTTTACGAAGCAGCCTATGTCGACGGTGCGTCGCGCTGGTACCGGTTCCGCCGCATCACGATCCCACAGATCTTTCCCGTGATCGTCTCGATGATGCTGCTGTCGGCAATCTTCACGTTCAACTCGTTCGAGATCATCTGGATCCTGACCGAAGGCGGGCCGCGCAGTGCCACGACCACGCTGATCATCGACACCTACAAAACGGCGATCGGGAACTTCAAATTCGGTGAAGGCGCGGCACGTGCGGTGGTGATCGTGATCCTGCTGAGCCTCTTCAGCCTGACCTACCTTTTCATCCTCAACCGTCTGAACAAACGTTTCGGGAGTAAGTGAGATGATGGATCGTTATCCCCTTTGGCTGACCGCCTTCATCTACCTCTGCATTCTGGTCTTCCTGACCTTCGTGCTGCTCCCGTTCTTTGAGATGTTCATGGCGTCCTTGCGCCCGCTCGAGCATCTGTTCCGCAGCCCATATCAGTTCTGGTCGGACGACTTCAGCTTCCGCGCCTACGTGCAGATGTGGGATACGGTGCCGCTTCTGGGACGGTACATCCTGAACTCAGTCTACATCGCCGGGATGGTCACAGGCATCACGATGATCTTTGTCATCCCCGCCGCCTATGCTTATGCCCGGTTGGAATTTCCGTTCAAGAACCTGTCGCTTGGCATCTTTCTGGGCGTGAACATGTTCACCGGTGCGGTCCTTTTGATCCCGCTTTACCGCGTGCTGCAAACGCTCGGCCTGCTTAATACGTACTGGGCGATGATTGTCCCCGGTATCGCCTTCCTGATCCCCACAGGCATCTGGCTCTTGCGGTCATACCTTGAAAAGATCCCGCGCGAGCTGGAAGAGGCGGCGTTTGTCGATGGCGCGTCGCGCCTTTACACCCTGCGCCGCGTCGTGCTGCCGCTGGCGGTTCCGGGGCTGATCGTGGTCGGTACAGCGATTTTCATCGGCGCCTATGCCCAGCAGTTCCTGTTCGCGATCACGTTCAACCAGCAGCGCGAGCTTCAGCCGCTGCCCGCCGGATTGTTTGAATTCGTCGGCTACCAGTCTGTGACCTGGAACGAGATGATGGCCGCCGCGCTGACGGGCGTACTGCCGGTCATGCTGATCTTCCTGTTCCTTCAGAAATACCTCGTCGCCGGTCTCACGGCAGGCGCGGTCAAAGAATAACCAACCAATTGTCCATCAGAGAGGAAAGACAATGAAAGCAAGAACACTGGCACTGGCCGCTGCTCTTCTGGGCTCGTCCGCCCTGAGCGCCGGCGCGCAGGAACTGCACTTTATCATGTGCGGTGGTGAAGTTCGCGAGGCTGATCAGGCCGTCGTGGATGCGTTCATCGCAGAAAATGACGGCGTGACCGTCAATCTGGAAGCCGTGCCTTGGGGCACTTGCCAGGACAAATCGCTGACGCTTGCTGCGGCGGGCGATCCCCCGTCGGTGGCCTATATGGGATCGCGTACGTTGCGCCAGTTGGCCAACAACGACCTGATCGTGCCTGCTGAGATTTCCGCAGAATCCGAATCTGCTTATCAGCCCGGCATCCTGAACACAGTGACCATCGAAGGCACCAAGTGGGGCTATCCCCGCGCGTTCTCGACCAAGGCGCTTTATATCAACTGCGATCTGGCCGAAGAAGCTGGCGTCTCATGTGAAGCCCCCGCGACGTGGGACGACATGTACGCGATGGCATCCGCCATCAACGACAACACCGAAGCCGCTGGCGTCGGTCTTGCCGGTAAAGACTTCGACAACACGATGCACCAGTTCCTGAACTATCTCTACTCGAACGGTGGTGTCGTGATCGATACGGCCACGGGTGAGAACAAGCTCGACAGTGACCAGACACGCGAAGCGCTTGAGTTCTATGGCAAGCTTGTGTCGGTTGCTCAGGACGGCCCGACCGCCTGGGAACGCGATCAGCTGAAGGACCTGTTCAACGACGGGAAGATCGGCATGTACATCCAAGGCCCATGGGGCCGCGGCCAGCACAATGAAGATATCAACCAGTTGGTTGTTCCCGTGCCTGCCGGTCCTTCGGGCGATAGCGGCACAATCCTGATCACCGACTCGATCGCTGTCTTCAAAGGTTCGGGCCACGAAGAACTGGCCCACGAACTGGCACAGATGCTGACCACCGGTGAAAGTCAGTACGCACTGGACACCGAATGGGGTCTGACGCCGATCTTCCAGTACGAGAAGCTGGGCTTCGAGAACCCGTACTACGTGGACGATCCGTTCTGGGAAGTCTTCACAGGCGGCATCGCTGCTGGTGGCCCAGAGCCGCTGGTCGAGGATTTCAAATCGCTCCAGTCGGTCTTCACCAACATGGTGCAGGGCATCATCCTTGAAGATGACAGCGTCGAAAACCTCGTCACTATCGCAGGCGAAGAGCTCGACGACGCGCTCTGATCCTGACCACTCACGGCACCGGGCGGCTTGTCGCCCGGTGCGCCTTCTCCCATCAGTTTTACCTCCCGGAGCGCGCGACCCATGGCCACGCTACAGCTGCAAAAGATCAACAAGTCATTCGGAGAGGCTCATGTCCTCCATGACATCGACCTTGCTATCCGCGACCGGGAGTTTGTGGTCTTTGTCGGCCCCTCGGGCTGCGGCAAGTCCACGCTCCTACGGATCATCGCGGGGCTGGAAGAGGCCACATCCGGCGCGATTGTGATCGACGGCGAGGATGTCAGCCGCGAGCACCCGATCGACCGGGGCATCTCGATGGTGTTTCAATCCTATGCGCTTTACCCGCACCTGACGGTTTTTGAGAACATCGCCTTCCCGCTCCGCGTCGCAAAGATGCCCGAGCCTGAGTTGAAAGAGCGCGTGAACCGCGCCGCCGAGATCCTGCAACTGACCGAGCGGCTGCAACACAAGCCCGGTCAGCTTTCGGGCGGTCAGCGCCAGCGTGTTGCCATCGGACGTTCCATTGTCCGGAATCCCAAGATATTCCTTTTTGACGAGCCGCTTTCTAACCTCGATGCCGCATTGCGCGGAGACATGCGCGTCGAGCTCAGCCAGCTTCACAAGGACCTGGATGCGACGATGGTTTACGTGACGCATGATCAGGTCGAAGCGATGACCATGGCCGACAGGATCGTTGTGCTCAAAGACGGGTATGTCGAGCAATTCGGCACACCGATGGAGCTTTACCACCACCCGCAGACCAAATTCGTGGCGGGCTTTATCGGGTCGCCAAAGATGAACTTCATTGAAGGCGGGGAAGCCGGAAAGCGCGAGGCGCAAACAATCGGAATTCGCCCTGAGCACATCGATGTCGTTGAATCCGGGGGCACATG
>JABSSC010000002.1 GCA_013214635.1 Paracoccaceae bacterium | reverse complement strand
GTAAAGCGCGTTCATCGTAAAGTCGCGCCGCGCCGCATCCTCGGCCACATCCGTGGAAAACGCGACAACCGCGCGCCTTCCATCCGTCTCAACATCACGGCGAAACGTGGTGACCTCAAACGACAAATCATCCACGACAACCGTTACCGTCCCGAACTCGATGCCGGTTGGTATTCCTTTGAAATTACAATGCTCTGCACGTTTTAGAACTTCGTCCGGCGTCAGGTTCGTGGCCATATCGATGTCGCTCACCGGCTCACCCAGAAGCGTATTCCGCACGCATCCGCCAACCGCCAGACCCTGCCCAGCGCCGTCATTGAGCATGGCAAACACCCGCTGCGTTCTGCTGTCTTCCAGCCAATCCGCAGCGATCCGCGTCACGCCTTCATCGCCTCAGCAAAAAGCCGCAACATCCGCGCCGTCGCCCCCCAGATGTAGTAGGGACCATAAGGAACCGCAAAGTACTCCCGCCGCTGCCCCCGCCACGACCGGCCTTCGACGACATAGCTATCGGGGTTCAGGACGTGGCCCAAAGGAACGGCAAACGCTTCTTCCACCTCCGATGCCTCAGGCAAGGGGGCGAAACCTTGGTCAATACGCGCCAGCACTGGCGTCACCTGAAAGCCAGTCACCGTCTCATGCGCGGGAAGTGTTCCCAAAACCTCGGCCTGTTCCGCACTGAGCCCAACCTCCTCCCGCGCCTCACGCAAGGCGGCGGCCACAAGGCTGTCATCCTCGGGATCAACCTTTCCTCCCGGAAAGGCAATCTGACCNGGGTGGTGCTTTAAAACGCTTGACCGCTTGGTCAACCAAACCGTCGGCGCGTGATCCGGGCCACCGACACCCAAAAGAACCGCGGCCGCGCGCAGGGTATCCCGCCGCGGCCGCGCGTTTGGGTTCAGATCAAAGTCTGAAGTCCCGGCCGCCACGAATTCTGTGGCGGCACTTAACCTTGAATTCAGATCACTCGTCATCCGGAACGGCAGTCTCCGCCTCAAAGCCAAGTGTCTTGGGATCAAGCTCATAATGCGCGCCGCAGAACTGACAGTCGGCCGTCACAACACCTTCTGCTGTCGTCATGTGCGCAATATCCCGTGCCGAATAAATCGAGAGGCTTTGCCGAACTTTTTCCTCGGAACAGGTACATCCAAACTTAACCGGCTGCGCCTCAAAGACCCGAGGCTCTTCTTCGTGGAACAACCGCACAAGAAGGTCCGTGGTCGGAACGCTCGGCCCAATCAACTCCAGATCCTCGACCGTATCGAGCAGAATATTCACGCGGCCCCAGTTTTCACCGCCTTCTTCATCGAGAAAATCCTCAGGCTGAAGAAGCGACTCCGGTGCCGGTGCATCTTTTGCCAAGGGCGACGCTTTCGGCATGTGCTGAATCATGACCCCACCCGCGCGCCACGATTCTGGGCGACCTGGCTCTTGAGACCGACCATAGCTGAGCGCAAAACGCGTCGGGATCTGCTCGGACTGCGCAAAGTAGGTCGTGGCACAAGACGACAGCGATCCACCTGCAATCGGCGTGATGCCCTGATACGGCACCATGCCTTCGCCCTGATCGATCAGAATGGCGAAGTAACCGCTCCCGATCTGCGAAAACGGGTCAGCGGTCTCATCCAACCGCTCGGCATCATAGCTTGCATAGGCACGGATCTTTGCGGGCTCACCATCTTTGGTCGGCCCGTAGTAATCCGTTGCGATCAGCCGTGCCGGCCCGTCGCCGCGCACTTGCAGCGACAGTTTCCAGCGCAGCTTGATCGTTTGCCCGATCAGTGCGGTGAGCAAAGCCATCTCTGCCACCAACTGTTCAATCAGTGGCGGATAGTCGTGCTGCGACAGCACCTGATCCAAAACGCCGTCGAGGCGCGCAATGCGCCCGCGAATATCCGGGCGATCAAGTTGAAACGGCAGGACCGTATCGTCCCACGCGATGCGATTTCCAAGTGTCATGGGGTTTCCTAGCCAGCTAGAGATTGGCATACCGCGACCAGATAGGTATCGCAACTCAACGTACAAGACCCCCGATGATCCCAAGGCTTGGCGAAAACGTCCGAAAGGGCATTCAATACCGGCTCAGACCGGGCGCGTATGTCATCCTTCCGCGGGCCGGTCGCGTGCTTTTGACCTTTCAGGAGGCACCGCGGCCTGAGTTCCAGCTTCCCGGTGGCGGGATCGATCCGGGCGAGAACGTTCTTCCTGCGCTATACCGCGAGGTCCTGGAAGAAACCGGCTGGACGATCGCCCGGCCGCGTCGGTTCGCAGTTTATCGGCGCTTCACGTATATGCCCGAGTATGATCGATGGGCCGAAAAGCTATGCACGGTTTATGTTGCCCATCCCGTGCGCCGTGTCTCTGACCCGGTTGAGGAAGGTCATACCGCAGTCTGGCTACCGGCGGCGGCAGCCGTTTCCGCAGTGGCGAGCACCGGGGATCGTGACGCCTTGGAGCAGTACCTGAACGGTTAGAGTCCGGCGTATTCGAACATCGCGATTGAGACGTCATCGGTGAAGTCATCCGTACCCGCAAACTCGACCAGATAGGACACGATCTTGTCGAGGCAGTCAGTTCCGGACAGCTCGGCAACGGACGTCAAAATCCGGCAGAACCCTTCTTCATCAAGCTGAGCACCTGCCTTGTCTTCGGCCTCGGTCACGCCGTCAGAGTAAAACAGGATACGATCACCGGGCTCGAGTTTAACCGAGAACGACTGATAGTCCGCACCCGGCACCAACCCAACGGGGAGGCCACCCTGACCGACAAACTCGATCGCGCCGCCTTGTCGTTGAATGACCGGGGCGGGGTGGCCCGCCTGAGCAAGCTCAATCTTCCCGGTCTTCAAATTGCACTCTCCGATGAGCATCGTGAAATAGAGGTCGGTGGTCATATCCTCTAGAACCATATTGTTCAAAAGGGTGCAGACATCCGGCGGTGGCTGCATGGAGTAAAGGCCCATATCATCGATGGTGAGCGCGATGTTTTGCTCTGGCGAGCTTGACGTCAGATTGCCGGCCAGCCGCGCCGTCATCAGCGCCGAGGCAATACCATGCCCGGCCACATCGATCGCAAATAGACCCAACCGCGTATCGTTGACGCGAAACGATCCGACAAGATCCCCACCGACGGCCCCGCTGGGTCGCAAGTGAAGCGAAACGACGCCACCAAGGACCGCGCGCTGCCGTTCGGGCACAAGCGATTGCTGAAGATGCCGCGCGTCGGCAAGGTCGCGGTTCATCGCCTCTTGCGCCTCGTTCAGCCGACCAAGCGCTTCGGACAGTTGCACGTTCTTCTCCGCCATCGCTTGATGCATTGACAGGATACGCGCACCCGCTTTCAACCGCGCTGAAAGCTCTGAGACGTTTACGGGCTTTGACAAAAAATCATCGGCCCCACGCTCCAGCCCTTCAGCGACATCTTCCCGCTCGGCTTTGGTCGTCAAAAGAATGAAGTAAGCATAACTCTCGGACTGCTGAGCACGCATTGCCTCGCACAGCTCCGGCCCCGTCATCCCCGGCATCATCCAATCACTGATGACAAAATCAATCGGCTGACCGGCCATCAGATCAAGCGCCGCCATCCCCGAGGCCGCTTCAAACACGTCGTAACCGCGTCGTCGCAGAATGGCCGTCAACAGACGCCTCTGTACCGCGCTGTCATCGACAACCAAAACCCGCCGACCCCAATCGATATCGGGGGCAGCGTCGGCCACATCAGATTTCTTCACGTTTACCGTCATCACAGGCCGTCATGGCGCCACTGGTCTTAAAGTGGCGTGAATCCTGATTGATTTTCTGCCGTTAAATCTTGGGAAATCCTTCTGATCTATCACCGTCGTCGAAAGTTGAATTGGGTGATGAGATGATTCTTTGGTCAAGGGTTCAGGAACTCCGGGACGAGGTCGGCGATGAAGACTTTGCCGAGGTCGTGGAGCTTTTCCTTGAAGAAGTAGAGGCGGCACTGGATCGCCTTGCCACCGCTCCTGAAAACGTGCGCGAAGAGCTGCACTTCCTCAAGGGATCCGCGCTGAATCTTGGCTTTCGCGGCTTGGCACTGGCCTGCCTGACCGCCGAACAATCCGAAGACGGGGCAATGGATCTGTCTGATCTTCCATCGATCTACCGCAATTCGAAAACGAAGTTTTTGGACGAGCTTGATCTGGCTGCTTAACGGTGTCTCTCGGGTTGTGAATGCCCTGAATTGAGACTACACCGCGCCGTTGAATCAGCGGCGGGATATCCGATGGAAAATCCAAAGAAAGTCGTCCTGGCCTATTCGGGCGGACTGGACACCTCGATCATTCTGAAATGGTTGCAAACCGAGTATGGCTGCGAAGTGGTGACGTTCACCGCTGACCTTGGTCAGGGGGAAGAACTTGAGCCTGCGCGCAAAAAGGCTGAGCTTTTGGGCGTGTCCGAGATCTATATCGAGGATCTTCGCGAAGAGTTCGTGCGTGACTTTGTATTCCCGATGTTTCGAGCCAACGCGCTTTATGAAGGGCTGTATTTGCTAGGCACCTCTATTGCGCGACCGCTGATCTCAAAGCGCCTGATCGAAATCGCTGAAGAAACAGGTGCGGACGCTGTAGCGCACGGGGCCACCGGCAAGGGTAACGATCAGGTTCGTTTCGAATTGTCGGCATATGCGCTGAACCCCGATATCAAGGTCATCGCACCTTGGCGCGAATGGAATCTTGGAAGCCGGACAAAGCTGATTGAATTTGCCGAACAGCATCAAATTCCAATCGCCAAAGACAAGCGCGGCGAAGCGCCGTTTTCCGTTGATGCCAACCTTCTGCATACATCTTCCGAAGGTAAGGTTCTGGAAGATCCCGCAGTCGAGGCTCCCGACTATGTCTATCAGCGCACGGTCGACCCGCGCGTCGCCCCGGATGAGCCGGAATACGTCGAAATCACCTTTGAAAAGGGCGATGCGGTCGCAATCAACGGCGAAGCCATGACCCCGGCCACGGTCCTAACGCGGCTCAACGAGCTGGGCGGAAAGCACGGTGTCGGGCGGCTGGACTTGGTCGAAGGCCGCTTTGTGGGCATGAAATCGCGCGGCATCTATGAAACGCCCGGCGGTACCGTCCTGTTAGAAGCCCATCGGGGCATTGAGCAGATCACACTGGACCGCGGCGCAGCACATCTCAAAGACGATATCATGCCGCGCTATGCCGAACTGATCTACAACGGCTTCTGGTTCTCGCCTGAGCGCGAGATGCTTCAGGCGCTGATCGACAAAAGCCAGGAGCATGTGTCGGGCACAGTACGCGTGATGCTGTACAAGGGCTTGGCCCGCACGGTGGCGCGGTGGTCCGATCAGTCGCTCTATTCTGAGGAACACGTGACCTTCGAAGAAGACGCAGGCGCCTATGATCAGAAAGATGCGGCAGGCTTTATCAAGCTGAACGCGCTGCGGCTGCGGCTTTTGGCGATGCGCGACAAGCGCAATCGCTCATCCTAAAAAGTCTTCATTCGTCAGGATCTTTGACAGGCCTTCGGGCCTGTTGAAATCGATGTGCACAATGCGGCGCGTGTCACGATCACCCGATATCCGCCGGAAATAGAAGTCTGTCTGCGCAAAATTTCCGGGCTGCATGACCCAGCGTACAATGGATGCAGTCATACCTTTATACGGCGCAATCAAATCCACGATCCAAAGGCGGTCGCCCGATTGCCAGTCACCATCCCGGATCGCATGACCGCCAACCAACCGCTTTTCGGCATCCCGCGACATACGCGCCCAGGTCATGGCACCGCGCGGCACGCCGTCGAAACGGAATATTCGGCACTGATCAAGCGCGACGGGTGGCTCAAGAACCGCTTGGAGTTGCGCCACGGACATACGCCGGTGACGGTCGCTGCGCGCCGCCAGAAACATCAGATCGCCAAGATTTCGAAGTGCATCCTCGGTCGGGCTTTCCCGCGCAGGGAGCTTTTGGCCTGTTTCATCAAAAAGCTCTCTCATTCGGCGGGCGGATCCTGAAAGATCTGCGCCTCCCATGCCTTAAGCCCTCGCACAGCCATCTTGCCGTAACTTGCACCATTTTCCCGAAGCTCCGGAAAGAGTGTGTAAAGCTCTTCCAGAACCGGACGGTCAACTGCGGCCAGACTGTAAGGCCCCGGGAAAAAGCTTTCTGTGGCCAAGCCGTCGGTCACCATGATCTCGTGACGCTCAAAGAGTATGTGGAAGTATTCGACGCTCTCCGAGGCGTGGTCCACGCAAACCGAGTTGTCATCAATCAAACTCTTCGCAGACGCTAAAACGCACGGCTCGCCAAAAAGAAGCTCCGTCCGCCATCCTTCCAACGCGATCCGATGCTGGGGAGACACCCGCAAATCTCGATATGGGCGGCCCGGTCCAAACGCCCCATTCCGGATAAGGATCGGGCGAAGATTCGGTTGGTGGCGAAGCGCCGCCGCATCAAGATAGCGGGAGTTGATCCATCGAACGGGCTCGATGCGACCGTCTGCCAGTTCGACCGGATCGCCCACCTCGAGTGTTTCGACTGCACGATAGCCATCAGGTGTCAGAATCCCCGTTCCAGCAGCAACGCAGACCTGAAGGATGATCGTGACCGTATCGGTATCCTCGGCCAACCCGCCTTGGCCGGTCACCGTGAATTCGATCACGATGGGGTCCGTTTGTCCCACCAGTTGCTTTACGTTGATCGAGAAACTGAATCCGCCGGTCGTGGTTGAGCCAGTACCGTCTGGGTCGATTGTACCTCCGTCGAGTTGAAAATCGATCGCGTCGATTTCATCCGCGGTCAGGCCGGCAAACAAATACTGATCCACAGGAACTTCGGGAAACCCAGCGCCAACCTCCTCGAACAGATCCACGACGACCTCGCCATCCCGGCCTTCGCCAAGCGTGAAGGTATAGACATAATCCGGGTCGCCGGGGTCACCCCCGGCTTCTGCCGCGTCAGAAGAGTTCAAAACGATGTTCGTGCCCATCTTTGGACGATGATCCCCTAATCCTGTCCGAACGCTTTGAGTGACTCATAATACGGCATCGCCAAGTCGAGCAGCCCCAGATCCCGCGATGCAACCTCGGGCAACGCGGAAACACGCGGCGCTAACCCGGTACTTTCATGTACAGCATTGTACCAATGACGTGCCCAAATACCATCGGACTTGTTTCCACCCTTGGGCCAAGTGAGCATTTTTGCGTCCCACGCCAAACCAAGGTCACTGCAGAGCTGGCGCAGGCTTGCTTCTGGATCAGTCAGAACTTCGTCCGCATCGATAATCACAGGCTCTCGCCCAAGTACTCGGACGGCGTCAAAAAGCTGCATCTGTTGCGTGAATCCCAGATCCTCCAGTGTTGGGGTCTCGCGTTTCTGAACATAGCTCGCGATAACACGCGCCGGGTGTCGGATCAGAAAAACATGCCGTGCTTGTGCCATCCAGTCTGTTGGAAACTCCGGCAGCATGTGATGCGTCATCAGCTTGAGAAATCGGTTTCCACTGGGGGGCTGGCTACTTATTTGGTCAGCAACCAGGCGAGGGTCCTGAGGCTGTGAGGCCAAAACCTCATCCCGCATCGGATGATCCAGCCCGGTCGCGGCAAGATAGGCGGCGTAAAACGGCTCATCCACAACCTCCATCCCGGCGCGCTGGGCGAAAGCGTACATCATCGCGGTCGATAGGTTTCGTGGCCCGGACCACATCGCGATGATCACTGGCTGACATGCTCCCGGATGAGGGCCTTGTAAAGCTGACGGAGTTGCCCGGTCACAGGCCCCATCGTCCCACCGCCGATCATGCGCCCGTCAATCTCACTCACCGGTGTTTGCGCGCCGAAGGTGCCCGTTAGGAAAGCCTCGTCCGCACCATAGACATCGACGAGAGAGAAATTGCGTTCAAACACCGGGATGTTGTTGGCACGGCACAGATCGATCACCTTCTGCCGCGTGATGCCGTTCATGCAGTAATCGCCGGTTGAAGTCCAAACGGCACCTTTGCGCACAATGAAGAAGTTGCAGGAATTCGTCGTATTGACGAACCCATTGATGTCCAACATCAGCGCTTCGTCCGCACCGGCCTTCTCTGCCGCAATTGCTGCGAGAATGCAGTTCAGCTTGGAATGGGAATTGAGCTTTGGGTCCTGCGTCATGGGCAGACCGCGCAGATGCGGCACGGTGGCAAGCCGAATGGGCCGCGGCAAGGTTGGACGCGAATGTTCCGCGATGATCACAAAGGTCGGGCCGGATTTCGACAAGGCCGGATGCTGAAACGGGCGTGATTTCACCCCACGCGTCACCATGAGCCGCGCATGCGCATCACTTTTCATTCCGTTGGCTGTCCGCAGCTCTTCCAAGGCGGCCAAAATCTGCCCCGGCGTTCGTCCGATATCCAGATCAACCGCAAGTGCCGCTTCAAACAACCGATCGAGGTGCTCATCGACGAACGCCCAGCACCCTTCATAGAGCCGCAGCCCCTCCCAAACACCATCACCCAGCATAAACCCGGAATCAAAGACGCTAACGGTGGCTTCTGCCCGAGGAACAAGACGACCGTTCACGTGGATAAGCACATGTTGATTCCGCGCGTCCTCTTCCGCCTGATGCGCGCTGACCGCCTGATCCATGGCTCAAACCCCTTCCGCTCTTGGCAAACGGTATCCACCGAGGTTGGTCGGAGCAAGCGCTCTCGGGATTGTGAGTTCACGCGTGAGTGAATTGCGGAATCCGTCAACGCGCAGCATCGTGTCCGGCAACGGAGGGGGATCCATGTCACAACTCTTTGCGCCAAAGCGATCCGGCCTGAAAAGCGCCGCACTGACCTTATTCATCGCATTGGGCATTATGGCTCAGTGTGCGCAGGCCCAAGCGGCTGAGGCCAAGGCGATCTTTGCTGGCGGTTGCTTCTGGTGCGTCGAGAAAGATTTCGAATCCGTGCGTGGTGTGAATGAAGTCGTCTCTGGCTACACCGGGGGACGTTGGGAGAACCCGACCTATCGCGCCGTGGCAAAAGGTCAAACCGGACACATTGAGGCGGTCGAAATCAGCTACGATCCTGCCATCGTTAGCTATGACAAGCTCTTGCACATGTTTTTTCGCTCGGTTGATCCAACCGACGCGGGTGGACAGTTTTGTGATCGGGGCGAAGTCTATACCACAGCAATCTTTGTCGGATCCGAGGCCGAGCGTCGCGCAGCGCTTCGTGCCAAAGCAGACGCCGAGCGTGAATTGGGCGCGGCCATCGTCACCCCAATTCGCAATGCGGTGACTTTCTATCCGGCAGAAGAGTACCATCAGGATTACTACAAGCAGACCGGCATCGTGATCACACGCTACGGTCCTTTGCCCAAGGCAGCCGCCTATGAACGCTACCGCAAAGGCTGCGGTCGTGATGCGCGCGTGCTTCAACTGTGGGGCAAATCGGCACCTTTCGCGAAAAAAGCGGGGTCGTAACCCCTATCCGATTTTCACTGCTGCAAGAACGGCCATGTTCAGGATGTCATTCACGGTGCTGACTGTCGAACAGATCTGAATCGGTTTGCTGACCCCCGTCAGGATCGGCCCGATCACGGTTGCACCACCCATTTCCTGCATCAGCTTCACCGAGATCGATGCGGAATGGCGCGCCGGAACGATCAGGACATTTGCAGGACCTGTCAAACGAGAGAAGGGATAGGCCGCTGCCGCCTGAGGGTTCATGGCGACATCTACGGTCATTTCACCTTCGTACTCGAAGTCCACACCCCGCGTGTCGAGAACCGATGCAGCCTTGTGCATCTTTTCTGCCCGCTCGCTGACCGGATAGCCAAAGGTCGAGAACGACAGGAACGCAACCCGTGGCTCAAGCCCCAAACCCCGCGCGACCGCAGCACCCTTCTCGGCCATATTGGCGAGATCGTTCTCGTCCGGCCATTCGTGCACCAAGGTATCTGCAATCAGAACAATGCGCCCACCGCGCAGAACCGCCGTTACTCCGACCGCACCATCCCGCGCCCGCGCATCAAAGACATGATTGATCAACTGCAGCACATGCGCTGACTTCCGGGTGGCCCCAGTGACCAACGCGTCCCCATGGCCATGCGCCAGCATCAACGCGGAAAAGACATGCCGGTCACGCGCCGCGAGGCGATGGATATCCTGGGCATCAAACCCTTCACGTTGAAGTCGTGTGTAGAGAAAGTCTTTGTAGGTCTCCAAATACTGCGTGTTCGCGGCGTTCACGATCTCCAACTCTGGCACAGCATCGGCCAGACCTTCGGCGGCGAGCTTCTCTGCGACATCTGCCTCACGCCCAACAACAAGCGCCTTTCCAAGACCACTGCGTTGGTACTGAATTGCAGCCTTTAGAACGCGGGGATCATCGCCTTCTGCAAAGATCACACGGGCCTGGGCCCTGCGGGCGCGCGCGTGAATGCTTTGCAGGATGCTGGCCGTCGGATCGACGCGGGCCTGAAGCGAATTCTCATACGCCTCCATGTCAACGATTGGGCGCCGCGCAACGGCGGTATCCATACCCGCTTTGGCCACAGCCGGCGGAATTCGAAAAATCAGCCGAGGGTCGAACGGGGTCGGAATGATGTAATCCCGCCCAAAGCTCAGCTTGCGACCATACGCAATCGCAACCTCGTCAGGGACATCCTCGCGCGCAAGCTCGGCAAGGGCTTCGGCACAGGCGATTTTCATTTCGTCATTGATGGCGCGAGCATGAATGTCCAGCGCACCCCGGAAAAGGTACGGAAACCCAAGCACGTTATTCACCTGATTGGGGTAATCCGAGCGGCCGGTCGCTACGATCGCATCGGGCCGAACTTCCTGAGCCTCCTCTGGCGTAATTTCAGGATCCGGGTTCGCCATCGCAAAGATGACGGGATCAGGGGCCATCGATTTGACCATGTCCTGCGTCACTGCGCCTTTCACCGACACGCCCAAGAACACATCGGCCCCGTCCATCGCTTCGGCCAAGGTCCGTTTGTCGGTTTTGACCGCGTGCGCGGACTTCCACTGGTTCATGCCATCGGTGCGACCCTGATAGATCACCCCCTTGGTGTCGCACGCGATGCAGTTCTCGTGTCGCGCGCCCATCGCTTTAAGCAGTTCAACGCAGGCGATCCCCGCAGCCCCGGCCCCATTGAGAACGATCTTCACGTCCTCGATCTTCTTTCCTGACAGCTTCAGCGCGTTCAGCAATCCGGCAGCACAGATCACCGCCGTCCCGTGCTGGTCGTCATGAAAGACTGGGATATCCATTTCTTCCTTGAGACGCTGCTCGATGATGAAGCATTCGGGCGCCTTGATGTCTTCCAGGTTGATCCCGCCAAAGGTCGGGCCCATCAGCCGAACCGCCTTGCAGAACTCATCCGGATCTTCGGTATCAAGCTCGATGTCGATGGAATTCACGTCCGCGAAACGTTTGAACAGGACGGACTTCCCCTCCATGACCGGCTTTGAGCCCAGCGCGCCAAGGTTGCCCAGCCCCAACACGGCTGTTCCGTTCGAGATCACGGCGACCAGATTGCCTTTATTGGTATAGTCGTACGCCGTCTCGGGCGACTTCGCGATTTCCTCACAGGGCACCGCGACACCGGGGCTATACGCAAGGCTCAGATCGCGCTGCGTCGCCATCGGGACGCTGGCGACGATATCAAACTTGCCCGGACGGGGTTCCATATGGAACGCCAACGCCTCTTCACGCGTATACTTTTGCCTTGCCATCCCGGTTCCTCCCCGTTCGTCCCTGCCCGGTTAAAGCGTAGAGTGAACCGTCCAACAACCGCTTTCGGCTTTTCCCCGGTCGGTATGCCCGATAGCGTCATGCCCACCGAAACCAACAGGACCCAGCCGCGCCCGTGACGAAGCCGAATGTCACCCCCATGATGGCCCAGTATCTGGAGATCAAAGCCGATCATCCGGATGCGCTTTTGTTTTACCGGATGGGCGATTTTTACGAGCTTTTCTTCGAAGACGCCGTCGCCGCGGCAGAGGCGCTGGACATAACGCTCACAAAACGCGGCAAGCATCTTGGCGAAGATATACCGATGTGTGGCGTGCCGGTGCATGCGGCCGAGGGGTATCTTCTGTCTTTGATCCGCAAAAAGTTTCGGGTCGCCGTCTGTGAACAAACCGAAGATCCGGCGGAGGCAAAGAAGCGCGGATCAAAGGCCGTCGTTCGCCGCGAAGTCGTTCGGGTGGTCACACCGGGTACGCTGACCGAAGAAACGCTCCTAGATGCGCGGACCAACAACTATCTCGCCGCGATCAACTCGGTTCGCGATGAAACCGCGATTGCGTGGACGGATATCTCCACCGGATCGGTTACCGTCCTCGCCTGCCCGCGTGTTCGCTTGGCGGCAGAACTTGCGCGGCTTGCGCCCAGCGAGGTGCTCATCCCAGATGGCGACGACCTACAATCTTTGGTTGACGACGCAGCCGTCCCGTTCGTTCCGCTATCTCGCGCAAGCTTTGATAGCGCGAGCGCCGAAACACGCCTGAATCGTCTCTATTCCACGGAAACTCTCGACGGTTTTGGCAATTTTGACCGCGCTGAGCTTGGGGCGCTTGGGGCCATCGTCGATTACCTTGAGTTGACCCAAAAGGGAAAACTCCCGCTTCTTCTGCCGCCCGTGCAGGCCTTGCTTGGTACCAGTATGTCCATCGATGCCGCAACGCGCAGAAATCTGGAAATCACCCATGCGCTGTCGGGTGGTCGCGCCGGGTCACTCGTGGCCGCTGTGGATCGGACAGTCACGCCGGGTGGCGGGCGCCTCTTGGTGCGGCGTTTGTCAGCGCCTTCCACGGATCTGGGCAAGATTTCCGCGCAACACGATCTGGTTGAGGATTTGGTTCAAGCGTCCGACGTTCGGGACGCATTGCGCGACCGTTTGAAGTCGGTGCCTGACCTTGAACGCGCCCTGTCTCGACTATCGCTCGATCGTGGGGGGCCGCGTGATCTTGCCGCCATTCGAAATGCGCTCGAACATGCCGACGCTATTGCGGACGCGCCCGGTGTTGCCGATCTTCGCGAGACTGCGCCCCCACCCAAA
This sequence comes from Paracoccaceae bacterium, assembly GCA_013214635.1. Classification (GTDB taxonomy): domain Bacteria; phylum Pseudomonadota; class Alphaproteobacteria; order Rhodobacterales; family Rhodobacteraceae; genus JABSSC01. Next base: position 30,964 of record JABSSC010000002.1, on the reverse strand, counting down.
CTGCCGGACCTTCTCGATCAGCTCGATACGGCACTTGTCGCCGAACCCCCGCAACTACTTCGCGACGGTGGGTTCGTGGCAAATGGCTATGACGCCGAACTTGATGATGCGCGCCAACTTCGCGACGAGGGCCGCGGCGTTATCGCCGCGCTGCAATCATCCTATGCCGATCTTGCGGGCGTTACATCGCTGAAGGTCAAGCACAACAACGTGCTGGGCTATTTCATCGAAACGACCGCAACCCACGCCGAGAGAATGCTGTCTGAACCGCTGAATGAAACCTTCATTCACCGACAGACGACGGCGAACTCAGTCCGCTTCACAACCGTCGAATTGGCCGAGTTAGAGACTAAAATCCTCAATTCAGGTGCGCGCGCGTTGGAGATTGAGCGCACCATTTTTGAACATCTGCGAGCGAGTGTTCTGGCCGAGACCGGTGCGCTGGGTCAGGTCGCGACGTATCTTTCAAACCTCGATGTTGCGGCTGCCTGGGCCGACCTTGCCCATCGGGACAACTGGTGTCGCCCGGTCATGTCCTCCGATCGCAGCTTTGAAATTACGGCGGGCCGCCATCCTGTTGTCGAAGCAGCACTTCGCAAAGCGGGGGATGCTCCATTCATTCCCAACGACTGCGATTTAACCGCCGAAGTCAATGCCGCCGCGATTTGGCTTCTGACCGGGCCAAACATGGCAGGTAAATCAACGTTCCTGCGCCAATCCGCGCTCATCGCGATACTGGCGCAGTCGGGGGCTTACGTGCCGGCAAGTGAGGCAAAGATTGGCATCGTAACTCAACTCTTCTCGCGCGTTGGGGCATCGGACGACCTCGCGCGCGGTCGATCAACATTTATGGTCGAGATGGTGGAAACTGCGGCGATCCTGAATCAGGCAGACTCAGGTGCACTGGTCATTCTCGACGAAATCGGGCGCGGAACAGCAACTTATGATGGGCTTTCCATCGCGTGGGCCGCGCTGGAGCACTTGCACGAAGTGAACAAGTGCCGGGCTCTGTTCGCAACGCACTACCACGAAATGACGGCACTCGCGGATCGGCTTCCCGGACTCGAAAACGCGACCGTCGCCGTTCGCGAATGGGAAGGCGAAGTCATATTCCTTCACGAGGTGCGCAAGGGCGCGGCCGATAGAAGCTATGGTATTCAGGTTGCGCGGCTTGCAGGATTACCAGCATCTGTCGTGGATCGCGCACGGGCTGTGCTTGATCAGTTGGAGGCGGGCGACCGGGAGGGGACCGCCAAGAAACCGGCGCTTATCGACGATCTTCCCCTGTTTTCCGTCGACGTTGCCCAGTCAGCACCACCGCGCCCCGCCGCCAATTCTGTGCTCGAAGACGCGCTTGGGGCATTTCAACCCGACGGCATGACACCGCGGGACGCGTTGGACGCTCTGTACGAGTTAAAGGCGCTTCTGAAAAAGCCTTAGCCGGGGGTCGAGCTGACACCGACCTGCGCCGGACGCAACAGGCGTTCATGCAGCATAAAGCCGGTCGCCATGACCTGAATGATGTCGCCCGCTTTTGTCCCCGGAACCGGGGCTTCAAACATCGCCTGATGCAGTTTCGGGTCAAAGGAATCGCCGTTTTCCGGTGCAATAGGCTCGATTCCGTGTTTCTTGAATACTGACAGAAGCTCGCGCATCGTGAGTTCGATGCCGTCGATCAAAGCCTTGCCGCTTTCGCGCTGTTCATCCGTGACCGTGTCCAATGCGCGCTGCAAATTGTCATAGACGGGCAGCATATCGCGGGCGAGCTTGCTGCCGCCATACTGCTCGGCCTCGCGGCGGTCGCGATCACTGCGCTTGCGCGAGTTTTCCGCATCCGCAATCGCCCGCATAAAACGATCACGCATATCATCACGTTCGGCGGTCAAACGCTCGATAGTTTCGGCTGCATCGTCCGAAACCTCTGCAACCTCGAACGCGTCCGCCTCTTCACCGAGGCCGGGAAATTCATCATTCAGGGCATCAGCCAGGATATCGCGCTGTTCGTCCATGCCATTCGGCTCTTTTGCGTTTTCCATCTCAACCACCTGCTAGCCGCGGTCTGTCAGCATCTTGCCAACAAGCTGGGCTGTGTAATCCACGATCGGGACGATCCGTCCATAGTTCAGCCGGGTCGGGCCAATCACACCGACAGCGCCGATCACCTTTCGATCAGCGTTCATATATGGGGAGACCACCAAAGAGGAACCCGAAAGTGAAAAAAGTCGGTTCTCTGAACCAATAAAAATGCGCACACCGTCGGCGTCTTCAGCCATTTGCAGGAAATCCACGATATCCCGTTTGCGCTCAAGGTCATCAAACAGTGTTTTGAAGCGCTCAAGATCTTCGGACGAAGCTGCATCCTCCAACAGATTCGAGCGTCCGCGCACGATAAGACGATCAGACCCGCCGCCAGAGCTTTGCCAAACTGCCAAACCGCCTTCGACAAGGCTTTGTGCCAGCGTATCCAGCTCTTGCTGACGGGCTGAAATATGACCCGAAATCTCGGTTTTTAGCTGGGATAGGGTCTTTCCCTGCAGCATGGCGTTCAGGAAATTCGCGGCCTCTCGCATGGCAGAAGGCGTATGCCCAGGGGGCGGATTGAACAGGCGGTTTTCAACCTGCCCATCGTCAAACACCAACACGACCAGCGCCTGGTCAGCACTTAAGCTGACAAATTCGATATGCTTGATCGCGGCTTCCTGCTTGGGGGCCAGAACAAGGCTTGCGCCATGCGTCAGTCCCGATAGTGCGCCACTTATCCGATCGAGCATTTGGGTGATGTCGGTATCGTTCTCACCCAGCGACGCATCAAGACGCCCGCGATCTTCGTCGTTCAGATCATCGATCTCAAGAATGCCATCAACGAACAGCCGCAGCCCCAATTCAGTTGGCAATCGGCCTGCCGATACATGCGGGCTGTCAAGCAATCCCAGATACTCCAGATCCTGCATGACATTGCGCACGGTCGCCGCGCTCACCTGCTCGCTTAGCGTGCGCGTCAACGTCCGCGACCCGACAGGCTCACCGGTCAAAAGGTACTCTTCCACAATCCGCCGAAACACCTCGCGGCTGCGGTCGTTCATCTCGGTCAAAAGAGGTGATGTGTTGCTCATGTCGCTCTATCCACGGCACCGTAATAAAGGCAACAAGCGCCCTGCCGTCAATCAGACTTGCCTTGGTAGGACTCAAATGGATATCAGTCGCCATCCAGTCAACAGGAGATCCCATGCGCCCTTCCGGCAGAACCCCCGACGAGATGAGACCGGTTGTGATCGAAACCGACGTCACGCGCCACGCAGAAGGATCCTGTTTGATCAAATGCGGCGACACCCATGTCCTGTGCACCGCTTCGCTCGAAGATCGCGTGCCGCCCTGGATGAAAAATTCGGGCCTTGGCTGGGTAACGGCCGAGTATGGCATGCTTCCCCGCGCGACGCATTCCCGTATGCGGCGTGAGGCCAAGAACGGGCAAAGCGGAAGAACGCAAGAAATTCAGAGGCTTATTGGACGATCGCTGCGCGCCGGTGTGGATCGCGTTACCTTGGGTGAACGGCAGATCACAATTGACTGCGATGTGATTCAGGCCGATGGCGGAACGCGCTGCGCATCGATCACAGGTGGTTGGGTCGCGCTAAAGCTGGCTGTGAACAAGTTGATGAAAGCAGGTGACATTACCTCCGATCCGCTTGTCGATCCGGTCGCGGCGGTAAGTTGCGGGATTTATGCCGGGCAACCCGTGCTCGACCTCGATTACCCTGAGGACAGCGAAGCGGGCGTCGATGGCAACTTTGTCGCAACCGGCTCAGGCAGACTGATCGAGATTCAGATGTCGGCCGAGGGTGCAACATTCACCACAGATGAGATGTCGGAACTCCTGGGATTGGCGCAGGCCGGAATTGGTCGTCTTGTTGCGGCACAGGTGGCGGCAACATCGTGACGCGCAAGTTCGACGGAAAAACCCTTCTCGTTGCAACGCATAACAAAGGCAAACTTGAAGAGATCGCGCTTTTGCTGCGCGATTTCGGGATCGAGGTGACGTCCGCCACCGATCACGATCTCCCCGAACCCGAAGAGACCGGAACCACCTTTGTCGAAAACGCGCGGATCAAAGCGCATGCCGCGGCGCAGGCCACCGGCCTTCCTGCCTTGTCCGACGACAGCGGTCTCGAAGTCAGCGCACTCGACGGCGCGCCGGGGGTTTACACGGCAGATTGGGCGGAAACGGGCAATGGTCGAGACTTCGAACTAGCGATGAAGAAGGTTTATGACGCCCTTCTGGAAAACGGCGCGGCAAAACCGTGGAACGCGCGTTTTTGCTGCACATTTGTTCTCGCCTGGCCTGATGGGCATGACGAGGTGTTCCCCGGGTATGCCAACGGAACGCTGACGTGGCCCACGCGTGGGACACAAGGGCACGGTTATGATCCAATGTTTGTCCCGCTTGGTCATGACATTACCTTTGGCGAAATGGATCGCTGGAAAAAAACCCGTATGTCGCATCGGGCTGACGCTTTCAAAAAACTGGTGAAGGCCTTTGGCGACTGAAACGCCTGCATTCGGGCTTTATGTGCATTGGCCGTTTTGCGCGGCCAAATGCCCGTATTGTGATTTTAACAGCCATGTGTGGGCCAAGGTTGATCAGGATCAGTGGCTTCCACTCTATCTTACTGAAATCAAACGGGAATCTGAACGAACGCCTGATCATGTTCTGAAGACGATCTTCTTTGGTGGTGGCACACCCAGCTTGATGCAACCCGACGTCGTGCAAAAGATCATCGAAGCAGCGCGTGGGGCGTGGCGCACGTCAAACGATCTGGAAATCACGCTTGAGGCGAACCCCACATCCGTAGAGGCGGCAAAATTCCGATCGCTTAAGGATGCAGGCGTCAACCGCGTCTCAATCGGTGTTCAAGCAACCAATAACGAAGCACTCAAACTATTGGGCAGACTTCATACGATTGAAGAAGCATGGGCAGCGGTCGACGCTGCACAGTTGGTGTTCGATCGGTCCAGCTTTGACCTGATCTATGCACGCCAATATCAAACGCTGACAGATTGGCGGGAGGAACTTTCGCTCGCGTTGAGCAGGGCGGCCGGACATCTGTCGTTGTACCAGTTGACGATCGAGGATGGCACGGCGTTTGGCGACAGATACCGACGCGGACGCCTACCGGGACTTCCCGATGAAGACACATCCGCCGATATGTTTCTGCTAACCCAGGAATTGTGCGACGCGGCGGGGCTGCCGGCCTATGAAGTGTCGAACCACGCCACACCCGGAAACGAGGCGCGGCATAACCTGATCTATTGGCAGGGTGGTGATTACGCCGGGATTGGGCCCGGCGCGCACGGAAGATTAACGATCAACGGGAAGCGGATCGCGACAGAGGCGTATCTAGATCCTGCGGGTTGGCGAAATGCCGTTCTGACCCATGGGAATGGGGAATCTGCATCACGGACCCTCAGCAGCGAGGATGTGGGTGTAGAGGCTTTACTGATGGGCTTACGGGTGCGTGATGGACTTCCCGACCGCCGTGTTCCTTGGGATCAGATCAACGAAAATGAACATAACGATCTGATTTTAAACGGTTTTCTGGAACGCGATGCAACGGGGCTTCGCCTTTCCGACCAAGGGCGCCCTGTCGTGAATGCCGTGATCAACCGTCTGCTGTCTTAGCCGGTCCCACTCAAACGGGCGCACAGGTCGTCGAGTTCTTCGAGCGACTTGTACTTGATCGTGACTGTGCCGGCACCTTGGTCATTTGGGTGATCAAGCGTAACGCGCATGCCCCCCAGCGCCGCAGACAAATCACCTTCAAGCGCACGTGTATCGGCGTCCTTCTCGGGGGTCACTTTCGGGGCCTTCTTCTTCTTTGGCTTGCCCAAGGACTCGGCTTCGCGAACGGAGAGACCTTTTTTCAGTATCTCACGCGCTGCCGCAACCGGATCATCCAGCGTCACCAGCGCGCGCGCATGACCCGCTGTAAGCTCTCCCCGCTGGAGGTAGCCCAGCACCTCGTCTGGAAGCGTCAACAAACGAAGGAGGTTTGCAATATGGCTCCGACTTTTTCCCAACGCTTCGGCCATCTTTTCCTGCGTGTGACCAAAGCGATCCATAAGCTGGCGGTACCCCGCCGCTTCTTCCACCGGATTAAGGTCCGCGCGCTGGATGTTCTCGATGATCGCAATTTCCAGGACCTCGGCATCCGAATAGTCGCGGATGATGACCGGAACCTCATGGATCTGTGCGCGTTGTGCCGCGCGCCAACGCCGCTCGCCCGCGACAATCTCATACTCCAAACTGTCACCCGGAATACGCCGCACGATCAAAGGTTGGATGATGCCCTTTTCCCGAACCGAATTGGATAGGTCCGAAAGCTGCTCTTCCGTAAACGTCTTACGCGGCTGATCTGGATTGGGACGCAGACGGTCGATTGGGACCTTTGCATCAACCCGCGTGGGCGGCGACTGATCCGTGGGCGCCAGCGGTTCAACATCTGCCATGAGCGCAGAGAGACCGCGACCCAGACCTTTTCTTGGTTGGTTCTTTGCCATCACTACCTCATGTTGCGGTTGTTTCGTTTCGGTGTACCATTTCTTGCGCTAATGCGCGATAGGCAACGCTGCCCTTTGACAACGGATCGAACTCAAGAACCGGCATAGAAAACGACGGAGCTTCGCTGACGCGAACGTTTCTGGGCACAACCGTTTCGAAGACAAGCTCGCCCAACGTCGCCCGCGCATCGGATTCCACCTGGCGGCTCAGGTTGTTGCGACCATCAAACATCGTCAACACAACGCCTTCGATCCGCAGCGCCGGGTTTGCGACCGCGCGAACATCCCGCAGCGTCAGCATAAGTTGGGAAAGCCCTTCGAGCGCGAAGAACTCGCTTTGCAGCGGCACCAGAACGGAGTCCGCAGCCACCATTGCGTTTACAGTCAAAAGGCTGAGCGACGGTGGGCAATCGATCAGGATATAATCGAGGTTCAATTTGCTGATTGCGGGGTCACGCAACGCCGATTTAAGCAGCGTGCTGCGCTTTTCATTGTCGACAAGCTCAATATCAGCGGAACTCAGATCAGTTGTCGCCGGTGCGAGCCAAAGCCCCTCAACGTTGGTCGGACGAACGACCTCAGATACTTTCGCGCCCTCAATCAGCAGGTCATAAGTCGTTTTTCCCCGCTCTGACGCTTCAGATCCCAACCCTGTCGAGGCATTTCCCTGCGGATCCAAATCAACGAGCAGGACATCGAGCCCCTCTTCGCACAACGCTGCCGCAAGATTGATCGCCGTCGTCGTCTTTCCCACGCCACCCTTTTGGTTTGCAATTGCAATGATGCGGGGTCGCTTGAGGACCAATGGTTCAGAGCCTGGCAATTTCGGATATCCCAAGAATGGCAGAACCTTCGCTCGTTCTGCTTGGATATTTCTCGCAATGAAAGGACCAGCTTTCAAGTGCAGAAGCAATCTCCTGCTCAAAAGATGCGCCCTTGGGTGCGAGCAACACGCCGTTTGCATTTAGGTGGTGCTGTGCCAACTCAATCAGATTTGGTAGCGGCGCCAAAGCCCTTGCTGAGACGACGTCAACATCCAATGGCTCCACAGATTCAATCCGGGCATTCAGAACTGTAAAGGAAAGGTCCAGTTCGCGCTTTGCCGTTGAAAGAAAGGCGCATTTCCGCGCGTCGGATTCGATCAATGTCAGATCAAGGGGCATATCCTGACCCTTCGCTAGCACGGCAATCACCAGCCCGGGAAACCCCCCACCCGAACCAAGATCCGCCCAACTTTGTATCGACGCAGGCGCATGCGAAAAGACCTGTGCGGAATCAAGTATGTGGCGTGTCCATACATCCTTGAGCGTTGATGGTGCCACCAAGTTCACCCTGGGCGACCATTTTTTGACTAACGCCTCGAGCGCGCGCAGCTTTTCCCGTGTTTCACGTGAAACATCGGACAGGTCTTCAGCGTCGGTCATGCAGATTTTTTGCTACGGCGCACCACACCCAAAAGCAGCGTCAGCGCGGCCGGTGTGATCCCTTCAATCCGCGCCGCCTGCCCCAAGGTCTGTGGACGCACATCGGCCAACTTGCGTGCAAGCTCACCCGACAAACCGCTCAGCGAAAGATAGTCGATATCGCTGGGCAGCCGAACAGCCTCATCCCGCTTCAAGGCCTCAACATCTCGTGCCTGACGCTCCACATAGCTGGAATATCTTGATTCCCGCGCAAGCTGGATGACAGTATCTTCCGGGATGCTCTCCAACTCTGGGGCCACCGGAAGCAGGGTTTTCCAATGAACGTCCGGGTATCCCAAGACCTGCAATACCGATCGCTTGGACCCATCCTGTGACGCGGGAATACCTGCCTCAGTCAGTTGTTTTGGTGTGAGCACGTGTTCGGTCAATGCGTCTCGAGCTTCATCAAGCCGCTCAGACTTGGCGCGAAATGCCTCTTGCCGCGCATCCCCAACGCACCCCACGGCGATCCCTTTGGGTGTCAGCCGTTGGTCCGCGTTATCTGCGCGAAGGCTCAGACGAAACTCGGCCCTTGAGGTGAACATGCGATACGGTTCAGTCACGCCAAGCGTAACAAGGTCGTCCACCATGACACCGATATAAGATTCAGACCGCGAGAACGTGGCAGGCTCCAACCCCTGCGCACGCCTCGCCGCATTCAAACCCGCAACCAATCCTTGCGCGGCCGCTTCTTCGTAACCCGTCGTGCCATTGATCTGACCAGCCAGGTAAAGCCCGGAAAGATCTGTCAGCTCCAGCTGATCCGAAAGCGCGCGAGGATCGACATAATCGTATTCGATGGCATAGCCCGGTTGAAGAATCTCGGCGTTCTCTAACCCCACGATCGTTCGGACATAGTCGTTCTGAACGTCGATGGGAAGCGACGTCGAAATTCCGTTCGGGTAGACCACACCACTGTTAACCCCTTCTGGTTCAAGGAAAACCTGGTGTTGGTCCTTATCCGCGAAGCGCATGATCTTATCTTCGATCGATGGGCAGTACCGCGGGCCCTTACCGTCGATCCGACCCGAATACATGGCGGTACGCCCAATATTCTCGCGAACGATGTCGTGCGTTTTAGGGTTCGTATAGGTGATCGCACAGGTTACCTGATCAAGCGCGGGACGCTCCGACAGGAATGAAAACATCACCGGATCCGTATCACCGGGTTGCTGTTCCAAAGCGTCCCAATCTAGTGACGCTCGGCTGAGCCGTGGCGGTGTGCCGGTTTTAAGCCGACCCATAGGGAGTCCTAGGCCGCGCAGTCGGTCGGCGAGCGCCTTGGACGCTGCGTCTCCGACGCGCCCACCCGAGCGCGTTTCCTCTCCGATATGCAGCACGCCGCCCAGAAAGGTACCGGTCGTCAAGACAACCGACTTGGCGCCAATGATCGATCCGTCAGCTAGCACAACGCCCTGCGCGCTGCCATTGACGACGTTGATATCAGCCACCTCACCTTCGAGGATCTCAAGATTTGCCTGGGAAGTGAGTTCGCGTTGAATTTCGCGCTGGTACACATCGCGATCCGATTGAGCTCTTGGACCCTGAACTGCTGGCCCCTTACGTCGGTTCAGCAAACGGAACTGAATACCGGCGGCATCTGCCACGCGGCCCATAATGCCATCCAGTGCATCGATCTCACGAACAAGATGCCCCTTGCCCAATCCCCCAATCGCGGGATTACAGCTCATCACGCCAATACTCTCGCGCGTCATGGTGACAAGCGCTGTCCTGGCGCCGACGCGTGCCGAAGCGTGGGCCGCTTCCGCCCCTGCATGACCGCCACCCACGACGATGACATCATAATCACGATGTTTCACGTGAAACGCCTCTACTTCCCGATACAGAATGAGGAGAAGATATGGTCCAGAAGGTCTTCAACATCAACCCGTCCAATCAACGCCGACAGATCATGATTAGAGCGGCGAAGATGATCAGCAGCCGTTTCCAAAAACTCTTCCCCCTGCTCAAGTTCTGCCACGGCCAGATCGATATGGCCCACTGCGGCTTCGAGCGCGACTTCCTGGCGGCGCGTGGACGCCACGCCCATCGAACTTACGCGATCCGCCAAACGTGAGCGAAGCGCGTCCAAAAGCGCCGAAACACCATGTCCTGTCACACCTGAGATTGACCGATCATCAAACTCACCGTCGTCGTCCTTGGCCAGCAACTCGATTGTGGAGCCATCGGGATCGGCGACGGTTTGATCAATCAATGAATCTTTCAGGACAATCTTTAGATCAGCCTGATCCGCGCGCTTGGATCCGCGCGCGACACCTTGAGCTTCTATAGGATCACTGGTTTCGCGCAGCCCCGCTGTGTCAATGAGGGTTACGGGCAAACCATCAAGGTCCATCGCCACCTCGATGACGTCCCGCGTCGTGCCGGCGATCTCAGAGGTTATGGCAACATCTCTTTTTGCTAAGTAGTTGATAAGAGTAGATTTTCCAGTGTTGGGAGCGCCAATGATGGCGACTTCAAAACCATCGCGCAGGCGTTCTGCAATACCAACCCCTTGGCGCTCATGATCAAGATCGGATCGAAGAATTCGTAAGATTGCGATTGCTTCGGGAAGCACGTCCTCTGGAACGTCCTCCTCTGCAAAATCAATCGTCGTCTCAATTAAAGCGGCCGCTTCAATCAAGGAACGCCGCCATTGTTCAACCTTTACGCCCAGCTCACCCGTCAGCGTGCGCTGCGCTTGTTTACGCTGTGCCTCAGTTTCGGCATCGATCAACGCCGCGAGGCCTTCGACCTGCGATAAATCCATGCGCTCATTTCGAAAGGCCCGTTGCGTGAATTCCCCCGCTTCGGCCAGTCGTACGCCTTCGTGGGCCGAGATGGCCGTCATCATGGCATCAATGGCCGCAAGACTTCCATGAATCTGAAACTCAGCGACGAGTTCCCCTGTGAAGCTTGCGCCCGCGCCAAAACAGATCAGCAACCCTTCGTCGAGAAGGTCGCCGTTTGCATCATGAAATTTGCGAAGGCGCGCCTGCCCTATCGGCGGAAGTGTCCCAGATAGTGATTCTGCAACATTATGCGCCAAAGGCCCTGAAACACGAATAACCGCGACGCCGGCGCGACCTTTGGCCGTGGCCAGTGCATAGATCGTATCCATGCCACCAGACCCCAACAGGCTTTAGGTGTTCATGGAGTCAAAGAACTCAGAGTTTGTCTTCGTTTGTTTAAGCTTGGAGATCAGAAACTCGATCGCATCCGTTGTGCCCATCGGGTTCAGAATCCGGCGCAACACAAAGGTTTTCTGCAAATCACCTTTGTCGATCAAAAGGTCTTCTTTCCGTGTGCCAGACTTGAGAATGTCCATGGCAGGGAAGACGCGCTTGTCCGCAACCTTGCGATCCAGAACGATTTCCGAGTTACCGGTGCCTTTGAATTCTTCAAAGATGACCTCGTCCATGCGGCTGCCGGTATCGATCAGCGCAGTTGCAATGATCGTCAGCGATCCGCCCTCTTCAATATTTCGGGCGGCGCCGAAGAACCGCTTTGGACGTTGAAGCGCGTTGGCATCAACACCACCGGTCAGAACCTTGCCCGAGGATGGGACGACCGTGTTGAACGCCCGGCCCAGACGCGTGATCGAATCGAGCAGAATAACCACATCGCGTTTGTGTTCGACCAGGCGCTTGGCCTTTTCAATAACCATCTCAGAGACTGCCACGTGACGAGTCGCTGGTTCATCAAAGGTTGATGAAATCACCTCTCCCTTAACCGAGCGCTGCATATCAGTGACTTCTTCCGGCCGTTCATCGATCAGAAGAACGATCAGATAGCATTCCGGGTGATTTGCTTCGATCGAGTGTGCGATGTTCTGAAGCAGAACCGTTTTACCGGTCCGCGGCGGTGCAACGATCAGCGAACGCTGCCCCTTACCGATCGGCGCGACGAGGTCGATGATGCGGGCCGAACGATCCTTGATCGTCGGATCCTCGATTTCCATATTCAGCCGTTCATCCGGGTAGAGCGGCGTAAGGTTATCAAACGCCACTTTGTGCCGGGCGCGCTCTGGTTCTTCAAAGTTAATTTTCTCAACCTTGATCAGAGCGAAATAACGCTCGTTATCATCTGGTGCGCGAATGACACCTTCGACCGTATCCCCTGTGCGCAGGCTGTGCTGGCGGATCATGTCTGGGGACACATAGATGTCGTCAGGACCGGGAAGATAATTTGCCTCGGGCGATCTCAGGAATCCGAACCCGTCCTGAAGCACCTCCAGAACACCGTCACCGCCAATGTCCCATCCATCCTCGGCCCTCTCTTTGAGGATCGAGAACATCATGTCCCCTTTGCGCATCGTCGATGCGTTTTCGATCTCCAGCTCTTCGGCAAGAGACAGGAGTTCCTTTGGACTCTGAGATTTGAGCTCGGACAGATTCAGACGTTCGGTGGACATAAGCGATCACGCTCCAGGTTGGAGGGATTTTGGAAGTGTAGGAAAATACATCGTCCGGACGGACGTGTCGGGACATAAGGGCCCGTGGGCCTTGAGTCAATCTTGATCTAAAAGGGTTTGACGATCACCATCACGACGATGACGATCATCAGAAGGGTCGGAACCTCATTCATCAGGCGGAAATACCGACCTTCGCGGTCGTTCTGGCCAGCGGCAAAGCGTTTGACTGTCGCGCCACACCATTCGTGAAAGCCTGTCATTCCGATCACGCTCGCCGCCTTGATCCAAGACCAGGCTGAACTCCAGTCCACCACACCCGGCGTTGCGACCATCAAGAGCCCGAAAATCCACGTCGCAATCATTGCGGGGCGCATGATCGCCTTGAACAGCCGACGCTCCATCGTCTGGAACATGTCATCGGTGTCTGTTCCGGCCTTAACGCGCTCGGTATGATAAACAAATAGACGGGGCAGATAGAACAACCCAGCCATCCACGCGATCACTGAGATCACATGCAAGGACTTCGTCCATGGATAGAAAGTTAACAGAAAATCAGTCACGGCCCGTCCTTAGACCATTAATATAAATATAGAAATGAAAAGAAGTAGTGTTTGATGTTGTGCTGGGGACAATGGGGATCACCATTGTTGTCCCCATAAGTATCCCCGGAAAAAGCGGTGTGGACTATCCGGAAGACTTCCGGCAGGAACCTAATTTTTTATAACAATATCAGATATTTAAGAGGGCCATTGGGAGAGGATAAATCAGGGATAACTTGTAAGTCCCCATTTCATTCGCTGAGTCCTTAAACAAGAACTCCACGGTGGAAAAAACTTGAACAGAATGTGCAGCGCTCTCAAAACAGCTGGGAAGCTCAAGATCTAAGGATGTTACCAACATCTTAAGATCCATCGTCCTCGAGTTATGCACAGGGTTATATGTCAGAATTTACGCTCGCCTCGGCGTCTGAAAGCCGCGCCAAAATGCTACAGGCCGCTGGCCTGGCTTTTGAAGCCGTTCCTGCGCGCATAGATGAGGATGCGATCACAGCCTCATTGGAGGCCGAAGGTGCGCCACCCCGCGATATAGCTGATGCGCTTGCAGAAGCGAAGGCGCGCAAGGTTGCCGGGAAGTCACCCGGCGGGCTTGTTATTGGGTCGGATCAGGTTCTGGCCTATGATGGTGGCCTATTGTCCAAGCCAACGTCGCCAGAGCACCTTATGGAACAGTTGGGTGTGTTGCGCGGAAAGTCCCATCGGCTTTACTCGGCCGCCGTTATCTATGAGGACGGCCAACCTGTTTGGCGGCATGTCGGTGTCGCGACGCTGACAATGCGGGATTTCAGCGATGGATATCTTGAAAGCTATGTGAGCCGAAACTGGGACGACATTCAGTATTGTGTTGGCGGATATATGATCGAGGCCGAAGGTGTTCGGTTGTTTTCTCGGATACAGGGTGATCATTTTGTCATTCAGGGGTTGCCACTTCTGGAGCTTCTGAATTTTCTGTCGATGACAGGACGGATTCCAGCATGAGCGACACGAAAATTCCCCTTGCCGGTGTTATCGGGTCACCGGTTGCGCATTCCAAATCGCCGCGTCTTTTCCGGCATTGGTTGGAGGCGCATGGCCTGCAAGGCCATTACGTACCGATGGATATTTCTTCTGAGAATCTGGCGGACGCGTTGAAGACGCTTCCAAAGCTGGGATTTGTCGGGGCCAATGTCACTATTCCGCACAAGGAGCGTGTGCTGGCGCTCGCCGATGCTGTGACCGATCGTGCTGCGCTGGCCGGAGCGGCGAATACGCTGATTTTTCGGGCTGATGGGACGGTTCACGCTGATAACACGGATGGTGTTGGATTCATTGAGAATTTGAGGTCTGGAGCGCCGGAGTGGGATCCTGCATCTGGTCCTGCGGCGATTGTTGGCGCCGGTGGCGCGTCGCGTGCGGTTATCCAAGCTCTTTTGGACGCCGGCGTGCAGGACATTCGCATCACCAATCGCACGAAGTCCCGGGCCGAAGCCCTTAGACAAGAGTTTGGTACCAAGCTTACCGTAACCGATTGGGTGCGTGTGGGAGATCTAATGGACGGGGCAACGCTTCTTGTGAATGCCAGTTCTCTTGGAATGGTTGGTAAGTCGGAGTTTCGCATCTCGATCGATGGATTGGCGAAATCGGCCGTGGTGACCGATCTCGTCTACACACCGCTTGAGACTGATCTTTTGAAAGAGGCGAAATCGCGCGGTCACACAACTGTCGATGGTTTGGGAATGCTTCTGTATCAGGCTGTTCCCGGTTTTGAACGCTGGTTTGGAAAACGGCCTGAGGTGACGGACGCGACGCGGCAGGCGATACTTGCGGAATGACGGGCCCGCTGCGCATTGGGCTTACAGGCTCTATCGGGATGGGAAAATCAACGACTGCCGCGGCCTTTCGGGATCTCGGCGCCGATGTTTGGGACGCGGATTCCGCAGTACACCGCCTTTACGCCAAGGATCAGCCAGGCGCGCTGGCAATGTCCGAACTTGCGCCCGATGCGGTCGTCGCTGGGTCGGTTGACCGAGCACGGTTAAAAGAAGCGATTTCCAAAGACCCCAAGCTTCTCCCTTTGATCGAAGCAGCAATCCATCCCCTCGTACGGGCCGATCGAGATGCATTTGCAAAATCTTCCGAAGCCGACGTTGTCATCTTTGATATCCCGCTTTTGTTTGAAACCGGGGCAGATCAGGAAATGGCGGAAACCATTGTCGTGTCCGTTGATCCGGAAACGCAGCGCGACCGGGTTCTTGCACGGTCGGGTATGACGGAGGCGGATTTCGAGCGCCTCCTCGCCCGTCAGATGCCTGATGCAGAAAAACGCGCCCGGGCGGATCACATCATTGTCACGGATAGTCTTGAACACATGCACGCGCAGGTTCAGACTCTGATGATGGCATTCAAGGGACAGGTGTAGCTTTGCGCGAAATCGTAATGGATACCGAGACCACCGGTCTCGACCCCGAAGCAGGTGATCGCATCGTTGAAATCGGGGGTGTGGAGCTGATCAACCACATGCCAACCGGCCGCACTTACCATCAATATATCAATCCCGAACGATCAATGCCGGCAGAAGCATTTGCGGTACACGGTCTGGGCGACGAGTTTCTGGCCGACAAACCGGTGTTTGCAAAGATCGCAGATGAATTCGTGAATTTCGTTGGTGATGCAAAGCTGGTGATTCACAACGCGTCGTTTGACATGAAATTCATAAATGCAGAGCTTCGGTGGCTGGGCAAACCAGGCATCCCGTTTGAGCAGGCAACCGATACTTTGGCGATCGCGCGAAAACGATATCCCGGTTCACCTGCGTCGCTTGATGCGCTTTGCCGACGTTTCGGGATCGATAACTCATCGCGGACACTGCATGGAGCGCTTCTTGACAGCGAAATCCTTGCTGAGGTGTATCTTGAGCTTATCGGTGGGCGGCAGCCGGGCCTTGTTTTGGGTCGTCAGGATGCATCGGCCGAAAGGTCAACTGCACAGATGCAAACAGTCGCGGCGCGGCCGACCCCTTTGAAGCCTCGGCTCACTGAAAAAGAAAAGGCAGCGCATGCCGAATTTTTGGCCGCGCTGCCTGAAAATGCGTTGTGGAACGACTTTAGTTGACTGGTGCGTCCCCAGCACCGGAGTCCGCTGCCTGCACCTGACGCTGGGCAAGGTTCTGGCGGTAGAGAGCCATAAAGTCGATGTTGTCGAGGTTCAGCGGCGGGAATCCACCGTCACGCGTGATGTCGCTGACGATCCGACGCACGAATGGGAAGAGCATCCGCGGGCATTCGATCAGAAGGAATGGATGCATCTGCTCGTCAGGAACGTTCTCAATCAGGAAAACGCCAGAATATTCAAGCTCAAGCAGGAACAGAGTGTCGTCTGTGCCCTTGTTCTTTGAGGTGATGTTGAACTTTGTCATCACTTCAAACTGGTTCTCGACGTTGCGCTTTTTGCCGTCGAGCGCGACCTGTACCTGAACGTCTGGCGTGACGTTTCCGTCAATGCTTTTCCGCGCGAGGTTGTTCTCGAAGGACATGTCGCGGATGAACTGCGCAAGAATTTGCATTTTGGGCTGGGCAGCAGCGGTTGGTGCAGCGGTATCGGTCTCGGCCATCTGGCGACTCCGTTAAAATAAAAACTCGGGCGCGTCTCTAACAGAGCGCGCGGGGGGTCTCAATGCTTGGTCCAGCCTGACGGTGAATTTGGATCACCCGGCTTGATTTCCACCTCTTCAAACTCGACGTCGATGGTTTGATCATTGCGCGATCCAGCGCCGGTTGTTGTCGTGAAGGTCATGTTCACGTTTCCGCGTGCCTGAACGCGCGAGGAAATATAGCGATACAGCCAGCGCCGGACCGGCGGTGCAAGAAGCGCAAACCCAACCGCGTCTGTGAAAAAGCCCGGCGTCAAAAGAAGTGCACCGGAAAACAGGATCATTGCGCCGTGCGCGAGGGGTTCAGACGGGTTGTCGAGTTGTTGAAATGACTGTTGGACATCGGCCAAAGCCCGCAACCCTTGTTCGCGCACAAGATAGGTCCCGAGGATGGCGGTCAGCACAACGATGCCCAGCGTTGGCCAAAGCCCAATGATGCCTCCGATTTGAATGAAAAGACCAATTTCGATCAACGGCACGATCAAAAAGACGAGAAACAGCGGCATTAGACCCTCAAGTTGCAATGTGGCGCAGTAGACTCGCCCCTATCCGTGCCCTACATAAGGTCCCTGACGGGTATATTCCATTCTGTCTCCGGACAAACACGAGGTTTCGATGAGTTCTGCCATCATCCAACTGCTGGTTCTTGCGGGTATCGCAGTTTTCTTGATTTTGCGTCTGCGCAGTGTTCTCGGCACTCGTGAAGGGTTTGAAAAACCGCCCGTTCAGTTGCCTGACGCGCAAGAGCGTGCACGCAGCGATCGCCCCGAATTTGATGTGATCGAAGGTGGCGCGGATCGCGACATCACGGATTATGTCGAAGACGGAACCGATGCGGCCAAGGCGCTGGGCGCGATGAAAACGGCTGAGCCGGGCTTCAACGTCAGTGAGTTCCTTGAAGGTGCCCGAGGGGCCTATGAAATGATTCTCATGGCGTTCGAGAGTGGCGATTTGGACAGTGTCCGGAACTTTCTTTCTGATGACATTGCCGAAGCCTTCGACGCGGTTATAACTCAGCGCAAGGACCAGGGACTTGAGGTCGACGCAAGCTTTGTAGGTGTGCGAGAGCTGGCACTTGCAGATGCAGAATTCGACCGCGGGTCATCCGAAGCCGAGGTGACAGTGCGATTTGTCGGTGAGTTGACCTTCGTTGTTCGTAACGAGGCCGGAGAGATCGTTGAAGGAAATCCCAACGAAATCAAACGTCAAAAAGACGTCTGGACCTTTGCGCGCCCCATGGGCGTGGACGATCCGAACTGGCGCTTGGTGGGCACAGGCGGCTAAGGTCACCGTTCTGTCGGTCGCGATGGCAACTGGGGCTCAGGCCGAAACCACGTCGACTGTTTTGGATTTCAAAGACCTGGATGGCTGGGCGGACGATGATCATTCGGCCGCCCTTTCTGTTTTCCTGGATACTTGCATGGATCTTGATGGTCCTGTGTGGGAGCCGATCTGCGCATATGCGCGAACGGACCCAGACGCCCGATCGTTCTTTGAGTTGTTCTTTCGACCTGTCTTGATCGAAGACGGCGACCCAATGTTGTTTACAGGATATTTCGAACCTGAATTGCCGGGGTCGCGGGTTCGAACAAGCACCTATCGCTATCCGCTTTATCGATTGCCGCCCGAGGCCCCGCGCGGACAGGCGTGGTACACGCGCGCGCAGATTGAGCAAAGCGGGGTTCTGTCCAACCGCGGGCTTGAGATTGTTTGGCTGTCTGACCCGGTCGACAAGTTCTTTCTCCAGATTCAGGGGTCTGGGCGGGTCAGATTGCCCGACGGGAAAAGCGTTCGCGTGGGGTATGGTGGGAAAAACGGCCACCCCTATCGGTCGATAGGAAATGAGTTGATCCGCCGGGGCACGTTCCAACCGCATCAGGTGTCTGCGCAAGCCATTCGTAACTGGGTGCGGCGCAATCCGTCGGCAGGCGCAGAGCTTTTGAGGTTTAACCCGTCTTACGTGTTCTTTCGTGAAGTCAGTCAAGTTCCGTCTGAATTGGGGCCACTTGGCGCAATGAACCGATCGATAACGGCGGGTCGATCGATTGCGGTTGATCCAGCATACACGCCATTGGGTGCGCCGGTCTGGATCGAGAAAGATGGCAGAAACCCACTGCGAAAATTGGTGATTGCGCAAGATACCGGGGCCGCGATCAAAGGCGCGCAACGCGCGGATATTTTCGTGGGAACCGGTGAAGATGCGGGTAAGGCCGCCGGGGAGATCCGTGACCCCGGACGCATGGTTGTTTTGTTGCCGCTGGAGCAAGCCTTTGCTTTGGCCGAAGCGGTAGAATGAATGGCGCGCAAGAAACCCCGCCAGCTGAGCGCTGAGGAAAAAGACCTGTGGGATCGCGTTGCCAAGACAACCCGCCCTTTTCAAAAGCAACAGGTCACGAAGAATGACGAGCCTCTTCCACGGGCAGTCAAAAAAACATCTGATTCCAAACCCGCGCCCGGCTTAAGGCTTGAACCGTTTCGCGTCGGTGAAAGGGCGAGGGGTGGCACGATGGCCGCAGTCACCCCGATGTCGCCGGTCAAGATGGACACAAAGGCGTTTCGGAAGATGGCGCGGGGGAAAATGAAACCCGAAGCGCGGATCGATCTTCACGGAATGACGCAAGACGCCGCCCATACCGCGCTGACGCAGTTTGTTCTTGGATCACATGCGCGCGGAAAGCGTTTGGTTCTTGTGATTACGGGGAAGGGCAAAGAGAAACCCGATCTCGGTCCGATCCCGGAACGCGTGGGCGTGTTGCGGCATCAGGTTCCCAAATGGTTGGACTTGCCGCCTTTGCGCGACAAGGTTCTGCAAGTGTCGCAGGCCCATATCTCCCACGGAGGAGGAGGGGCATATTATGTCTATCTCAGCAGGCTGCGATAGCGGGTGACGCCGAAATACACGAGCGCGGCGGCGCAGAGGAAATACAAACTTATGAACGGCATCTGCTGTGGGAATGGGATACCCGCATCAATGCCCAGTCCGGTGATTGCAGGACCAATGGCGGTGCCGAGAACCATGCAGGCCGTCGCGAGTGATTTTACTGACCCCAGATGCAGCGTTCCGTAAAATTCAGCCCAGAACGCATTTGGTACGGTTGAATTTGCACCCTGGCTCATCCCCATCAGTGCCATGGCCAGTGCCGCGACAGCGATCGAATCCGCAAACGAGAACAGCAAGAACCCAAGAGCCATGGGAATTTGAAAGAACGGCATGATACGAGCCGTTCCGATGCGGTCGATAAGCCAACCAAAGACCAACATCGACGTTATTGCAGACGCGGTGAACACTGGGAAAAGCGCGACAAGCGTGATGTGTCCCCACCCTTTGACCTCGGCCAGATGGACCTGTTGGAAAAAGAACGCCGTTGAGAACGCTGCCGGAGCCAAGAGTGCGGGAAGGATGAACCAGAATAGTGGATGGCGGAGCATGTTCCGGCGAGTCCATTGATTTTGATCCATGCCGGTCGTCTGTTGGTCCTGCGCGATGGCTTGAGGTGTGCGTTCCAACCGCAATAGCGGCCAAAGGATGGGCACCAGAACCAACACGATTAACGCGGCTAGGACCCACAAAACACGCCAGTCAAAATGGGGAAGCAGGCTTGCGAAGATGAGGGGAAGCAGGGCCTCGCCAGCTGCCACGCCCAGAACGACGACTGAGATTGCTTTGCCCCGGTTGGCGTTGAACCAACGAGATACGGCGACGACGCCGATATGGACTGACATCCCCTGACCGGCGAGGCGTAGTGCGAAGACAGCGAGCGTGAGCATGAAGATCGACGAGACGCTCGCCATCAAAAGGCAAGCGCAGGCGAGCGATCCCAGAACGATCGGCCCGAGAAGCCGAACGCGCATAACGTCCGTCAGAACACCAGCCCAGATCATCGCGGCGGCGGAGGCCATCGTTCCGACGGAATAGATCGTGCCCCATGCACCGTGGCTCAGGCCGAATTCATCCTGAATCGCACCTGCAAAGACCGAGATGAAAAAGGTCTGACCAAAGCTTGAGCAAAAGGTAAGGATCACACCGGCCAGAAGGAACGGTGCGTTGTTGCGCAGGAATGTCGTGGTGCGCTCAGGCAAGCGAGATACCGAAGGTCTTGGAAATGCGACGCGTTGCGCGCCGCTTGTCCGACCTGTGTATCCTTAGTTTCGCCTAAGCGGAAAGCGTTATCTCAGAGCACGTAACGGCTGGTATCGGCCGATGCCATCAAGGCACCCAAGTTGGCTTCAACGAATGTCGCATCGACGACCAGCGTATCGCCGGCTCGGTCAGGTGCCGTGAACGACAACTCCTCAAACACGCGTTCCATCACGGTATAGAGCCGCCGCGCGCCGATATTTTCCACGGTCTGGTTCACATCGGCAGCAATTTTTGCCAGCGCCGCGATACCGTCATCCGAGAAGCTGACGGTCACTTCTTCCGTTGCCATAAGCGCAGAATACTGACGTGTCAGCGCGTTATCGGTCTCGGTCAGGATGCGCACAAAATCTTCCTCGGTCAGCGCACGGAGTTCCACGCGGATTGGTAGGCGCCCCTGCAATTCGGGAAGCAGGTCCGATGGCTTGGCAACGTGAAACGCACCTGAGGCGATGAACAGGATGTGGTCTGTTTTCACCGGACCGTACTTTGTCGAAACGGACGTCCCTTCGATCAAGGGCAGCAAATCGCGCTGAACCCCTTCACGGCTGACATCGGCACCGCGCGCGTCCGACCGCGCTGCGACCTTGTCGATCTCGTCGAGGAATACGATCCCGCTTTCCTCAACCGCCGAAAGCGCCTGTTTAGTGACTGTTTCGTCATCGAGAAGTTTGTCGGCCTCCTCAGACAGCAGAACTTCATAGCTGTCCGCGACCGTCATCTTCTTGCGCGTTGTGCGCCCACCCATCGCTTTGCCGAAAAGATCGCCAAGGTTCATCATCCCCCCGCCTTGGCCCTGCGGCATGCCGGGAATTTCCATCGCACCAAACGGGTTCGAGGTATCGGCGACCTCAAGCTCGATCACGGTGTTATCCAGCTCGCCCTTCTTCAGCTTTTCGCGGAACATGTCGCGGGTTTGCTGACGGGCATCCTTTCCAGCGACAGCTTCGATTACACGCTCTTCCGCATTTTCATGTGCCTTGGCGCGAACCTCATCTCGCATCAGATCACGCGTCATGGTGATTGAGGCCTCTACGAGATCCCGGACGATCTGATCAACGTCCCGCCCGACATACCCGACCTCGGTGAACTTGGTTGCTTCGACTTTGAGGAACGGCGCTTTTGCAAGCTTGGCCAAACGGCGGGAGATTTCTGTTTTGCCGACGCCAGTTGGCCCGATCATAAGGATATTTTTTGGATACACCTCGTCCCGCAGGTCCGCATCCAGTTGCTTGCGCCGCCACCGGTTGCGCATGGCGACGGCCACGGCGCGTTTTGCATCCTTTTGACCGATGATGAAACGGTCGAGTTCCGAGACGATTTCGCGGGGGGTCAGGTCAGTCATGATACGTGTCCTTCACTGGCATCGTGTGCCCAGGGTGGAAGTCGGGATTTGCCGGGGAACGCAGGAAGCGCGTTCATCAAACGGTTGCGAAGCCATTCCCACTGGGCACCGAGATAAACGAGCAGGATGCCGAGGATCAGAATGGCGAGATAGGCTTGGTCCTGCAGCACACCTGCAGACAGCGCGATGACATAGCCAACGCCTGCGATCAGGAATGACCGGCGGTCAATGATGATCGCAAAGACGGCCATTGCGGCAAGAAAGGCCAAGAGTGCGAACAACGCTCCGGGGGTGTCGCGGACGAAGAGCGTTAGCGCGACCGTGTTCACAATCGCAGGTGCGGCAATGATGTGAAGCCAGAACGCCGAAGCTGCGCGTCGGGTCACGCGGTGGGGGTCCGACATGTCAAACCAAAGCGCGACGGCGAGGCCGAGAAGGCCAAGTGCGAATGTCATCACCGCAAATGGACCTTCGGCTGAGAGAAGGAATAACTCTCTCGGTTCCGGGATTCCTGCACCGTTTTGTAAAAGCGTCGCGCCAGCGGTCAGAAAAACGCCGATGCCGATCAGGGCCATCGTGAACGGGATGCGGAAACGCCAATACCAAAGGGCAAGGAGTGTCGTTGTAACTGCGCCCATGAAGACCATACGACCGGGCAGGGTGATCCCAAGTTGCCAGCCAAGGCTAAACCCGAACTGAAGTCCCGTGATGGCGAACATGATCGAAAGCGCGATAGACGGTGCCACCATTCGACGACGGGTGGTGAAATAGGTCGCCAGCATGGGCAAGACAGCCAGCCCGATCACAGAATAGATCACGAAATGTCGCGATGGCATTCCGAGGTTCGCCAGCGAGGTCAGGCCAACAAACCCGGACCATCCGGCGAAGAGGATCGTGAGCCCGACGACAATAAAGATCTCGTTGAATCCACGAAAAAGCTCGAACGGTTCGTCTAGTGCCGCTGTGTCGAGCATGCCTTTCCGGCTCTGAGACAACGCCAGTACGGACGCTGCCTGCGCCTCAGTTATGTAACCGGCCGCAACCGCGGCACGCAGATCGTCGCGTTCCACGCTCATTTTGCGATGCGTTCGACCGTGAGATTGCCGTTGGTGTAAACGCAAATGTCCGCAGCAATTTCGAGCGCGCGGCGGGCAACGCCTTCGGCCTCCATATCGCTGTCCATCATCGCGCGCGCAGCGGCGAGGGCATAGTTGCCGCCCGATCCGATGGCCGCAACGTTGTGCTCGGGCTCAAGGACGTCCCCGGCACCCGTAACGATATAGAGCTCGGCGCCATCCGTGACGATCAGCATCGCTTCAAGCTTTTGCAGGTACTTGTCCGTGCGCCAATCCTTGGCGAGTTCAACGGCGGCACGCTGCAACTGACCCGGCGTGGCTTCGAGTTTCGCCTCCAGCCGCTCCAGCAAAGCGAAGGCATCCGCCGTCGAGCCGGCAAAGCCCGCAACGATTTCGGTTCCACCGGGCGACAGCCGGCGCACTTTGCGCGCGGAGCCTTTGATGACGGTCTGTCCAAGGCTGACCTGACCGTCGCCTGCGACGACAACCTCACCGCCTTTGCGCACACCCACGATCGTTGTGCCGTGCCAGCCGGGGAATTCCGATTTGTCCATGTCAGCCTCCGAAAACTTCGGATGGTATATGGAGCGGATGATCCGCACTCACAACCATTGCAACGAAAAAGGGCGCCCGAAGGCGCCCAAATTCACATAAATCCAAGGTGGATCAGATCGTTTCTTCGATCCAGCTTTGCAGCGCAGCTTTGGGGGCGGCACCGATCTTGTTCGACACAACCTGACCGTCCTTGAACATGAAGAGCGCCGGGATACCGCGCACGCCGAGCGTTTGGGCTTCGGCCATGTTTTCGTCGATGTTGACTTTGGCGATCTTGATCTTGCCATCGTATTCGGCGCTCAGCTCTTCCAGAGCGGGTCCGATTTGCTTGCACGGGCCACACCATTCGGCCCAAAAGTCAACGATTACAGGGACGTCCGCTTGGCGGACTTCGGCGTCGAAGGTCGAGTCTGTGACGGCGACGGTGGCCATGGCTCATCTCCTGAGAAATTGGTTAGGGACGCAAAGTAGGAATGCGTTGGACCAAGGTCAAGATATAGCGGCGTCGTTGAAAGCATTCCTCACGATCTCGTGCGGTAGCACCATCAGTTTTGGGGCGGACGTCCACAGAATTGCTGTTTCGATTGCGTGGTCAGGATAGACTTGCGCCAATGCGTGGGCATAGGCTCCCATTTGACGCAACAAACCGTCAGGAACCTGATCGGGCGTCTCTGGAAGCACGGCGTTTGATTTGAAATCGACCACCAGAACCCGATCACTTTCGACCCGCAAAAGGTCGATGGCCCCAAGAATGGTCCGCGATCCGTCGCCAAGCGGCGCGGCCACCTCAACCTCGCGGAGGACGTCACCGGTTAACACCGCAGCCAGGTCAGGGTCGCCGATTACGTCAAGCGCATCATCGATAAGGCTGGCGTCGGTCATGCCTTCGGCGGCGAGAATTTTCCGCCCAACCGCTTCGCGTTGTCCCGAATCGATGTCCGGCAGCACCTCCAACAATCGATGAAGCGCAGTGCCGCGCGCCAACGCGTCCTGGCTTTCGGCCTGTGCGCCCGCAATTGCCTTTGCGCCGCCCAGATCAGAAGGCGACACAAATTGCTGTTGCTTCTTGGGCGGATCGACCACCGACGAGGCCCACTCGGGCAGCTGTGGAATGTCATGCGCTAGGGAGGTGGTATCTGTGTCGGCATTGCCGGTCCAATCGCCCCACTCCAAGCGCAGTCCTTTACCGACATCAAACGAGTAATCTGCAGCACCGGCTTTGGCGGCACCGTTATGGATCCGCTCGTGCCAAGTCCCCGCGTCTTTGTCTGATCCGCAGACGATCAACCACGTTTCGGCCCGGGTCATCGCCACGTACATCAGGCGTAATTTCTCTTCGCCTTGCTTATCGTCGTGATCTTCCAAAGCGCGAAGCACCGTATCCGGAGCGTCGCCTCTGGCCGTGGGCCAAAGCGCTGTCCCGTCCGCAGATATGACGAGGTCGGGGGCGCGTTTGCGGTCCGGACGGGTTGCGTCCGGCAGGATAACAATGGGCGCCTCAAGACCTTTTGCCCCATGCACGGTCATGACGCGTACTTTGTCACCTGCCGCGTCCATCTGCCGTTTGACCTCGACATCTTCAGACACGATCCACGAGAGAAAGCGGGTCAGGTTTGGGACGTCCTTTTGTTCAAACGCGAGCGCCTGATTGAGCAGTTCGTCGATCCCGTCTTCGGCTTCGTCCCCAAGCCGAGCCAGCAACCTACGCCGCCCGTCATGGCGGGTGAGAATGCGCTCGATCATTTCATAGGGGCGCAGAAAGTCTCCGTTCCGCCGAAGATCGTTCAGGATGGCCAGTGTCCGAGGGTATGTGTCAGCCCTGTTTCGCAGCGTGGTCCAAAGGTACGTTTCCGTGCGTCCTTGAGCGAGTTCGTAAAGCTCACTCTCGCTCCATCCCAGAAGCGGAGAACGCAGCGCCGTCGCCAAAGACAGATCATCCTCGGGCAGGGCCACAAATGACAAAAGCGAAATGATGTCGCGCACAGCCAAGGAATTCATCAGCGACAGCCGATCCGGGCCTGCAACGTCGATCCCGCGGTCTTTGCAAGCGGCGATAAGTGCGTAGAACAGTTCGTTATATCCCGACCGCGCCTGAAGCAGCAGCATGATGTCGCCCGGCGAAATCTTGCGCCACCCACCGCCATCAATCGGCAGGCGTTCGTCATCGATCAGTCGCTTGATCTCGTCTGCAACAGCATTTGCGAGTTTTCGCGCGTGGTGTTCTTCGGACACGGTATCAAGCGGTGCGAACCAAGGGTCGTCGGGGCGTTTTTCGCCACCGAGAAGCGGGGGCCATACATCAACCCGGCCGGGTTTATCCGTGTGAAAGGCACGGTGCCGTGTCACGGCCTGTTCAGTGAACGACGGAACGTCGGCAAAGGTGTTGTCCACGACCGAAAGTACAGCGCTTGAGGAACGGAACGAATACTCAAGCTCAAGGCTCTGGAGGCCAGATCCTTCCCGTAGACGGTCCGCAAAATGCGCCTGCATTCGATCAAACTCGCGCGGATCTGCGCCCTGAAATGAATAGATCGACTGTTTCTTGTCCCCCACGACAAAGATCGAACGTTCCCGATCCGAGGCGCCTGCTGCGATGTCTTCGGCCAAGGCGCCGATGACCTGCCATTGTGCCGGGCTGGTATCCTGTGCCTCGTCAATCAGAATGTGGTCGATGTCACCGTCGAGCTTGTAGAGCACCCAAGTGGCATCTTTTGTTTTGGTCAGGAGTTGGAGAGTTTTCTGGATAAGATCGTCATAATCCAGCACGCCGCGCCGCGTCTTTTCACGGGAATAGGCAGGGAGGAACGCTCCCGCAAACTGGTGCAGAGCGATGCTTTTGCGGAAGACGTCCAAGGCCAATCGGCGCTGTCGTGCATCCGCCACGCGGTCCATAAGCGCATCAAGTGGGTCACACGTGTCACCAAGTGCGGTGCGCAAGGCTTTGGTCGGATACCTTCCGGCCTTGGATCCAAAAGGTGCAGCCGCCGTTGCACCGAACAGGACTATCCCTTCTAGATTCGGGAGTGTTTCAAAACTCAGCCCCCGGGCCAAAATGTGGGTCAGCCGCTCCGCCTGTTTTTGGTTCGCGTCGCTGCCGGTTGCCAAAACCTCTGCAAGGCGTTCCAGAAGCGCCATCTCACCGCCAAGAAATGTGTCAGCTTCAATGGTTACGGCTGACTCAGAAACTGATGTTCCACTCGCTTCTGCGATTTTGGCTTCCGTCCTTGCATCAAAGCTTGCGGTGCTTCCGAGCATCGCGCTTGCCACATCGAGAAGACGATCGGTTGAGGCAAATTCAAGCATAGCCTCAATCACGTGAGGCTCTTCAACGGTCAAACGCTCAAGCACCTCCCGCCGCAACGCTTCTGAGACGGAATCGTCCATCTCGGTGAACGTTGGGGACACACCCGCTTCGAGTGGGAACCGGCGCAGAATCGAGCTGCAAAAGGAGTGAATGGTTTGAATACGCAGACCGCCGGGCGTTTCGATGGCACGGGCAAAAAGCGTGCGGGCGCGGTCAATGTCAGGTGTGCTGTTCTCTCCGAGACCCTTGAGCGAGGTGCGCAACTCATCTTCGGGCGTCATCGCCCAATTGCCGAGCGTCTTGAACAGCCGGTTCTGCATCTCGCTCGCCGCGGCCTTGGTGTACGTCAGACAGAGGATATTTTGCGGGTCGGCCCCGGCCAGCAACAACCGGGCAACACGATCTGTCAGAACGCGTGTCTTCCCTGACCCGGCGTTGGCGGAAAGCCAGGTTGAAAGATCAGGTTGCGAGGCTTGGTTCTGGCGTCGGGAGGCGTCGGATATCATGGTTTTCCCACCTCCACTGGCGTTGCGGGCATGCTTTCATCCCACTCGCCAAACCGCGCCAGTTGGTCAAAATCACCCGCAAACCTGACCTGCTTAGGGGCGCGTCGGGATGTGTAGCCGTTGCGGCGATCATCAAACCACGCGATCAGTTTCTGCAGATCCGCGTGCGCCGTCTCGGTTGTAAAGTCGTATTTGGGTCCTTGCACCAGCGGGATACGGCGTTCCGATGCCTTTGAGCCGATTCCAATATAGACGACCTCGGTCACTGTTGCTTTTGGCACTTCGTCAAATGCGCCTTTCTGGGCCATTACCGCTTCGATCAGCAACTGCCGGTCAAAGGCAAAGACTTCCTTCTCGGTCGGAACGGCACCGGATTTGTAATCATATACGATCAGGTGCCCGTCTGGGGTTTGATCCACAC
This sequence comes from Paracoccaceae bacterium, assembly GCA_013214635.1. Taxonomy (GTDB): domain Bacteria; phylum Pseudomonadota; class Alphaproteobacteria; order Rhodobacterales; family Rhodobacteraceae; genus JABSSC01. Next base: position 3,002 of record JABSSC010000002.1, on the reverse strand, counting down.
GATCCGCCAAACCGCGTATCTCAAAATTCGCGTCGCGTAGGGGCAGAGTGCCGTATTGCTCGGGTTTCAGAGGTATTCCGCGTTGGCGCCTGAGCGTCTCCTGTGCAAGGAAATCGCTGATAATTCGGTCAAAGGCAATCTCCCACCCTTTTTGCATAAGCGGAAAGGCCGCGACCTCCGCAAACACGTCACGCGCAATTCCGCGCAACAGGTCAGCCGCCTTCGGGTCCGAGGGATCGATCCCGTTGATAACAAACTTTTCGACTATCTCATGCAGAAGGGTTCCGCGATCCCGCGCATCGGGTTGTGCAGAGAACGCGTTGAGCGGCCTGAGTTGGAGAATTTCGCGCGCGTAGATCGCGTATGGATCTCGGACGAGTGTTTCGAACTGCGTCACGGATAGGGATCTGGGGCGATCCGAAACCGGCGGGCGGGGTGACGGGCGCGTGGCTGCACTCTCACATGTTGTTGGCTGATCGAGCGTGTGGGCCCAATCAACGTACTTTTGACCCTCTGTGCGCATCCGTTTCAGCGCCGCTGTGCCGCCTTGGTCGGGGAGACCAGACAACAACCCGGTCAGCCTATTGACCCAACGTGAGGCTACAGTCTCGGACTCGGCGTCTCGAACAGATCGGGTCAGGATCACGTGTTCGCTGGCCACGGCCTGCTGGAAGTCGTGCGCGGAAAGACCGATTTGCCGGTCTGGAAGCAGCAGTCCCGCTTGTCGCCGCATGTCCCGATTAAGCCAGGCATCAAGCGCTGGGCGCTGAGGCCAGATGCCTTCGTTCAGCCCGCCGAGAATAACGGTTGATGCCCCTTGAACACGCGCCTCCAGCGTTCCCCAGATCAAGGCGTCTTCGTTGGGCAGCAGGGGGTCGCGTACCTCACGTGCGTTCAAAACGTGATCGACCAAATCGATGAAGGACCGCGCATCCAGTGCGTCATCCGTCAACACTGCGGCCTTGAGATCGACCGTGGCCGCGCGCGCCTCCTCTCCCGCTTTCTTTTCCCAGAGCTCGCCCGATCCGTCTGCGTCAGGACCTGCGCACAGTTTTTCGGCAAGATCAGTCAACGTGTTCAATCGTGTCGGGGCATCGACCTCAGAAAGGTTCGGCAGTCCCGCCATCCAATCTATGAGCCATTCAAGCCAACCAGAGACTCGATCGTCAGCCTGTGTTTTGATCCAATCGTCAAGGAGTTCGGGTGTGATATGCGCCCTGCGCTTTTGGCGCAGCCAGTATTCAAGCTCGCGCGTGGCAAGGATATGCGGCCCGCGCGCGCCTTCGGTTGAGGCAACCAGCGGGTTGTTTAGCAGAGCCATCAAAGCTTCGGCGGTGATTGGGAGCGAATCAAGTCGCAGGATCTGTCGGAAAAGGCGTCCCGGTGGTGACAGGGCAAGGGGGCGACCTGCGCTATCATCGGGTTCAATGTTCCAGCGATCCAGCGCCGCCGTGACTTGCCGGGTAAGCTGACGATCGGGCGTGATCAGGGCAATCCGTGTTCCGGCATCCAAGGCCTCGCGAATACGCAGGGCAATCGCTGTGGCTTCAACGCGTTGATTGGGGGCCTCAATCAACGTCATGTTTCGCGTGGCTGTCCCAAGATCGCCCAGACTTGGGCCTTCGGAAATCCATGCGTTCGTCACCGGTGCGGGCCGCAGTGCGAGCGACATGAGCCTGTTTCGCGGCACATCCGCCGGAACACCGGCCCAGATTGGCAGGGTGTCGGGCCTCAACCCAAGCTCTTTGCAAAGCGCTGCGAAACGAAACTGGGGATGGTCCTCGAGGGGAGAATTTGTAACTGCTTTCCAGGCCGCGTCGGTCAGGTCGGTGTCGACACCCGGCAGGACGACGTATCCGTTCTCCAGTTTCGCCAGTGCCGTTAGTAAAGCAAAAGTTGCGCCGCGCGATCCGGTCGATCCGGCAAGAATGACCGGGGACGTCGGCGGTGACGCATCCCACAAGTCAACCATCCGTTCGGTCACCAACCGTTGCCTGAGATCGGCATCGGTTGCATCCTGCCCAAGCGCTTCGCTGTAGCGACGGACGATGTCAAAGAACTTCAGACTTCTGGCCCAGTGACCGGATGCGTCTTGAACATCGATTGACTGAAGCGCCTCGGGTGCGACGCCTTCGCCATGCATTTCGCCCAGCAACTTCGATAGATCGTCTGCCAGCGCGAAGGCGCTTTCTTTTGGTGCGATTGAGGGGTCTTGCTCCAGCAAAGCAGACGTCAGTCGCATGATATCCAACCGCCGACGGAGGTCAGGCGTTGCAGCAGGAATATCGAGGAACTCTGGCCCGCTTCCTAATTGCGACAGTGTGATCACCTGCGGCAAAAGAAGCGGTCCGCCATTGGCAAAGCATTCGCGCACGCGGCGTTGCATGCGTGTGGTGTTGACGATCAGAGTGACCCGCGCGAGCGACAACGGGTCAGACCCAAAACGGTCAAGCACACCCGCGACAAGCGCTTCGGGAAAGCTGGCGCCTACCGGTACCGCAAAGACATTTGGGTCGGCAGTCATTATACGCTCTCTTCGGCGAGCAACGCCTCACCTGCCGCCAGCGCCTCAGGCGTTCCGAGGTCGCACCACCTGCCGGGATAAACGGCCATTTTAAGTTGCTGAGCGGCGATCAGATTGTTCCACACGGTGTTCAACGAAAAAACGGTGTCATCGACGGATACAACCGCGTCCATCTGGATGATCTGCGCTCCGCCATAAACCCAGTCACCCTGCCGTGTCAGGTGACGTCCATCGGCTGAAGAAAAATCACCCGAACTGCGTCCAATGGCGCGATCCAACGGAACGCATAGAAGCATGGCTCCTGTTCCGTCCCACGCGTCTTCCAAAACCTTTAAGGGGTTTGGGCCAAGCCAAAGCACATCGGGATTGATTGTGGCGATCGCACCATCCCCGAGATAGGAACGCGCCGCCTTGAGCCCGCCTCCTGTATCAAGAAGTTGCTCCGCTTCGTGCGAGATTTTCACGTCACGTGGGGCAA
>JABSSC010000198.1 GCA_013214635.1 Paracoccaceae bacterium | reverse complement strand
GTGATGGCAGCGACCTCCTTCGGGGTGGCAGTGGCCATGACGTGTTCGTGATGGAAGAAGGCCGCGGTCGTGACCGTATCCTCGACTTCAATGAAGATCGCGACAAGATCGACGTGTCGGGCCTGGGCGTGACGGATTTCGACGACCTCGCCATCATGACGCGCTATGGCCAGACCATGGTGAAAGCCGAGGGCGAGACGCTGCTGGTTTGGGGTGTTCGTAAGAACGACCTCGATGAAGACAACTTCATCTTTGCAGACGAAGGCGACATGATCGCCTGATGCGCGCCACACATGAAATTCAAAAGGGCCACCGGGAAATCCGGTGGCCCTTCGAGTATCTTAGAGATGGGCCAGTTAGGGATCGGTCCAAGACCGACGGCCCAATCAGGAGTGTTTAGTCCAAGGGGCTGCCCCTAGACACCGGTCCTCCCGACTGTTCCGACACCTCTCTCCAATATCACTCTAGACACTGGACCACCTCCTTTCGTTTGTTACCGATATAAGGAGGGTGGCACAGATGTTGTGTTTGTCAAAGCGTTTTACGCGACCCGTGCCTGCATGCGCGACACAATGGCGCGAAACGGGACAAGTGCCAAAATTGCGAGCGAAAGTTTGACCATCCAGTCCGCGACCGCGAGTGAGACCCACAATGGTACCTCTGGACCAACGCCCAAAAGCGGCAGGACTTCACCCGCCCAAGATACATCGTTGGCCGGCTCAAGGAACGTAAGCGACGCCGAAAATGCGATCGTAAAGAACAACGCGGTGTCCAAGGTCGATCCGACAAGCGTCGAGGCAAGCGGCGCGCGCCACCATGCCCCGGCACGCAACCGGTCAAAGATGGCAACATCCGTGAGCTGTGCAGCCAGAAACGCGATCCCGGACCCCATGGCGATACGCCAAGTGACCAGCGGCCCGAACTCGCCTTGGATCTGGGTTCCGATAATAGAGCACGCGACACCAGTCACAAAGCCCGCGAACACGACCCGCCGCGCCAGCGAAGGTCCGTAAACCCGGTTCATGATATCGGTGACGAGAAACGCCAACGGATAGGTGAATGCCCCCCAAGTCAGCCATTGGCCGAACAAGAACTGGACGAGGATGTTGGAGGCCACAACGATGGCGGCCATGGCAAGGATGCCGGGAAGAATACGTGTCATTGGTCTGATCCGTTTTTACAAGGTAGCGGAGACTTGGCCCATTTGGGCGGGATGCGGGGCGATACGCCTTCGCGCTTAGTCGGTCAAGCGGTATTCGACAATCTCGGTGGTTTGAAGGATGTTGTTGTTATCGTCCGAGATCATCGTAAGGCGCAACGCGCCGTCTTTCCCCTGCCAGACTGAAATGCCCTCAAGATTGTCATGGGTGCCTGCCCGGGTACGGAGTACCTCGCGCTCTTCTCTCAGGGCGAGGTCCGATACGCCAAAACTTCGCACACGTGTGGAAAACCCGAGGAGACCGCGAAACCACCGCTCAAGGATATAGAGCCGCCCGTCAGGTCCGAAGTCAGCTCCGACAACAAGATACTTTCCACGCCGGGGTAGAGAAAGCGGGGTCCGCCACTCACCATCGCGGAACACGTAAACTGGGAACGGGCGGTCAACCTCGCCAGAGCGTTCGGGGATCGTGTAGAGCGTTCCCGATGCGTCCACGGCAACAGCTTCCAGTGCAGAATTGATCTGAAGCCCGGGAAATGCGGTGTCTTTCGGCAACCGTTGGGCGGGCGCATCCCAATTCTCGTATTTCCAGACACGCGCCTGCCGCTCGAACGAGACGTAAAAGGACCCATCCGGCAACAGGTCTACACCTTCGGAATCCGATTGCATCAAACTGACGCGCTTTCCCATCGGGTCGCGAAGGCCGCCAATCCATTTGCTTTGTTCAAGTCCGATGATCGCGTCGCCGTCGCGGAGGATTCTACCCGTTATGACTTGGGCGTTGTCGCCTATCGCAACAAAGCTTTCTCCGTCCGGCATTAGATCAAGCGCCGACATGCCGCCAAAGTATTTCTCCGGCCGATCCCAAACAAAGCGGCTTAGAAACTCTGTGTCAGCCTTCGCCTCTCCCGCGAGGATGCTCGCGATCAGCGCGAGGACAAGACGGTTTGGCATTGCTGTGGGAGGTCCGCCATCACAAGTTCCCGGCGCGGCTTTGGCGGCGGCGCGTTTGGATCTGGGGGCGGGGGGTTGAGGATGTTGTTCACCCATTGTTGCGCATCCGCGCAACCGTCACCGGCGGGCGGCGGTGCCTGATCGACGCAGCCGCGCGCGCCGCGCGGGCAGGAGAGCCGCACGTGGAAATGATAATGATGCCCCCACCATGGCCTGATCTTGCGCAGCCAGTCCCGGTTGCCCTTGGCGTCTTTGCACATCTGCACTTTGGCGCCGGGGAACACAAAAATTCGCGCGACCGCCTTATCGCTGGCGGCGGCCTTAAGGATGTTGTGATGGGCCTTGGTCCACTGATCGTTTACGAACGCACCGTTTGAGCGCCGCATCGATATCGACGAGATGTTCTCGCGGGCTTGTCGGGACAGGGTCAGATCGTCGGCGGGTCGCATCCATATGTCGATATCCAGGCCGATCTGATGCGAGCGGTGCCCGGTCAGCATCGGACCCCCGCGCGGTTGTGAGATATCCCCGATATAAAGCCCGTTCCATCCCGGCTGCCGCGCCGCGGACTTTGTCAGTCGTTCGATGAACTTGATCGCTTCGGGGTGTCCCCAGTTTCGATTGCGCGACAACCGCATGGCCTGCCACCGCGGGCCGGTCTCAACAAGTTGCTCAGCCCCGGCAACGCAGCCTTTGGCATAGCTGCCGAAGGGCGCGGATTTGTGCGCTGATGCGTTTGCTTTGGCGCCAAACAGTTCTTTTGCCAGCGGCTGGGCCTGCGCACCCGTGGCCAGCATCAGCCCGAGGCTGATGGCGATGATCTTTTTGAGTCCCATTCGGCTGCTCGTTCTCCGTTCGGGTTAACCCAGCGTAACAAAAACAGCCCAAAAATAAAGAGCCCGATCACTGGCAAGAAGCCAAGTTGATTGGATTTCAGCCACCATGTGAAGAGCGCGATCAACGCCGGGGCCAGAAACGCGGTGGCCTTGCCTGCCAGCGCAAAAAGGCCAAACGCCTCGGTCGGGTGCGCGGGATCAATGTGGCGCACCATCATCGACCGTGACGCAGCATAAAGCGCGCCGCCAGCCCCTCCGATTGTTGCCCCGCAGATGTAGAAGATGATGTCAGGGAGCGACGATCCATCTCCCAGCGGCACACCAAACAGACTGTCGCGCGACATACCAACGATCAACGCACTGACGATGATAAGTGCCCAAATGCAAAACTTGATCACGGGCATCGGTCCAAATTTTCGGTCAAACATCCCGCCGATATAAGTGGCAATCGCCGCGGTAATTGCGCCGACAATGCCAAAGACGCCGATCTGAATGATCGACCAATTCAGCACGAGCGTGGCATACACGCCCCCAAACGCATAAATTGCGTTCAGTGCATCGCGATAGAACATCGACGACAACAGAAACATGCCCATGCTGCGCTGGCGGGTGAGACCCTTGATCGTTGTGACCACCTGAGAAAAGGCGCGCCCGACGCCAATCGGCGCTTTGTTCGCGACGGGTTTCCCTTCTTTCACCCACACAAAGAAAGGGATCATGAAAATCATGAACCAAATGGCGATGAACGGGCCGACCGACCGCGTGCCTTCCCGGGCCTCTGGATCCAGCCCGAGAATGGGTTCGATCCCAATCAGCGTGACGCCGGTGTCGTTTTCGGCCAGCAGCAGCAGCATGATAAAAAGCGACAGCACACCACCCCAATATCCAAGCGACGCGCCAGTTCCTGAGATTTTTCCGATCTCCTCATCACTTCCCAGCGACGGCAGCATGGCGTTGGTAAAGTTCAGCATCGTTTCGGCGGCGATAAACCCAATGTAGAACAACGCCAGAACCAACCACAGGTTCGTCCCGTCGGGCATCAACCACCAAAGTCCAAACGTGGTCAGGACGTAGACAACGGAGAATCCCCAAATCCACGGCCGTTTCCGCCCCGCGCTGTCAGCGATGGCGCCAAGAAGGGGGGCAGAGAAGGCAATAAACAGACCTGCAAACATCTGTCCGAGCGACCAGACGCTCTGCGCCTGAGCATCAGCGGCCGTTTCTGTCATCCCTGATGCAAGAAAGGCGTTCGTGGCGACAAAGGCAAAGTAAGGCCCAAAGATGAACGTCAGCCCCAGTGTATAGAACGGTTGGGTCGCCCAGTCGAAAAAATACCATCCGACGACGCGTTTGCGATCCGTTTGGCTGTTCATTCCTCATCCCCGTTGGCTCGACCGTATGGCGAACGCGGGGGTACGGCAATTGCTAATTCTGTTTAGGGGGCCAGGGGCGCGTGGCTTCTGCTTCAATCCAGTTCTGAACCCAGTCGGGAAGCGGCGGGCTCTCTTCAATGCCCATCGCGGCCGCAACACGCTCCGTCGGAACAATGCCGTTGCTGTCGGTGATGGCCGAGCGCATGAGCGTGTGCGACGTGCATTCGCCTTTTCGCCACATCGACTGCTCTACATAAACAAAACGGGCGTCCCATCCGACCATTCGCGTGCGCACCTCGATCCGCTGAAACGCGCGAACGCGCTTGCGATACCGAATGGAGGCCCCGGCGATCGCAGCGCTCCATTTTTGATTGCGCATCATCTCGACCGTGCCGATCCGTTGGAACAGCCCAAAGCGCCCAAGATCGTAAAGCGTCAGAGTTCGACCATTGTTCATTTCCAGAAAGACGTCGATATCCCACGGCCAACAGGTGAGCGTGGTGACATGCGTGTCGAACAGGCCCAGTCTTGGGGCCTTGCGATAGCGAAGCGTCTCTGTGGCGACTC
>JABSSC010000197.1 GCA_013214635.1 Paracoccaceae bacterium | reverse complement strand
ATGGACAGGTTTGATCTCAGCCGCGCAATGGCGAGGCGCTCGGACTTGGTGCCTTGCTGGCGGGGCAAATAGGCGGGGGGTGGTTTGGGTGTGCTCATGCGGCCACCCTGCCCGGGGCCGGTTAACGTGTGAAAAATCCACCGTACGGTGACGCCGACGAAACTCCGACGTTACGCCGACGTTATTCAGCCTGCCAATCTAAGCGCCAGATACGGCGCGATGTTGAAGAAGATCAGATAGAGTTTGAACCGTCCCAGATAGTCGACATAAAGCTGGTTCCAGTCCTCTTCGGGCAGGCCGATCGTCCGAGACTGGATACCGATGACCCAGTCGCGGGCGAGGATCACAAACCCCGCCGTGATCGTATAGATCACCAGATTGACGACCAGCATCCAGCCGAAAACAGCAGTCAAAGCCGTGATATCCATGGGGTTCCCTTCCGTGTCTTTTGACCTCAGTGTCTCGCCCCACAGGGCATTTGGTCAAGGCCAAGACTTGCCAAGTGGCCCCTAAAGGCTTACCTGCCGCGGTGCTAAGTTATTCTCTATCGATCCCCTTTACCGCGGCAGCGCGACAGGCACTCGATCTTGCCCTGACGACGCCAAGCTGCCGCATGCTGCGGGCAGCGCATCAATAAAGGAGATCACGGTCATGGCTACTGGCACCGTGAAATGGTTCAACACTGACAAAGGCTACGGCTTCATCGCGCCCGAAGGCGGCGGCAAGGATGTGTTCGTTCACATCCGCGCCGTTGAGCGGTCGGGTCTGACCGGCCTCGCTGACAACCAGAAAGTCAGCTACGAGCTTGAGACAGGCCGCGACGGCCGCGAAAGCGCTGGAAGCATTGAGCTTCTGTAAGTGATTTGGGTTCGGGCAGGTTCTGCCCGGACCCGCCTAACGCAGACGCGCTTCGGTTGTCGCGTCAAAGAAATACGCGCGGTGCGGTTCAAACGTGAGCCCGACCTTGGCGCCCGTGACAGACCGTTCATCGCCACGCTCTTCCACGATCAGTTTCTCGCCCGTTGGCGCTGTCAGATAGGCGTACGAGACCCCGCCAAGCGCCTCGGTCAACTCGACCGTATGCGTGTCGCCCGCGGGATCGATGAGCAGGTGCTCGGGACGCAGGCCCACGGACACGCCCGAGCCCTTGGATGGCAATGATACAGCGGCCTGCACCGTTTGTGCCAACCCCGGAACGTCGACGCCCGCGTCGCTCACGGTACCCTCGACAAAGTTCATGGCTGGCGAGCCAATGAACCCGGCCACAAATTTGTTGTCCGGGTCGCGATAAAGCTCAAGCGGTGCGCCCACTTGTTCAATATTGCCAAGCCGCAGCACCACAATCTTATCTGCCAACGTCATGGCTTCGACCTGATCGTGGGTCACATAGATCATGGTCGCGCCGATCTCTTGGTGAAGCCGGGCGATTTCGACGCGCATCTCAACGCGAAGTTCAGCGTCAAGGTTAGACAGCGGTTCGTCGAACAAGAAAACCTCGGGGCCGCGCACGATCGCACGGCCGATGGCCACACGCTGACGCTGCCCGCCCGAAAGCGCCTTGGGCTTGCGCGACAGATATTCGTCCAGCTTTAGGATCTTGGACGCCTGCGCGACCTTTTCGCGGATCTCTTCCTTGGGATGGCCAGTCATTTTCAGACCGAACCCCATGTTTTCCTCGACCGACATGTGCGGGTAGAGCGCATAGGTCTGAAACACCATTGCCACCCCCCGCTCAGAGGGATCGAGCCGTGTCACGTCGCGCGGCCCGATGTTGATCTGGCCTTCGCTGGTCTCCTCCAACCCGGCAACCATGCGCAGCAGCGTGGATTTACCACAGCCCGAAGGGCCGACGAAGACGCAGAATTCGCCATCGATAATTTCGAGGTCGACGCCATGGATGACCTGCACGTCGCCATAGCGCTTGATGACCTTGTTTAGTGTGACTCCGGACATGTCAGGCGGTCCTTACTTCTTTTGAAATCTGATCTGGGAAACGCCACGCTTCGGCCTCGGTCCCAATGGATTGGGCGCAAAGGCGAATACGTGGAACAAGGGTTTCGAGTTCGCTCAGCGACTTGCGCGCTGTCGACGTGGTGACGGAGAGCGCGCCCAATACCCGGCCACGCGGGGACAGAATTGGCAGAGCCACACAGATAATTCCGGGCTCATGTTCTTCGTCGTCATAGGCAAATCCGCGGTCACGGATGTTGGCGAGTTCTTTGCGAAGTGCGATTTCATTCGTCAGCGTCTTAGGTGTGAACCGGTGAAATGACTGCTGGGGCACGATTCGGCACAGGCTTTCTTCGTCAAGCCAGGCCATCATCGCCTTGCCCACTCCGGTACAGTAGGCGGGCCCGACCTTGCCAGCTTGACTGAACATGGCGACGGGGCGTTCGGGGTCGCGTTTGTCCACGTACAGCACCTGAGCATGATCCATTTGCGCAAGGTGAACCGTCTCACCGACATCGTCCGCCAAACGGCTGATTTCATCGCGGGCGATTGGTGCAAGCGAGGACTGCTCCCACGCCGCATGAGCCAAGCGTACAAGGCGTACGCCAAGCGCGTAGGTGTTTCTTTCACGGTCAAAAGACAGCATGCCCTGATTGGTCAGGGTTTGCACAAATCGATACAGGGTTGCTTTGGGGAACGGGCTTTCTGCCTGCAACTCGGCAAAACGCACAGGCCGCCCAAAGGCGGCAACCTGATCCAGCACATCCAGTGCCTTGCCAACAGTGCCGTCGCCCGAGGCGTTTGCGGCCATCCCAAGTTCCTCCCTGTCGGTGCGGATTTTTGTCGTACCCTTCACCGGACTGTTGACAAGCATAGGCGAGTCGGCGTTATGATTTCAATATCCAAAACCAAGTTTCAATAATTGGAACTTTTTATAGTGGATCACGCAGGGAGGAAAACAATGCGTTCCATGTTGAAAGCGTCCATCGCGGCGCTTGCCACCACCGCTGTCATGGCTGGTGGCGCACTTGCCGGCAGCCACGAAAAGCTGTCCGGCGATCTGGTCATCTTCCTCGACACGTCGAACCCCGCACCGCGGGCGACAATGGAAGCCGCCATCGCTCAGTTCGGCGAAATGCACCCCGATCTGAACATCGAAACCACGGTGATCGACCGTGAAGCTTATAAAACCCAGATCCGTAACTTCCTGACGGCCAACGCGCCTGACGTGGCGACCTGGTACGCGGCAAACCGCATGCGTCCCTACGTGGAAGCCGGTCTTTTCGAAGATGTGTCCGATCTTTGGGCTGAAGACCCGATCGCGTCCGAGCTTGCCTCGACCAAGGGCGCTCTGACCATCGACGATAAGCAGTGGGGCGTGCCCTATACCTACTATCAATGGGGCGTGTACTATCGCAAAGACATCTACGAAGAGCTAGGCCTCGAAGAGCCATCCGATTGGGACACCTTCAAGGCAAACTGCCAGAAGATCGTGGATTCGGGTCGTGCTTGCTTCACCATTGGCACCAAGTTCCTTTGGACTGCTGGTGGCTGGTTCGATTATCTCAACATGCGCACCAACGGCTTTGACTTCCACATGGATCTGGCCGCTGGCAACGTAAGCTGGGAAGATGACCGCGTGAAAGCGACCTTTGCCAACTGGGCAGAGCTTGTCGAAATGGGCGCGTTCATCGACAACCACCAGACCTACAGCTGGCAGGAAGCTCTGCCGTTCATGGTCAACGGTGAGGCGGCTGCGTATCTGATGGGTAACTTTGCTGTTTCGCCACTTCGCGAAGCAGGCCTGACGGACGATCAGCTCGACTTCTACCAGTTCCCAGCCATCACCGATGGCATCGAACTGGCTGAAGATGCGCCGACCGATACGTTCCACATCCCGGTCAACGCGACGAACAAAGACAACGCCCGCGCGTTCCTGCGCTTCATGGTGTCGCCTGACGTTCAGACGCAGATCAACAACGGCCAGAACCTCGGCCAGTTGCCTGTGAACGCAAACTCGTCCGTGGATGACGACAAGTTCCTGAACCAGGGCTTCTCGATGCTGTCGTCGAACTCGCCCGGTGGCGTGGCCCAGTTCTGGGACCGTGACACAGGTGCCGAGATGGCCAAAGCTTCGATGGAAGGCTTCCAGGAGTTCATGGTCAAGCCAGGCGAAATTGACCGCATCCTCGCGCGTCTCGAGCGCGCGCGTCAGCGTATCTACGAATAAGGCGACCTTCGCCTGACACGTCCCTGTCCGCTACGGCGGGCAGGGTATCCGACGCCAAAGGACCGGACCCATGGCCGACGCTGCCCTTTCTTCACAATCGCAAGTGGCGACCGCAGACCCGCACGGGTGGTGGCGACGGAACCAACAGACGCTTGCGCCCTTGTTGTTCCTTGCGCCCGGCGTCCTCTTCTTTGCGTTTTACGTTATTTTCCCGGTTTTTCAGTCCTTCAACATTTCGCTCTATGAATGGGACGGGCTTGGAGAGGCCGAATACATTGGCCTGCAAAACTACGAAGATCTGTATTGGGAATTCGTCGATCGCGACGCCTTTTACACCTCATTGAAGAACAACCTGATCTGGCTCTTCATGTACTTGCTGGCGATCCCGGCGGGCCTGTTCATCGCGTTGTTCCTCAACCAAAACGTCTGGGGCATCCGCCTTTATAAATCGCTCTTCTTCTTTCCCTTCGTGATCAGTCAGGTTGTCGTCGGCTTGGTCTTCACATGGTTCTATGACCCGACATTTGGGCTTTTGAACGTCATGCTGGGCTGGTTCGGACTGGGTCCGATCAACGTGCTCGGTAACGAGAATTTGGTCACTTACGGTATCATTTTCGCAGGGCTCTGGCCGCAAACCGCCTATTGCATGATCCTGTACCTCACCGGCCTGAACGCGGTTGATCCAGAACAGATTGAGGCTGGGCGGCTTGATGGTGCGAAGGGCCTCAAGATGCTCTG
>JABSSC010000196.1 GCA_013214635.1 Paracoccaceae bacterium | reverse complement strand
ACGAGAAGCGGGTCGATCCGTACGGTCGGGTCATCACCGAACGCTTCACCAGCGAGCGGTTGATGCCGTGATCCAGCCACTTGTCCCGGAAGCCTGCCTCGTCGGGGGCCGAGTTCCGCAGCTGGAAAGCTGAGACGTCGGCCACCTCTTGGTAGATGTCGCGGGGCTTGTCGCCGGGGATCAGGTTCGTGGCTTTGCCCCCGACCTCGTCCCGCAGCATAGCGGAAAAGTTCTGGAGCCCGTTGCACGTACCGTCCATCGCGACCGGGATGTGGCTGATGAAGTCATGCGGCGACGTGCGCCACTGGTCGTACTCGATTGCCCATGCGAGGAACTGCACAGGCTTGTCGGCCTCCATCCAGCCGGTGTTGCTGACGGGGTCTTGGGCGAACGAGCGGATCATCACGTCCCGTTCCTTCACCCACTCTGCACGATCCTCTAGTGATGCTTTGTCGTAGCCCCAGCGATTAGCGCCGTGGCACAAGAACCACATTTCCGCTTTCAGGTCGTTGAGTGCCTTGCCCCGAGCGAACCGGATAAGCCCCCGCTGCAGGTCAGAGCCCTGCGGGGAGACGCCCAGTGTCTTGGCGTACAGGCGGCCCCGGAAGTCCGCGCAGTGCACGAAGAAGATTTCTGGGTACTGCCGGTACTCCTCAGCGATGCGGACGCAGGTGGCAAAGCGGTTCTGCTCGCTGCGGCGCAGCTTGCTCTGCGTGTGCCACTCGCGCTTCTCCCGCTTCCACGCGGTGAACGCCTCCAGCTGTTCGGCTGACATCTGGTCCACCTTGAGGTCGCCCTCTAGGAACTGCGGACGGGGCGGGGCGGGGTTCTCGGCCTGCCCTACTATCTCGCCCATGTCGAAGTGCTTGGAGACCTCTTTGACCGCGTCAAGGACACGGGTGTTGATCTGCCAAGGCGTACGCTGCAGGGCGTTAATGGCCCGCAGAGGGGTCGACAGGTGCTGGTCGGTGATCCCGGCCCATGCAGAAGGATTCGCCACTGCGTAGGGCTGCATACGGCGCATCTCGTCGGTGTGCCACCCGCCCTCGTCGATGGCCGTCCAATCTTTGGGGGCCTCGATACAGGGCAGGAAGTACGGCATAGTCTCCCGAGTCATCTCGCTGACGGTGTCGATCAGCTGCGAGACTGCCTCGCTCATTTGGAGGTCGATGCGGTTCCGGCGGTTGCCGGTGCTACGTACTGTCTGCACCATGCCGAGGTACTCAAGGCGGTCCACAAGGTACGCACCCACTTGGGTAGTGCCGGTCGGCCCCCACTCGGGGAACTCGATACCGGCCTCCTGTGCCTTGCTCTTGAAGACGGCGATCTTGTGGCGCTCGTCCTTGGACTTCCTGCGGTTCAGGTCCGTTGTCAGGGTGTAGAACAGGGCGGGGTTGATGTGCTCGAAAAGCCGGAGGACGGTCTCGCCGTACACAGCGCGGCCAACGGCGTTGATAGTCGTGCGCGCCGTGTGCCCCCGGTTCGAGGAGTTCATCAGGTCGTTGATTACACAGCGGACTGTGACGAGGGCGACGACCTCGGGGTCCAGCGGGGACAGGAGCGATATGTGCGCCTTGTAGCGTCCCGCTGAGCCCGAGGACAAGTCCTCCCGGATAGCGGCAGCGAGGGGCTGCACAAACCGGCTGTAGAGCACCCCGCCGTAGGGGTTGTTGGACGCCCTGCCCTGCTCCTCGTTGGCGTCCATGATCTTATTGGCTTTAGCGCGGCCAGAGCCGTACATGCGGCGCTCAAGCTCGATCTGTGTCAGCATTCTCGTTGTCCTCGGGTTATTTGCAAAGGTGCGGCCAGTAGTCCTGTATCAGGTAGTCTACGTGCTGCGCCAACTCGTCCAGCGTACCGTTGTTGTCGATGTAGTACATCGTACTGGGGTCGTACTCCAGTTCCATACTGCTCTTGGGCTCGAGCTCGTGGCGCTCGCTGGCGTCCACCCAGATGACTAGGTCGAACAGGCCGACCGAGGCCTCGTACTCGTTCACGGCCCGCATACCGGTGTATACGTCGTGGGCGGCAAGAATGTCGCGACACATCCGTGCACGGTCGTCCTTGTTGTACTCTTGGATCGCGTCGTACCACGACTTGCGGTACTTGTGCCGGTTCTCCCAAGCCTTGTATTCGTCGGGGTAGTAGACGATACCGTGGCTCTCTAGGTAGTCCCGTACGTACCCAGCCATGAAGAAGCTGCTGCTGCCTGTGACGAACCCGTAGGCCTCTAGGAGCTCGCCTACAGTGTCCTTGCCGTGCCTACCGTGCCCGAGGATGAGGATACGGGGCAGTTCTCGGCGACAGTCAGAGCGACCGACGCAGCCATAGATTTTGCAGTGCTTGTTAATTCCGGGGCAGTTCTCGTTGTCCATGTGATTACTCCTGAATATGGTCTAGTTGAATGACGAACTGGTCATACAGCGTGAGGCGATTGTCGTCCCGGGCTGTGTGGAAAGCCATCCACTGCGCAGGGACAGATGAGTACCCAGCGATCTCGCTGTACTCGCCGCCGCCTGCACCTGAGCCGAAGAACGCACCGTTGACGACCATCTGGCCGCCGTTGAAGGTGGTGACGGTGTGCTTGTCGCCCATCCGGAAGTACGTGATGTGCTCCCGCTCCTGCTCAGCGCGCTTGATCTTGTGCGCCTTCATGCTGGCCTCGGTGTTTGCTACACCAACGCCGTGCTCGTACACAGCCTTCTGGCCATAGAAGTCCACGACTGCGTAGCTCCCGGTAGGGATGTCGAACGTGCAGTTCTCGTACCCAGAGCGGATCGTGATCTCTTTGAGCGCGTTGTACAGCGGCCATGACAGCTGCTCCGATCCGGGCTTGTACATATTCAGGCCGTGGTCGTCCCAGTCGTGGTTCCCGGTGATGCACACAACGTGCATGGGGAAGCCGAGTGCCGCCAGAGGCTCGACTACGAACTCGAACATACCGATCATCGCGTTGTGCATCTGCTCGGCAGTGCCGGTGTCGCAGGCCCGTGCGCTGTTCTTGTGTTTCTTGTCGCTCTCGATGATGTCCCCGAGGATACCGAGGACGATGCGGTCGATGTTGTACCCAGCCGTGATCTTCTGCTTGATCTGAAACACGACTGCTCGGCCCATCTCAAACAGGCGGCGCTGTGCCACCGCCGTGTTGTACTCGCTAGTCAGCTTACCGATCTGCAGGTCAGAGAGAAGCACCTCAACCGTGAGACCCGTAGAACCTGCGCGCTGGGCGGGTGCCCACCCGGGTGCGGGTGCCCGACTATTGAGGGAGGCCACGGTCTGCTCGATCATGATCTGCATGTCGTCTTGACTGCGGACGATGTCCGTCAGGGCCTTGACGTCCTTGCGCAGCTTGGCGCTGGTGATCTGCGCGTTACGGGTACGGACCAACTCGCGGCCTCTGTTCACTTCCTCCTCGACCTCTGCTTGGTCAAGGTCAGCGACCCAGCGGCGCAGGAGGCCTACGGTAACGCGCTCAGAGCAGCGTCCCGTACGGTCCAGCTGCTTAGCAGCCTTGGCGAGTGACGGGGCGTTCTCGTTGATCGCATCCGCAATCTCGTCGTTAGTAAATGGTTTCTTGTTAATCTTCATCGTGTCGCCTTTTTTGCAAGTTTGCGCCGCTTGCGGGCGCGCTCATTCTTGAGCAGGCGCTTTTCTTCGGCTGTCCTGTGCGTGGGGTGAATTAGCCCTGTGCGGTTCACACTGTGCTTCTGTAGGTAGCCTGCGCAGCCGTTGAGGAAGGCGGGCAGCATCTTGTCGCTGACGCCCAGACGGCGATAGTTGTTTTCGATCTTACCGAGAAGGGCATTGCAGGAGCGGTGCAGGGTAGCCCGCACAGCCCCAGTGGTGTGGCAATGATCCAGCACGGCGTCATCCACCTTGACCGGGAGACCACACAGAGCACACCTGCTGCGTTGCTGCGCAACCTGTGCCTGCCTGATCTCCTTAATCTCGCGGTGTGTGATGCGTCTGCCCTTGGTCATGACGTAACCCTCGCTACCAAGGCTGCCGCAGCGTCGGTAACCTCCTGCGGGTACACGTTGCTGACCTGTTGGCTGCCTGTGTGTGTCAGGAAGTCGTCTACGCTGGCGTCTGCGTCCAAGCGCATCCAGAGTAGCGCGGCTTGCTCTACAAAGCGGGTGGGCCAGTAGTTCTGGTACGCCCCCTCGTAGAGGTCCATGACGATCTGGGCAGCCTCGTCTACCGTAGTGGCGTCGGCCAGCAGCTTCTGGGCTGTCTTGGGACCGAGGTTCACAAGGTTGCCCTTGTTGTTCTTGTAGAACTCCAGTCCGGGGATGGCGTCCGCTCGATCCCCCTCCAGCATCTGCTGGTAGAAGAACTTGAGGCCGTAGAGGTTGTTGTCGTTGCCAATAACCTCGTAGTCTCCCGGGGCCACGATGGTCAGGTCTCGGGTGCTCCAGTTGATGTGGTGCCCGGGGAGCATCCGCATGTCCTTGTCCTTGGTCGCGATCCCTGCGTAGCCCACTGGGCTGCTGATCGCGTTGAAGGCGCTGGCTGCGATTGCGTCGTCAGCCTCTCGGTCTGCCCAGATTTGGACAGTGAATACCGCGCCGGCGTAGTTCTCAAGGAACTCCCGCAAGTAGGCCCAGTTCCGGGGCTTGCTGCTGCCGGTACGGTGCGACTGGTAGGGCTTCACCTCGGCAATTTTGTAGCGTAGGCCCTTGTCGGACGTGGCCGCAGTCATGTGCACGTAGACCTCGTCCGCCCCGATGCGGGAGCGGAAACTCTCGATCAAGTCCAGCGCGTTCTGCCGTGCCTGCCCTGCCGTGGTCTGGTCGTTGCCTGAGGCGTAGTAGGCGAGGTAATCCCCGTCTACGTGCAGACCAAGGCCGGTCACCGTAGGCAACGTGTCGTCGATCTGCGGCTCCTCGTTGGCCGCGATGGTGATAGCGTCCGTAAAGGGGTTCTCGTCGCTCTGAGGCGGCTCCTGTGGGGGCGCTGGGG
>JABSSC010000195.1:3318-5009 GCA_013214635.1 Paracoccaceae bacterium | reverse complement strand
CCATCCGTTAACAGGATCGCAGAGAATCCGCTGCATTTTGGGGGTTCATTCGCCGTTTCAACATGACGTGACCCTAATTCAGACACATTTGCCGCCAACTCTGGTTAATCGGTGAGGACGATGTTCAGTAGGACGCGGGACTGATGACTATTGTGGCAAAAATTGCTGAGACCAAGGGGTTCGGTCAGGCCGGAGCACTTGGGCTTGGCGCAGGGGCAAATCTGAGAACACCGTGCGGCGACCGCCGGGTCGACAACTTGCGCCCTGGTGACCTGGTCGTCACGCGAGACAATGGTTTGCAGCCCGTACGCTATGTCTGGAGCCAAACGTTCAGCGCGGCAGAGGTTGCAGCAGACCCGTCTCTGGCGCCCATCCATTTCAAATCTCGCGCCGTGGGCCCGATGATGCCCCAGCGTGGTGTGACCCTTGGTGGCGCGCATCGCGTTCTGGTGCCCGGTTGGAAGCTTGAGAACGTCGATGATTGCACCAACTGCCTTATGGCAGCACGCGATCTGGTCGGTGCGCATGATGAAAGCTATTCGGATCGTATCCACGGTGATGTGACCTATTATCATGTCCTTTTCGACCGGCATCAGGTCTTTACGGCCAATGGTCTGCCGGTGGAGAGCTTTCTGCCATCTCCTGTCGCGATGTCCGCGATGGGACATGAGGCGACCGATCGCATCACCGAGATATTTCCTGAGCTGTTGAGATCGCCATCGTCCTATCCCCCGGCGGAGTATCCAACGCCGGATCAGGCGATGTTTCTTGCCGATGCGGCCTGACCGGTCGCACGTTCCAACTGTGTCTTGAATTGGCTAAGCTTCCGGCGTGACTTCATTGCGGGTCACGTATCTTGGGAGTTTTGACCGATGATTTCGACCGAATTTGACGCAGTAACTTCAATCCTGTCCGTGACCATGACTGGTGAAATCACGGCGGAGGAATACCGTGACATATTGATCCCGGCCATTGACGCGGCAACCGCCGATGGCGCGCGGGTCAAGATGCTGGCGGCGTTGCCCGAGGGGATCAGCGGCTTTTCCGCAGGCGCGGCCTTGGAGGACGCGCGCATGGGGCTCAAGCACTGGAGCGGCTTTGATCGCGTCGCAGTGCTGGCTGATGCGGGTGCTCTGACGGGCGCCCTCCATTTCTTTAGCGTCCTAATGCCTTGCCCGGTTAAGCCTTTCCCCGTCGATCAAGCTGACGATGCCCGCCGTTGGCTTGAGGAATCCTTGGGTGCGATTCATCAGACGGACTTGGGCGAAGGCGTTCTGCACGTACAGTTTGTGGGCCAACTTGATCGCGCCGCTTATGAGGGCGAGGGCGGTGACATCGATCAATTCATTCGCAAGAACTCCCGCTTTCGGTTGATCGTGGACCTCCGCGAATTTGATGGCTGGCAAGGCATTGGCGGACTAACGGAACACATCAAAACGCTCAAAGGTCGCGCGGCTTTGGTGGAACGCGTGGCCATCGTTGCCGGGGCGGACTGGCACAAGATGGTCGCGGGTGTCGGGCGCCATATGCTGAAGGCCGAAGTCGAGGTTTTTGAGAACTTTGATGCGGCCAAAGACTGGGTGTCGAGTTAGCGGAACCGGTCAGGGGCGAGCGCGGCGCAGATCTCTGCTGGCAGTGTACGCGTGCTGCCACCCGCAATTTGAGCAAGCAGGTCTGAAGCTGCCGGGGCG
>JABSSC010000195.1:0-3308 GCA_013214635.1 Paracoccaceae bacterium | reverse complement strand
CCGTACCCACCTTGCCCCGCAAACCACCAAAAGCTCGGGCTAGCTGGGTCCGGCCCAATGATCAGAGAGCGGTCGGGGGAAAACGTCCTCAACCCCGCCCATGTGGTAATCACCCGGGTCACAGGCGTCGTCACGTGATCTTCGTACCGTGCTAGCCCCTCTGCAATCACCATATCCTCCGCCCACGCGTCATGCGGCTCGACCAAGTCTTCCTCTGCCGGTGATACGAGCAGCGCCCCAGCGTCGGGCTTGGCATACCAAGTCTCTCCAAGCCCCATCACCATTGGCCAATGGTTGACATCGTGACCTTCGGGCGCGGGAAGGCGTGCCATCGAGCGTCTGCGCGGTTCTAGTCCAATGGGGGCAATTCCCGCCATCTCGGCAACACGGTCGGCCCACGCACCGGCGGCATTGATAACATTGTGCGCCGCAATGTCTTCGTCAGCTGTCTCAACAACCCAATGATCCCCTGAACGCCGAATGGATACGACGCTGTTTCCAGTCTTGATCTCGGCCCCCCGCGACCTGGCGTCGCGTACTAAGCTTTGGATCAGCCGATCAGTATCCAGATCCCAGGCATCCGCGTCATAGGCTGTGAAACCCACCACACCAGGGTCAAGGATCGGGACCATCTGAAAAGCGCGCTCCCGATCTAGAGGAGCAAGCGCCATTGCATCGGCATCGCGTTTGGCCTGATCCTCTTCTCCGAAACGCGCGACCATCAAAAAACCACGTGGGCTCAGAATGCCTCCGAAAGCGGTCTCGTGGTGCTCACGGCTGGCGCGGTTCAATTCGATGGTCGATGCCAGCCCATAGTTCTCTTCAAACATTGCGGCTGACCGGCCAGAAGCGTGATATCCAAGGCTCGTCTCGGTCTCGAGCAACGTGACCGAGCCAAGATTTGACAAACGCGCCGCGGCCGAAACGCCGGCAATGCCGCCACCGATGATAACAAAGTCCCTCATGCCCCGCACCTAAGCACCGATGCGCAGGATTGTCTTGTGCCGGATTTACTCCGTCATGATCGACAGCACCCGCTGCCCGCCATCAACGGCAAGGTGCCCATGCCCAAAGCCGACCGGGATCATCACCGCAAAGGCTGGCTGACCGAGCCGCCAACCGGAAGCCTTCAGAAATTCAAAGGCTGGTGCGCGCATGTTCGGGCGTACGTCTCCGCGTCGCAACGGCCCAGCTTCGAAGATCACGCGATCTTCCTTGATGGTGCGCAAGACGGCTAATTCATCAAGCGTTTCAGGGTCCACCGCGGTCGGGTCATCAGACAAGATCACAAAATCAGCGAGCTTGCCCATTTCGATTGATCCTTTCTGATCATCCTCGAAATGCTGATAGGCGGGCCAGATCGTCATCGCCTTGAGCGCTGTCATAACGTCAACACGCTGATGCGGCCCAAGGATATCGCCCGAGCGTGTTCGCCTCGTAACGGTCGCGTCGAGCACGCGCATGGAGTTGGGGAACGCGACAGGTGCATCATGATGCGACCCGAAGATCATACCGCGTTGACGCAACCATCCAGTGGGCGAGATGTTCTCGGCGTTCACCGGACCAACTGTAAAGTCGCGGTGCCAATCGCCCCAGTAAAACGTGTGCATCGGGAAAAGCGATGGGAATACATCAAGTTTCTGTATCTTATCGACCTGATCCTCGCGCAAGAATTGCCCGTGGATCAGGACCGGACGTCGATCTGCTTTGCCAAGCTTGGCTTCCGCCGCTTCTATCCCGGCCAGAAGCAGGTCTGACGCGGCCTCACCATTCGCGTGCGTTAGGATTTGAATATCGTTTTCAAACGCCCATTCAATCGCGTCCAGAACCTGTTCGTTGGTCGCAGCCGCGTATCCGGCATATCCCGGTGGATAATCGCCAACCGGCTTGAAGTAGGGTCGGTCGCGCCACGCCGTGAAGCCCTGAGGCGATCCATCAATGGTCAGCTTTGCTCCACCCACGCGCACGCGATCCTCGTAGGTGCGAGAGACGTTCTCAGCGATCACATCGCGGTTTACCAGCACGTCAGGGTAGATGACCATGTCGACGTCCAGACCACCTTCGGCGGCGACCTTGCGCACAGCGTCAATCGTTGATCCGGTCGCGCGGCCTTCCTGCACGGTCGTATAGCCGAACCGCGCCCACAGATCGGGACCGGCCCGTGCAAAGGCCTCCAGGCCCTCTTGCCCCAGCCCACCAAGAAGCTGACCAAGCACCAAGAAGAAGGCATTCTCTTCGAGCACCCCGTCAGGCTCGCCAGCATCGTCAAATCGGATAATGCCTCCCGGTGGTGCCTCACTTTCAGATGTGATCCCGGCGGCTGCCAACGCAGCAGAATTGGCAGCTCCAAAATGGCCGGACTGGTGGACAATCATGATCGGGGTCTCGGTCGACACTTGATCAAGATCGTCGCGCGTTGGATGCCGCAGTTCAGCCAACTGAGATTGATCATAGCCAAATCCGATGATCAGGCTGACCTGATCGACGATCTCAGCGTTGTCCTCGGTCCAGACGTTCAGCGTCTCAACAAGGCTTGGAATATCCGTCACATCGCCATCGGGCGGGGCCAGAAGGTTGGCGGACATCGCCTGAAGCCCACCCATCACGGCATGCCCATGGCTGTCGACGAACCCCGGCAGCATAGTGCGGCCATCAAGGTCAATGATTTCAGTTTCGGGTCCCTGAAACGCCATAAGATCAATCAGATCCCCGACCGCCAGAATACGTCCATCCTTGGTCGCGACGGCTTCGACAAGCGGTTGCGCATCATTGATGGTCAGGATCGGACCGCCTTCATAGATACGGTCAGCAACATCTTGCGCAGATGCGGCAAACGGCATTGCAAGGATGAGAGACAGAGCGAAAGCACGCATTCAGGACCTCCAAATCCAGATGTGAGCCCAGCATGCCTCGAAAGTCGTGATTCTCAATGCGGCAAATTCGGTTTCAGTGAACTGGACGGCGCCCAAATCAAGGATTGGCCTGAACAATTGGCGGGTTATTCTTGTCGCGTGATCACATCATCAGGAGAGGCATATGGCAGCGTCTGAAGAGAGGCCCAATCACGCGCGGGAAGCAGATCGCGAGTCCCTGTTCCTTGAAATTCTGACGTCGAGCAAGGTCGAAGTCTCGGACGAGGCCATGGCCTATTTCCGCAAACATCCCGATGAGGTCGATGAGGTGACCGCCGCCACACGGGTGCACCGGTTCTTTCTTTGGGCGGGGATCGGGGTGGGGATGATAGCCGTTGCTCTGTCAAAACTGATCGCCTTGCTTCCGCTCGAGGATTATCTCGGCACGGGCGGAGA
>JABSSC010000194.1 GCA_013214635.1 Paracoccaceae bacterium | reverse complement strand
CAACAAGTTGCCTTTCCAGTGCAGGAACCCTTTTTCAAGGCGCATCGACTCGACAGCGCGACTTCCAAACAAGTGCATCCCAAAGCGGTCGCCGGCGCTGCGTAACGCTTCAGAAGCCGACAAAAGCTGTGCGTTGGGGACATGGATTTCATAGGCCAGTTCGCCGGAAAAACTGACGACCATGACGACAGCAGGCGCGGTCCCGACTGTGGCTTCGCGCACCGAAAGCCAGGGGAAGGCGTCAGCGGACCAATCACCCCGGGATACTCCCGACAAAACATCACGGGCTCTAGGCCCTGCGACGACCAAGATCGTCCAGTCATTGGTGAGAGAGCGGATCGACACATCCTCGTCTGGCCTGATATGCGCCGCGAGCCAATCCATATCATGATATTCGGCCGCCGCTGCTGAGCCGTACCAAATCCGACCCGGCAAATTTGCGAAAGTGGCCTCGGATTTGATCATGCCAAAGTCGTTCAGCAGATACCCAAGACCCACACGCCCCAGTTTGCGCGTGACAGTGCCGCAGCACATGCGGTCGAGGAAGTCATACGCGTCGGCCCCGGTAATCTCAAAACGGTTGAAACCGCTGACTTCGGTCAGACCAACAGAACTCTGAACGGCGCGGACTTCCTCCCCAACAACGCCATGCGTTTCGTTGAACCGAAAACTCAGAGTTTCAGTAAAACCTGGTTTCGGTTTGATGTACTCCACACGCTCCCACCCGTTGACCACGCCAAACTCCGCCCCTTGCCCGGCAAGGATCGGCGTCAAAGGAGTTGTCTTCATGGGCCGCCCTGCCGGGCGATGCTCATGCGGGAAATGAAAGCGAAACTCGTTCTGATAGTCTTCAATCGCCTTGAGCGCGGTCAGCTCGACGGTTGCGTGCCCGGTAAAACGACGGGGATCGATGACCCATGTGTCATAGCAGGCTTCTCCGTGCACGATCTGCTGCGCAAGCAGCCAACCGTGCCCCCCACCCTCACCCAGCCCGGCCCTTAGCCCAATGATGCAATAGGCGTTGCGTTTACCGGGGATCGGCCCGACCAAAGGTGCGCCGTCAATGGTATAGGTGATCGGACCGTTGACGATTGTATGGATACCCACCTCCATCAGTGCGGGCATTCGGGCAAAGGCGCCTTCCAGCACGTCGGTCACGCGGTCCAGATCATCAGGGCACAAGGCATTGGTGAACTTGGGATCGATCCCATCGAGGCCCCACGTCTTGCAGTCCTGCTCATAGAACCCCACCAGCAGACCCTGTTTTTCCTGCCGTGAGTAGAAATCGTTGATCGGGCAACGAAGAAGCGGCATGCGATGCCCAGCGTCGCGGATCGCCGGTATCTCTTCGGTCACAAAGTACTGATGTTCCATTGATGCGACGGGATGCGTGACCCCCATCATCGCCCCAACCTCATTCACACGGTACCCGCACGCGTTGACCACGATATCGGCGTTCACGGTGCCTTTGGGCGTTTCGACCTCCCACGTGTCATCCTGAAGCTGGCGCAGCGCGGTGACTGGTGTGTGCCGATGCACTTCTGCACCCGCTTTGCGCGCCCGGCGGGCGAGCGCCTGACAAAGCTGTGCGGGGTCAATGTCTCCATCCATCGGGTCCCATAGCCCACCGATGAGATTATCCGTAGAGATGAGAGGATGCCGCCGGGCACATTCCGCAGCATCAATGACCTCGAATTCAACGCCCATCCCGCGCGCCATGGACGCGAAATGGCGATAACCGTCCATTTGTGCCTCGGTATTGGCGAGCCGAATTCCGCCATCGCCGTGGTGGTAGTTGATCGGGTAATCGGGATCATTCGCCAGCTCCTGATAGAGCGCGATGGAATGGCTTTTGAGACCAACCATCGTCTGGTTCATCCCGAAATTGGTAACTTGGGCCGCTGAATGCCAGGTGGTGCCACTGGTCAACTCGTCACGCTCGAGAAGCATGACGTCAGTCCAACCCTCACGCGTGAGGTGATAGAGCGTCGAACATCCCGCTATCCCGCCGCCGATGACCACAACCTTGGTCCGTGTCTTCATGGTCATCCTCGCTGATAGAGCCCGCGACAGAGAACGACACTTCACGACGGACGCAAAGCAAAATCACTGCAAGTGTCTAGCGCGCCGATCATGTTGTGCCGGCGCGCCGGAAGAATGGATCAGGTCCGCATGCCGTCGGCGTCAAAGAAGCTCAGTTTCTCAGCGTTGAAAACCAGCCCGATCATGTCGTCGGGTTTGACCTCGCTGTCGCCGCCGGTCCGCACCATGATCTGCCCCAGATCGCCGCAATCGACCACGACAAAACAGTCCGCGCCAAGATATTCAACAACGTCGATCTTGCCCGTGCAGTGACCCTCGCCAGCCGCACCGATCGAGATGTGTTCGGGACGGATGCCCAAGGATACGGCAGGCGTTGCGCCTTCGAACGCGCCCGTTCCGCCACCGGAAAGATGGA
Organism: Paracoccaceae bacterium; assembly: GCA_013214635.1. Lineage (GTDB taxonomy): Bacteria > Pseudomonadota > Alphaproteobacteria > Rhodobacterales > Rhodobacteraceae > JABSSC01. The sequence goes on along the minus strand of JABSSC010000194.1, from coordinate 2,558 downwards.
ACTGCCCGCCCTCTGTCTTGCAGGGAAGAATGTTCATCTTTGGGCTGCCGATAAACTGCGCCACGAACAGGTTCGCGGGCCGCTCGTAAAGCTCTTTTGGCGTGCCTACTTGGGCAATCTTTCCAAACTCAAGCACGACAATCCGGTCGGCCAGTGTCATCGCTTCGACCTGATCGTGTGTGACGTAGATCATGGTCGATTTCAGACGGTGATGGAGTTTGGCAATCTCAAGCCGCATCTCAACGCGCAAGGCAGCATCGAGGTTCGACAGAGGTTCGTCAAACAGGAACGCTGTGGGGTCGCGCACGATACACCGACCGATGGCGACACGCTGTCGCTGCCCCCCGGACAGGTCCTTTGGACGGCGATCGAGATACGGTTCAAGTTTGAGGACCGCTGCCGCAGCATCGACCTTTTCCTTGATCTCTGACTTCGGCGCGCCCGCAGTTTTCAGCGAGAACCCCATGTTGTCGCGAACCGACATGTGTGGATAGAGCGCGTAGGATTGGAACACCATCGCAAGCCCACGTTTCGAGGGCGGTTCAGCGGTGACGTCGCGCCCGTCGATATCCAGTGTGCCGCGACTGATGTCTTCCAACCCGCCGATCATCCGCAGGAGGGTGGATTTTCCGCAGCCCGACGGGCCAACAAAGACGATGAATTCGCCGTCAAAGATCTCTAGGTCGATACCCTTGATGACCTGCGCTGCGCCGTACCATTTTTCGACGGTGTTCAGAACGATGGAACCCATCATGCTTCTCCTGCTGTAGGGGATGCCCAGGCGAGCCAGACTGCGGCTGTCCATGTAAATGTGCCACCACCAGCAGGAGCGCCGGTGAGCGGATTGTAGTATTCGGCAAAGCCGTTTTCGACCATGAGTGTTCGGGTCTGCCGTGTAAGACGCGAGGCCTCATCGGTCAGGCCCATCTCGGACAGGCCGCGCGCGATCATCGCGTTGACGATGCCCCAGGTTGGACCACGCCAGTACCGTTTCGCGTCGAAATGCTCGCTTTCAACCTTCTGGCTTGGAATTGGGTAGGGGCAGGACTCGAACGTCTGGGCAAGCTCCGCCCGCATCGCATCGCTGTCGACACCGGCGTACCAGCACAAGAACGACGAACTGGTCACACATCCTGTGTGCAGCCCGGACCGAAGATTGATGCTGTCAAAGACGCCTTGTGCATTTCTAAGAGCTTCCACACCCGTTTCGATCTCTGCCGTCCAGCGATCGATTTCAGCGCGATCTTCTCCAAGAAGATCAGCAATCGCAGCGAGGTCACGGTTGGCGCGCAACAGAACAAAAGTCGTCAGCGGGTCCGCCACCTTGAAGGGCATGTCCTTGGCCATTTCAGCCTCATCCCAGCCAAGACGCCGGCCGCGCTGTACCAACCAGATGTAGCGGTCATAGTCGTCCTTTGTCGGTCGCATCGACGGGTCCACATGACTGGTGTCCCGCCGCGTGTATTCACCAACGCCTACTGGGTCGATCGCAGCCATAGCCGCATCCCAATCAGGGGCGTTGTCCCGTCCGCCTTCCCAAGGATGGGTGATAAAGATCGCCCCGCCCGCGTTGCGCCAGGTCATGAACCAGGAATGCCACGCCTTTAGCTTGGGAAAGAGCGCTGCAAGACGGTCGCGGCCCTGATCCGGCGCTTTTTCAATGATCGCGCGGGCAGCGGTGGCCGCAACGGGAGGTTGCGAGATCCCCGACGACGCGATTGGGCCAATTCCATCCGTTCCCCAGACATCTGGCCCGGGGAAATACCCAGGATCGGGCACATGGAAGAGGATGTGCGGCACCATGCCGTTGGGCCATTGACCGGACATCAGCGTCTCGATCTCTGTCCAGGCACGGTCCACGTCAAACTGGGCAAAGCCAATAGCGGCAAAAGCACTGTCCCAGTTCCACTGATAGGGGTAGAGCCCCTCGGTCGGGAGGGTGTATCCCCCCCTGTCATTGCCGCGCAGGATGTCCCGCGCCTTGGCGTCGATAGAAGCATGATCCATCATCGATCTATCCTTTCACCGAACCGGCCGTCAGACCTTTGGTCATGAAGCGTTCAAGCCCCAGGAACAAAGCCATGATCGGCACCGTCGCAACCACCGCGCCGGCCATCAGGTGCTGGCGCGGAATTTCAGACGAATTGAGCGAAGCGATCCCGCGCGTCAGCGTGAAGCGCGATGGATCGTCAAGCAGCATGAAGGCGAGGAGGAATTCGTTCCACGCAATCATGAAGACATAGAGGCTGACCGAGGCAAGCGCGGGCAGCGCCAGCGGGAGCGTGATCTTCCAAATCACGGCAATCCGGCTCAACCCATCCATCAGTCCGGCTTCTTCCACCTCATAGGGAAGCCCCCGGAAATAACCTTGGAGCATATAAAGCGCCACGGGGATCGTCGTCACCGGATAGATCAGAAGGATACCAACAATCGTGTTGCGCAGCCCTGTAACGGAGAACGCGATGTAGATTGGCAACGCCAGAACGATCACCGGCACCATGTAGATCAAGAGGATCGAGCGCGAGAACACTGCCTGCCCTTTGAACCGCATCCTTGCG
>JABSSC010000193.1 GCA_013214635.1 Paracoccaceae bacterium | reverse complement strand
CCCGAGGCGCGCATCAAGAAGTTCATTGAAATGCGCGGGGCCGATGGTGGCCCATGGCGACGGCTCTGCGCGCTGCCCGCGTTCTGGGTCGGGTTGACCTATGATAGTGCCGCGCTCGATGCCGCTTGGGATTTGGTCAAAGACTTCGACGCCGAGACGCGCGAGGCACTGCGCGTCGCGGCCTCGGTCGATGCGCTCGATGCTGAGGTCGGTGGGATCAGGATGCGTGATCTGGCGAAGGCTTCGGTCGAGATCGCGTCGCAAGGTCTGGCGGCGCGCGGGAAACCAGGGGCAGGGGGGCTGATCCCGGATGAGACCCACTTCCTGAACGCGCTTCTCGACAGTCTTGACCGGGGCGAGGTGCCTGCGGATGAGCTGATCCGGCACTACAACACCGATTGGAACGGCGACATCACACGCGTCTACGGCGAATACAGCTACTGATCAGTCTGCGACGAGGTCGAGGACGAAGGATGTGACCTTCTCCTCGCTCATCTCGCAGGGCTTCAAAAGAGCGGTGCCATCGGCCAACCGATAGACGTTGAGGCTGATATAGTCGTTGCCACCCAACTCTTCCGCCTCAAGCTTTTGGCTGCGCCCGCTGGAATAGGTTGATTTCGTCACTCGGTACCGCCGTCCGTGCGCCCAACCGCCATAACCGCCCACCGGCAGACTATCGAATTTGGCGAGGAACTCCGGATCAACGCTCACGAGCTTTTGCTACCCCCGATCCGGGGTTCTGAGCCGTCGAGTATGCGCCGAATGTTGGCGGCGTGGCGGATGTAGACGAGTGCCGGAAGTAGGATCAGAAGGCCGATCAGGTCCGGTCGCCCAAAGATCAACGCCCAGATCGGAGCGGTGGCTGCAGCGACGAGCGCGGAGGCCGAGGAGATGCGCGTGACCGCGGCAGTGGCCAACCACGTACCGCAAAGTGCGATGCCGACGGGCCATGCCAGCGCAAGTACCGTGCCAAGGAAGGTCGCGACGCCCTTGCCACCTTTGAAGCCCAGAAAGACCGGGAAAAGGTGACCGACAAATGCGGCCGCGCCAGCAACCTGAGCGGCGTCTTCGGCAAAGAGCAAGCGTGCGATCAGAACGGCAATCCCGCCTTTTCCCGCATCAAGGATCAGCGTTGCTGCGGCGGCGGGTTTGTTGCCGGTACGCAGGACGTTCGTCGCGCCGATATTGCCCGACCCGATCTCACGTAGATCCCCTAGCCCCAACGCCCGGGTGATGACGATGCCGAACGGCACGCTTCCCAGCAAGTAGGCCGCGACTGCGACAAGGGCCAGGACAAGCGGATCAGTCGTCGCTGCGGGAAACATCAGCCGACCTCACTCGCGCGGTCAAAGACTTGCGCACCACCCACCCAAGTGCCCAAAACCCGTCCTTGCATCCGCGCGCCATCAAAGGGTGTGTTCTTGGATTTTGACCGCAGCGAGAAGCGGTCAAGGACGAAGGGCGCGTCGGGGTCGAACAAGACCAGATCGGCGGGCGCTCCGGTGTCCAACCGCCCCGTGGGCAGACCCAACCGGTCCGCCGGGTTCCGCGACAGAGCGCGGAAGATTTGTGGCAGTGTCAATTCGCCGGAATGGTACAGCCGCAAGGCAGCGGGCAGAACGGTCTCAAGCGCCACGGCGCCCGAGGCCGCCTCTTCAAATGGCAGGCGCTTTGACTCCTCGTCTTGCGGTGTGTGCATGGACGAGATGATGTCGATCAACCCGCTCGCAATCGCTTCAACACAGGCGCGGCGGTCATCCTCGGACCGAAGCGGGGGTTTGACTTTGAAGAACGTGCGATAGTCGCCAACGTCAAACTCGTTCAGCGTCAGGTGATGGATCGAAATCCCCGCGGTGACGTCCAGCCCCATTTCTTTCGCACGCTCGAGCCGTCGAAGGGCTCGGGCCGTGGTGATCTGATCCGCGTGATACCGTGCGCCCGTCATCTCGATCAGCGCCAGATCCCGGTCGAGGCCCATGCGCTCGGCCTGAGGTGAGACTGACGGCAATCCTTTCAGCGAGGCGAACTTGCCACTCGTCGCCGCGGCCCCGCGGGACAGGCCGGGGTCTTGTGGGTGGCCGATGACCAAAGCGCCCAGTGACGTCGCATAGGTCAGACAGCGCGACATCACGCGCGTGCTCTCGACAACGTGGTCGGCATCGGTAAACGCGACAGCCCCGGCATCCAGCAAAAACCCGATCTCGGCCATTTCGCGCCCCGCACGGTCTCGTGTCAGCGCGGCCATCGGCATTACTCGGACCGGACTGTCCTCATTCGCGCGGCGCGTCACGAATTCCAATGTCTCGGGGTTGTCGATGGCAGGGTCGGTATCGGGCCGCGTGACCATCGTCGTCACGCCACCTGCCGCCGCAGCGGCTCCGGCGGTCCGAAAGCTCTCTTTATGACGTTCGCCGGGTTCGGACACTTTGACGCCGATATCAACAATGCCGGGGGCAAGGCATTTGCCGCCGCAATCGATCACGATGTCGGCCTCGACCGATCCGCGCGCAGCGATCTTGCCATCGACGATCAGAACCTCACCCGCCCCCTCGGTCATCGCACCGGGGTCAATCAGGCGGGCATTGGTCAAAAGGATCGCGGTCATTGCGCACGCTCCTTCCGGCCTCGGGCCAGTGCGTCCATCGCGGCCATGCGCACGGCGACGCCCATCTCGACCTGTTCCTGAATGACGGATCGGTTGATGTCATCGGCCAACGTCCCGTCGATCTCAACACCTCGGTTCATCGGACCGGGATGCATGACGATCGCGTCTTCCTTGGCATGGCTCAGTTTGGCACGGTCCAGACCGAACCGGTGATAATACTCGCGCTCGGACGGGATAAATGCCCCATCCATCCGCTCTTTCTGAAGGCGCAGCATCATGACGACATCCGCCCCGGCCAGCCCCTCAGCCATGTCCTGATAGACCTCAACGCCCCAGTCGGCAGCGCCCGACGGGATCAGCGTCGGCGGTCCGATCAGGCGCACACGGTTCTCCATCTTGCCCAGAAGCAGAATGTTCGACCGCGCCACGCGGCTATGGGCGATGTCCCCACAAATCGCGACGGTCAGTCGATGGAGTCGACCTTTTGCCCGGCGTATCGTGAGTGCGTCCAACAGCGCTTGCGTTGGGTGTTCATGCCGTCCGTCACCTGCGTTCAAAACGGCGCAGTTCACTTTCTCGGCCAGCAGGTTCACCGCCCCGGAATGCGGATGCCGCACAACGAGCAAATCGGGGTGCATCGCGTTCAGCGTCATCGCCGTGTCGATCAGGGTCTCGCCCTTTTTGATCGACGAGGCCTGCATCGCCATGTTCATGACATCCGCGCCCAGCCGCTTGCCGGCCAATTCGAAACTGGCTTGTGTCCGGGTGGAGGCCTCAAAGAACATGTTGACCTGCGTGAGACCCGCCAACACGTCGGCGTGTTTCACCGCCTGTCGGTTCAGGTCCACGTAAGAATCGGAAAGGTCGAGGAGATAGGTGATCTCATCTGGCGCGAGCGCCTCGATGCCCAGAAGGTGTGCCGCGCGAAGTGCCATGCCTGCCTGCATTTAGTTCGCGACGTCTATAGGGGTGTGGGCGAGAGGGGGCAAGGTTTACCTCACGCGCCGCGCGGCGTACCAAGGTCGCATGGACTATCACCGGATGTTGGCAGAACTGCAGTGGCAGATCGAGCTTGGCGCGACCGAGGCAATCGGGGACGCGCCGGTTGATCGCTATGCCGAGGTTCCGACCCCTAAACCTGCGCCGGCGCCTGCACCTGTGGCCGAAGTCGCCGCGCCCGTCGCGTCCGGTCCCGACCCAGTGGTCGAGGCGCGCGCGCTTGCCGCCGCTTCGCCATCCCTTGATGTGCTCCGAGAAGCAATTGGCAGCTACCCGCATTGCGACCTGCGCAAAGGGGCGCGCAACCTCGTCTTTTCCGACGGCAATAGTGCCGCGCGCGTGATGATCGTCGGTGAGGCGCCGGGCCGAGACGAGGACATGCAAGGCGCACCGTTTGTTGGCAAAGCGGGGCAGTTGCTGGACAAAATGCTTGCGGCCATCGGTCTCGACCGAAACAGCCCTGATCCCGCCAGTGCGGTCTATATCACCAACGTCCTGCCATGGCGTCCGCCGCAGAACCGCGATCCGGACCCGGAAGAAATCGCGATGATGATGCCTTTTTTGGCGCGGCACATCGAACTGGCCGCGCCGGATATCCTCGTGACGATGGGCAACCATGCCTGTCACGCGCTAATCGGCAAACGGGGGATCACCCGGATCAGAGGGCAATGGGACACGGCCCTCGACCGGCCCGTCTTGCCGATGCTGCACCCGGCCTATCTTTTGCGGCAGCCGCAGGCCAAGCGCGACGCATGGGCGGACCTGGTGGCCCTGAAAGCACGATTGAGAGAGTTACCGTGAGCCGTATCGACGAGACACTCGACTTCATCCCGATCCGCATTGCGGTCCTGACCGTTTCCGACACTCGTACGCCGGACGATGACCGGTCTGGCGACACACTGGTGGGTCGGATCGAAAGGGCGGGGCACATTCTGGCCGACCGCGCCATCGTGCCCGATGACCGGGCGGGCATCTCTGACAAGCTTCGCACCTGGTGCGCCGACCCTGAGATTGACGTCGTGATCAGCACCGGGGGCACCGGTCTGACCGGGCGCGATGTGACGGTCGAGGCCCACCGGGATGTCTACGAGAAAGAGATCGATGCGTTCGGGACCGTCTTCACGCATGTCTCAATGGCCAAGATCGGTACCAGCGCGGTTCAATCGCGCGCCTGTGGCGGAGTGTCGAACGGGACCTATCTTTTCGCGTTGCCGGGCAGCCCCGGCGCCTGCAAGGACGGCTGGGACGAAATCCTCGCCAAACAGCTCGATTTTCGGCACCGGCCCTGCAACTTCGTCGAAATAATGCCGCGGCTCGACGAACATTTGCGACGGAAATAGCGGCGGCGCTCGTTTAAGTCAGGGTGTTGGTCACAACAGACCCGCCCTATGATAAAAACGGTTACTAATCAGGACCCTGACAGATGCAATATCTGACGCGCGCGCTGCTTGGAGTTTTCCTGCT
>JABSSC010000192.1 GCA_013214635.1 Paracoccaceae bacterium | reverse complement strand
CCGATATCGTGGCCTATCTGCGCGGTGAGGCCGAGCATCTGCCGGTGTCGATCAGTGATGCGCTTGTTGCGGGGATTGCAGCCCTCGCCATTGATGAAGCTCGCATGACCGGTCGTATCGTCGACCTGACCGAAACCTGGAAAACCTACGATTCATACGGATTGACCAAACAGTGACCGACATGACCAAAACGCCCGGACAATACATGGCCAAAGAAGCCGCCGAGGCGCCTCAGACCTTTATCCGGGCGGTGTCCCAAACCGTTGATGTGCCCGACGCGCTGCGCGCAGCGCGTGCGATTTACACCGTCGCGCGTGGGTCATCCGATGCTGCCGCCAACGTGCTGTCTTACGAGATGATGGCGCGGCTTGGCGTACCCGTCACGTCGCTTCCACCATCGGTCTTCTCCATCGGAGCGGGTGTAGATGTCTCCGGTCAGGCGGGGTTGATCATTTCGCAATCCGGCGGGTCCGATGACCTTGTTCTGTCGGCAAAAGGCATGCGCGCACGCGGAGCAACGGTGGCCGCTATCACAAATGTCGAAGGCTCACCCGTTGAGGGTGGCGCCGACGTCACCATTCCGATTGCTGCCGGGCCCGAACGAGCCGTTCCGGCCACCAAAACCGTTATCGGCGCGATTGGGGCGGGCATGGCGCTCTTAAAGGCGCTTGATCCGACTTACGCGGATGCCTGCACGCGGGCTGCGGATGGATTTGCCGCGCTCGATGGGACGCAACACCCGCGGGCGGCCGAGATGTCGGCGGCGCTTTTGCGGTCACAACATGTCTACGTGGTGGGCCGTGGTACGGGATATGGCGCCGCCATCGAAGCGGCATTGAAGATCAAAGAAACCTGCGCGCTGCATGCCGAAGCGTATTCGGCCTCAGAAGTGCTGCACGGGCCGCTCCAACTGACAACGAAACCGCTGCTGGTCCTGATGCTGGATATCGAAGCGGATGAGGTGCAACCCTCGCTTGATCTGGCGGAAGCGCGGTTTACCGAAGCGGGCAGTACGGTGATCCGCCTGCGCCCGTCAGATATGTGCGACATCGCGATGCCGGCACCTGCGGCCGCTGCGGCGCTGCTCTACGCGCTTTATCCCGTCATTCAATCTGTGGCGCTGTCGCTTGGCTTTGACCCCGACGCACCCGACAAGCTGGCCAAGGTCACGCGCACGACATGAGCGGCGATGTGAACAAATGGGCCACTTGGGCCGAGCTTTCACGTCAGCCAGAAATTTGGGAGGGGTGGGCCGACGCCCTGCCTATAGAAGATCTGCGCGGTTGGCTCTCGGACCAGAACCCAGATGAAATCTGGCTGTCGGGCGCAGGTACGTCCGCCTTTATCGGTGATCTCGTCGCGGCTGCTCTGGGCGCGGGGCCCCGGATCATCCGATCTGTCGCATCGACCGATCTGGTCGCGGCCCCGCAAGAGTTTCTGCGCAAAGGCGTTCGCCCGTTGGTCGTGTCTTTTGGGCGGTCGGGTAACTCGGCGGAAAGCGTGGGCGTTCTGGATGTTCTTGACACCCTTGCCCCTGATGCGCCGCGCCTGAACATTACCTGCAATGCCGACAGTACGCTCGCCACGCGCGGTCCCGGTCGGGTGTTGCTGTTGCCCGAGGCAACCCACGACACGGGGTTCGCCATGACATCAAGCTATTCGACGATGCTGCTGTCGGCTCTCGCGCTCTTTGATGATGCCCCGGACGCTGCAGCGCGCATGCGCAAGCTGGCGCAAGCTGCGCGTGCACTGATGCCGGTTTTTGAAAAGGTTGCCGCTGGTCGCGGGCGGCCGGAGCGGATCGTGTTCACCGGCTCAGGGTGCTTGCGATTTGCGGCCCGAGAGTGCGCGTTGAAGGTGATGGAGCTGACCGCAGGAAAAACGGCGGCCTTGTGGGACTCAAACCTTGGGTTTCGGCACGGGCCAAAGTCCTTTGTGGATGAGCGCACCTACCTCTATGTCTTCCGCTCTTCGAACGAACATACGGACAAGTACGACGCCGATCTTGCGCGTGAGTTGCGGCAGCAGTTCGATGGAAGCCAAGTTCTGACCGTCGGACCGAACGCCGATATCGCCTTTGACACTGGGCTGCTAGATGCCTGGAACGCAGTGCTATATGTGCTGCTTGCACAAGTTCTTGCGACTGTCTGGTCTGATGGGATGGGCTTGAACGTCGATGACCCCTTCGCCGGACAGGGAACGCTGACGCGGGTTGTGTCGGGCGTGACGCTCCACACGCCGGAGCCCGTCTGATGGCGGTCGCGGCGGGCATAGATCTGGGTGGTACCAAGATTGAGACCCGAGTCTTTGCCGATGACTGGAGCGTACTGGACACCCGTCGCACAGCGACGCCCGACGGCTATGACGCATTGGTGGCGGAGGTGCTTGACCATCTGAAATGGGCGCGAACCGCACGGTCCGACATCGCCGTCGGTGTTGGATCGCCGGGTTTTGTCGATCGCGTGACAGGCACGATGACAACTGCGAACCTGCCGGCCACGGGTCGCCCGTTGCCGTCGGATATTTCAGAGGCGTTCGGCGCGCCTGTTACATTCGTCAACGACTGTCGGGCTTTTACCTTGTCCGAGGCCGTGCTGGGAGCCGGGCAGGGCGCAAGATCGGTGATGGGGCTAGTGATGGGGACCGGGCTTGCCGGCGGACTGGCGGTGAATGGTGTGCTGCTTCCCGATCTCAACGGAATTGCGGGTGAATACGGCCACACACCGCTCTCGGCTGAGGTGGTCGCCAAACATAATCTGCCCCTGCTGACATGCGGGTGCGGGCGGACGGGCTGTGTTGAGACACTGGCCGCGGGGCCAGGTATTGTCCGGCTCGCCCAGCATTTGGGGCATGATGCACGCGACACGAGGACGATATTCACGGATCCGTCCTGCGCGCCGGTCCTCGACGTCTGGGCCGAGATCATGGGCGCATTGATCGCCGCTCTTATGGCCACGATCGACCCTGATCGGATCGTACTTGGCGGCGGCGTTTCAAATATGCCTGATGTCACAGGGCGGCTCGCGCGCGCGACGGATCAAACGCTGCTGCGCGGATCGCGAAGCCCTGAGTTTCGAATTGCGCAAGGCGGTCCGGAAAGTGGCGCGCGCGGGGCCGCGCTTGCAGCGTTGGAGGCGTCGCGTGGCTGACCTGTTGCGCGATACAATTGCCCACAATCGGGCGGGCGCGCGGGCAGCGTTACCTTCGGTCTGTTCGGCGCATCCCGTGGTGCTTGAAGCCGTGCTGCGGCAAGCCGAGGCACTTGATCGCCCTCTTTTGATCGAGGCGACGTCCAATCAGGTCAATCAGGATGGCGGATATACTGGTCTTCGACCCACTGATTTTGTCTCAACCGTCACGGCGCTGGCCGAGCGCGTTGGCTGTGATGGAACGCGGATCGTTTTCGGCGGTGACCATTTGGGACCGCAGGCGTGGAAAGCGGCACCGGCGGCAGTGGCGATGGCCAGGGCCGAGGTAATGCTGCGCGAATATGTCGAGGCGGGGTTTACCAAGATCCACCTTGATTGTTCGGAGGGGTGCGCGGGAGAGGCAGCACAACTGGACGATGCGACGGTTGCGCAACGCGCCGCGCGCTTGGCTGACGTGTGCGAGACGGCTGCCTCAAACCCAGACGCATTGAGCTATATCATCGGAACTGAAGTTCCGCCGCCGGGCGGCGCGCGTGATGCCCATGTGGTTGTGCCGACGCGTCCCGAGGCTGCGCGCATCACGCTTGCTGCGCATTTCGGCGAGTTCTCCGACGCCGCGGCGGCGCGCATCGTGGGGCTGGTCGTTCAGCCGGGTGTTGAGTTCGGGGCACTCACAATCGACCATTTGCCGTGCGGCGACGGTAACATGGCGTTCCGCGATGTCCTGAGCGACCGACCGGGGCTGTGTCTTGAAGCGCACTCCACCGACTATCAGCGCCCGGATGCCTATCCGCGCCTTGCCGAGATGGGTTTTGCGGTTCTTAAGGTTGGGCCAGCGTTGACCTTTGCATATCGCGAAGCGGTCTATGCGCTCGATATGGTACTGGATCTTGCGCAAGGGGTGGCGCGTCGGGCCCCAAGTCCACGCCAAGCGCTGGAGGCGGCGATGCAAGACAATCCGGTATATTGGTCTGGCCACTATCACGGCACTTACGAAGAGCTTGAGGTTCAACGTCATTTCGCGTGGTCGGATCGCATCCGCTACTACTGGCCCGCGCCGCCTGTTCAGGCTGCGGTCGCCGGGTTGAAGGCAGCGGTGGATGACGCGCAATTGCCAACGCCGCTTTTGCATCAGGTGTTTTCAGCCGATGTTCTGGCCCGTGCCGACACCATTGACGTCCCCAGCGTCTTTGATCGCCTGACCCAAGCCAGCGTTCAGGCGGCGCTTGCCCCATATTTCCTTGAGGAGGTCACGCAATGACCGATTGGCTCAGCCCCGACGCTGTCTTCGATGGGCGCGACCTGCATCACGGTGTCGCTGTCAATCTGCGAAGCGGGGAACTTTTGCCGGTGGCCGCCGTCGACAACGCGCGTCCGACCCATGGGATCGTGACGCCGGGGTTCTTTGATATTCAGGTGAACGGTGGCGGTGGCGTTTTGTTCAACACGACCCCAACCCCGGAAGGTTTGCGCAAGATTGCTGCCGCCCATGCCGCACTTGGCACGGTGGCGATTTTGCCCACGGTGATCACCGATGCACCAGAGGTGCTGGATCAGGCTGCCGAAGCTGTACTGGCAACGCGCGGCGATAGCAGACTGCTCGGCATCCATATCGAAGGTCCGCATATCTCGATCGCGCGGCGCGGCACCCATGAGGAGCGGTTCGTGCGTGCGCTCGATGCGCGGACGCTTGAGGTGGTCGCACGTTTGCGCCGTGCAAACGTGCCTGTGCTGATCACACTTGCGCCCGAAGCGGTTCAAGCGGGCGAGATTGCGGCTCTGGTGCGCCTTGGGGCGATCGTGTCACTTGGCCATTCAGATGCCGATGCGGCGACGGTCAAGGCGGCGCTGGCAGAGGGGGCGCAGCTTTTCACCCACCTGTTCAACGCCATGTCCCCGATGCTGAACCGGGCGCCCGGTGTTACCGGGGCTGCAATTGCATCCGAGGCCTA
>JABSSC010000191.1 GCA_013214635.1 Paracoccaceae bacterium | reverse complement strand
CACCCGTAGCTCAGCTGGATAGAGCGCTGCCCTCCGAAGGCAGAGGCCAGAGGTTCGAATCCTCTCGGGTGCGCCACACTAATATTGCGAGCGAAAGTCTATCATTTTAAGGCATTCGTGTGACTCGGAGCGGGTGAAGGGAATCGAACCCTCGTCTTAAGCTTGGGAAGCTCCTGCTCTACCATTGAGCTACACCCGCGTCCGAGATTTTGTGACTAGGCCACAGGCGTGGGCAGGTCAACCTCGTCTGCGGCGTCGCGTGCGGCCTTCTCCGCCGCCTGCGTTAAAGCTGGCCGCGGGAAGTTCGGGCAAATGCGGAAATGGGTCCGTTGCGTGCGGAATGGCGTTGGCCGCTACAAAATGCTCCTGGAACCGTGGCTCAATCGCGGTTTCGATCTTAGTGATCCGGCGCACATCTGCCTCGATCCGTCCGCGTTCTGTGCGGTCGCACAGCGCAATCCGCGCGCCGGTTCCTGCGGCGTTCCCTGCCGATGTCACCCGGTCAATTTCGCAGTCTGGGATCATGCCTAAAACCATCGCATGTTTTGGCGAAATATGCGCTCCAAATGCCCCGGCCAGAACGACACGATCCACGGTGTCCGTTTCCATCTCGTCCATGAGAAGCCGTGCGCCGGCATACAGTGCGGATTTCGCCAGCTGGATCGCGCGAATGTCGCCCTGCGTGACTGTGATCAACGGCCCTCCATCCTCACGACCATCGTGGATTACGTAGGCAAAAGTGCGACCATCGGGGATGGAACGTTCGGTGCCCGTTTGATCCGGTCCGCCAATCAGGCCAGAGGCATCAATAAGTCCCGCCATTCTCATCTCGGCAATGGCTTCGATAATGCCCGACCCACAGATGCCCGTGATGCCCGAGGCCGCGGTAGCAAGGGCAAATTCTGGGTCATCTGACCAAAGCTCGCTACCGATAACGCGGTAGCGCGGATTTTTGGTGATCGGATCGATCTCAATCCGCTCGATGGCACCCGGTGCGGCACGCTGACCCGACGAAATCTGCGCCCCTTCAAAAGCAGGACCCGTCGGGGAGGAACAGGCAAGGACACGTTCTCCGTCGCCCAAAAGGATCTCAGCATTCGTTCCTACATCGACGATCAGCACGCGATCCTCTGAGTTAAAGGGCGCCTCTGACAAAGCGACAGCAGCGGCATCCGCGCCGACATGTCCGGCGATGCAGGGTAGGATATAAACCCGTGCCTCTGAGTTCACCGTCGTGATGTCGAGGTCCCGCACAGTCAGGCGCAGTGCTTCAGATGTGGCAAGTGCAAAGGGGGCTTGTCCGAGTTCAACGGGATCAATCCCAATGAGCAGATGATGCATGACCGGGTTGCACACGACGGTCATTTCAACGATGCGGCGAGGATCGATGTTGGCGTCATTGCTGAGGTCTTGTGCAAGTGTCGCCAGCGCCTCACGCACCGCCTTCGTCATTTCTGCATCGCCGCCCGGGTTCATCATGGCGTAGGACACGCGGCTCATCAGGTCCTCACCAAACCGGATCTGCGGGTTCATGACGCCGGCGGATCCAATGACTTCTCCGGTTGAGAGGTCGCACAGATGCGCGGCGATCGTCGTCGAGCCAAGGTCGATCGCGAGCCCAAGCAGGCTGTCCTCTAAAAGCCCCGGCCACATGTCGATGATAGTGGGCTGTGATGTTTCTGCGTCTTGAAACACCGCAACCGTCAGCGCCCATTGGCCTTTGCGCAGGGTGGTCTGGAGGCGCGATAAGACGGGCAGGGGAATGACAGCGTCGTTGACCCCCCAGTCGTTTGACAGCGCAGCGCGCACACGCTCTGCGTCGCCCGATGGGTCGTGCATATCAGGTTCTTCGACCTCGACATAATAGAGACGTGTCGCGGGATCCATGCGCACAACGCGCGCATCAGCCGCCTTTCGAACGACCTGCTTGTGGACTTGGCTTTCGGGTGGAACGTCGACAACGATGTCTTCCAGCACTTGCGCTTGGCATCCAAGGCGGCGGCCCTTCGGCAAGCCACGTTTTTGATCATAGCGTTCTTCGACCGCGTTCCACTCGGACAATGCGTCTTCGCGCACTGTCAACCCGTGCTTGGGAAACTCTCCGACCCCAGGTGTGATCTGGCATCGCGAGCAAATACCACGTCCGCCACAGACGCTGTCGAGGTCCACGCCCAGTTGGCGCGCCGCATCAAGCACCGTCGTTCCCTTGGGCACGTTGCCGCGACGGCCGGAAGGCGTGAATATTATCAGAGGGTTATCGGACATGATCGCGTTATTGCCTCATTTGGATCGCGCATACAGAAATGTACGTTTTTTGCCCCGATTGCGTCCGACCTCTGCCGAAATGGTCGAAATACTGGAGCGTGTTGTGTTTTTTGTGAAGTGAGTACCGAGTGATGGATACCAGCTATATCACCCTTTATATCCCGTTGTTCTATCTTGTCGCGCAAATCGCCGCGCTTAGATCGATGCCCGGCCGTTGGCAGACAGCCGCAGTTGTGCCCGTGTTCTTCATGAGCGCTGCCGTGGCAACGTATATCTTTGGCATGCTTTTCAACCTGCCAAATCCTGCGATTTTGGTGACGATGGGCATTCCTGCGTCGGCCATGTATCTGGCGCTTTTGTGGACCAGCTACATGTTTCTTCGGCCAAACGTCGAAGCCTAGAACCCGGTTAGAACCGATGTGCCAAGAAGCCAAACGCCAAACGGCACTGGCAAGACGGCAATTGCGATACTGAGAAGCGTAGGGCCGGGGGCAAATACCCGGCTCACGCCAGCAAGCAGGGCGATACCGCCGCCGCCACCCAGCACGAAATTGCCGGGAACGTTGAATAGCGCGATCAAGAGAACGTATCGCCCGCGTCCGATCAGAGGATGCACCCAGCTTGGCAGTCGGTCTTTGAGCGCGTGCAGACGGGTGTCCTGATCCATTGCTTTCAGGTCTGCGAGCAAATCGCATACCCGCCGCAATCGAAGATCGGCCAGAATGCGGTGCAACCTGTCGTAACTGATGCGGAACCCAACCAAATAAGCCAAGGAGAGCCCCGCAACGGTCGCGAAATACTCGATGGGGGCGATTGTGGCGCCGCCGATCAGCAATAGCGAAATTCCGATCTCGATCCCGGGCACAAATGGTACGGCCATCAACACCGCGTAGAAAGCCACAAGGAAGATCAGCAGGCTCCACCGAACCATGCCCGCACTTCGCTCCGGCAGCATTGTGTCTGCCGTCTCCATAACCCAGATCGTTGCCTCGTAAAGCAGAAGGGCAATAATAAAGACGGCCAAGAACCTTAGACCACTGCGCATCAACGACGCACGTATTGGTGGGAGGTCCGGGGCCGTCGTGGGGCGTGGGTTTTCCATTGCGTCCAACACTGCCCCGAATTGGGGCAGGGGTCAAAGTCTGGTGGTTAGCGATCATGCGCGCCGACGACGGCGCCCTTCGCGACCACCACGCCCGCCACCTGCTGCAGCGCTTTGCTGGCTTGCCTCGGCGAATGGTGTGCCTTCGTTGACTGCATCAAGCACGCGCGAGAACTTGATCCACTCCGCACCGTTCGCATCGTGGTCCATAAGGAAGTTTGCGGCGCGGATCGCTTCCATTTCCACGGGGCGCACAGGGTTCATGATCGCACTGGTCATTCCGGCTCCGATGGCCATCGGCAGAAAGGCGGCGTTGATCCCATGACGATGGGGAAGACCGAAAGAAATATTGGACGCACCGCAGGTCGTGTTGACACCAAGTTCGCTCCGTAACTTGTTGACAAGTGTGAAGACTTGGCGTCCCGCCGTTGCCATTGCCCCAACCGGCATAACCAACGGATCCACGACGATGTCATGGGCAGGAATGCCAAAGTCCGCGGCTCGTTCGACGATCTTTTTGGCCACCGCAAAGCGCACATCTGGGTCTTCGGAGATCCCGGTGTCGTCGTTCGAGATCGCAACAACCGGTACATTGTATTTTTTGACCAGTGGAAGAATGGATTCCAGCCGATCTTCCTCACCCGTGACACTGTTGAGCAGCGGGCGCCCCTCAGCGACTTCCAGGCCACGTTCAAGCGCCCCTGGCACAGAGCTATCGATGCACAAAGGTACGTCAACAAGCCCTTGAACAAGCTCGATCATCTTTGCCATCAGTGGCGGTTCGGTGACGTTGGGATCGGGGTTCGAGTTATAGACCACACCCGCGTTCACATCGAGAACCATCGCGCCACAGGCCACTTGCTGAAGTGCGTCTTTTTCAACGGTTGAGAATTCCCCAGCCTCCAGCTCGGCGGCGAGCTTTTTGCGGCCGGTCGGGTTGATGCGCTCACCGATGACGCAAAAGGGCTCATCAAAACCGATGACCACGGTTTTGCTTTTGGATTCCAGTACGGTACGTGTCATTCTTTGTGTCGTTCCTTAGGCCGTTTGGGCCGTTGCTACGCCGTGCTCTGCCGCCCAAGAGGCCGATGTCTTGATGCCACCCAGCGGGAAGATATGGACAGATTCGATGTTAAAATCGGGATGCGATGCTTTATGCGCGGCCAGTTCCGCAACGAACTCGACGGGTTCGTAGGGCAGAAGAAGCTTGGTCACATCCATCGCGCGTTTTTGGAGCACTTTCAAAGACGGACCAACGCCGCAGGCGATGGCGAATTTGATCAACGTCTGAAGCTTCGCTGGTCCAGCGATGCCAATGTGGATCGGGATCGTGATCCCGGCGTCACGCAACGCGTCCGCCCACGCGATCACGGGTTTGGCCTCAAACGCAAACTGTGTCGCGATGGCCATTTGGGCGTCGGTCCGCTCGAAGAACGCCTGTTTCCAACGAAGCGCATCATCGACGTTCTTGGTCGAGCCATCAGGGTCGATATCCCGGTTGCCTTCCGGATGGCCCGCGACGTGCAAACGGTCGAAGCCCGCTTCGTCAAAGACACCCGTCTCTAATAGCTGCATCGAAGAGTGGAAGTCGCCCACTGGCGTCGCCACACCCCCTGCAAGCAGCAGCGCCTGTCGAATTCCCGCCTCACCCTGATACCGGGCGACCCAGTCGCGCAGCGTGGCTTCATCGGCGATAATGCGGGCAGGAAAATGCGGCATCACGTCGAACCCTTCCGCCGCGATCCGCTTGGCCGTGTCGACCATGTCTTCGATGGGCGTACCCTCGATATGGGCGATATAGACCCGCGTCCCTAGAGGAAGAATAGCGCGAAAATCTTCGATCTTGGCAGCC
>JABSSC010000190.1 GCA_013214635.1 Paracoccaceae bacterium | reverse complement strand
CGCACCGCCACCGCACGGCGCAACAGGATTGCGGTACGCCACAGGACCGCTATCTGCATCGGGCAAGCGAAGACAGAGGATATTCCATGGCCAGAGCCAACACAGCCACCCATTACGGCAGCGTCGCGCGCACCTTTCACTGGCTCACCGCGTTGTTGATCCTGACGGCGATGCCATTGGGCGTAATTGCCAACGGCATTCCCATTGCCGAGGACACGATTGCCCAAAAAACGTTGTTGTTTTCACTTCACAAGACGGTTGGTATTGCCGCGTTTTTTGTGGCCTTGGCGCGTATCGTCTGGGCGATCGCACAGCCTAAGCCCGTGGCACTTCACCCTGACCGGCGCGCTGAGACGTGGCTGGCGGAACTTATGCATTGGATGCTTTACGGTTCACTCGTGCTCGTGCCCCTGACGGGTTGGCTGCATCACGCGGCAACAACCGGATTCGCACCCATCTGGTGGCCTTTTGGCCAAAGCCTGCCCTTTGTTCCGGTAGATTTCCGCGTGGCGGAGTACTTCTCGGCGCTTCATTGGCTCTTCACCAAGGTACTTCTGGTCGCGATCCTGATGCATATTGCAGGCGCACTGAAACACGTCTTTGTCGACCGCGACGTTACCCTGACCCGCATGACGACGGGCAACTGTGATGTTGACGTGCCGAGTGACACCGGCACACATCGTAGCCCGGCCATCGCTGCAACCATCATCTGGCTGGCGGCGCTGGGCGCCGGGTCATGGATGGGGCTGAGCCATGAAAGTGACGCTGGCGCGCCCGTGGCAAGTGCCGCGCCTGCTGGGGAGTGGCTGGTCGAGGATGGCACGCTTGCCATCACAATTCGTCAACTCGGCAGCGAGGTCACCGGAAGCTTTGGCGACTGGGCTGCGGGCATACGCTTTGATCCCGAAGGCGATGAGGAGATCAAAGGCGATGTCTTTGTCGATATCGTCATTGGATCGCTTGAGCTTGGCACAGTGACCGATCAGGCCAAAGGCCCGGACTTTTTCGACACGGCTGTTTTCCCGACGGCCAGTTACACAGGCCCGATCATCGAAAACCCCAATGGGGACGGATATCTCGTGCAGGGTCTGCTGACCATTCGCGACGCCTCCATTCCCGTCGATTTGCCTTTTACGATCGTGTTTGAAGGCGATACGGCCACGGCAGACGGAAGCCTGACGTTGGACCGGCGCGATTTTGGCGTCGGTGACGCCTATACCGACGAGGGATCGTTGGCGTTTGCGGTGGACGTCACGGTGAGCCTTACGGCGACGCGGTTGGAATTCTGAAACGAAAACGCCCGGCACTCTGGCCGGGCGTCCCCATTAAATCTCGTGTGGATTACGACTTGCGCCGCGCGCGCATCGCTCCGATTGCGCCAAGACCACCAAGCAGCATCCAGCCCGCTGCAGGCAGTGGGATTTCCGACACCGCCAGACCGGCCAAAGCATAGTCGTTAGTGCGATCGTCGAAGAAGTCGGGATGCTTGATCGCGCCAAATGTCAGCGTGGTAACGATCAAGGGCAGACCGTCCGACGACGACAGGTACCCGCCGTTGTTGGCGAGCGTCGCGTCAAATGTCAGTTCCATGAGACCGTCGAAATCAACTGTCGCCTGCTCGGCGGCACCATTGCTGCCCGTAAACAGGTCGAGGAAGTACAGTTTGTCGAGTTGGACCGGGCCATCTGTGAAGGTCAGCGTCAGCGTCTGACCATCAGTGATCTTCATTCCGCCGCCCTTGATCTCGTCGTCACCAACGCCGAGACCGTCGATCGCGCAATTCAGTTCACCTTCGCCGCTACAGGCGCTGCCGGCCACGCTTTCACCAAACGTTAGCACACCGCCGGTTGTCGTAATTTCAATGTCGAAACCCGCGATTTCGCCGGACCATGTGCCCCCTGAGTCTGACAGGATTTCGAGGTTGGACTGTTTTGTGAAATCGATAACTGCCGCCTGAGCAGCACCCGCAGACAGCGTAAATGCGGTTGTCGCGGCCAATACATACTTGTTCATGTGGTCCTCTTTTGAGCCAAAAAACGGCGGCTCACACTGATTAAATCACTCGAGTCGCCCTCACCTAAACAAACAGTACCAATATTTGGACCACATTGCAAAGCTGGGCGTGTAGTTGTTTCGAGACGGAAACAATTCGACTGGAATGCCAGTGTTTCCCACAAAAAAGCCCCCTGCGCCGTGCGCAGAGGGCAATTTGCCAAGTGTAAGGAACTTACTGAAGCGCTGCCTGATCTTCTTCCGCGATTGCGGCCTCGATCGAGATGATAATCGCGACCTCATCCGAAACAGCGGGAACAAAGGCACCGAGACCAAAGTCCGACCGCAAGACCGTCGCGGTCGCGTCGAAACCAAGCCACTCTTTGTTGGCCAAAGGATTGACGCCAGCACCGTTGAGCACTGTGTCCAACGTCACAGCCTTCGTGATACCGTTCAGCGTAAGATCTCCGGTGATAAGTGCGGTGTCGTCGCCTGTCACTTCAATCGACGTCGACACAAACGTGACCTCATCATTGGCTTCTGCATTCAGGAAATCCGGCGACATGAAATGTGCAAAACGGGCTTCCCAACCGGTCAACATGGTCGAAACGGGGAAAGAGACAGAGACTTCTGAGGTTTCAGGTGCGTCGGCATTGAACTCGATCGTCCCTTCAAAACCCGAGAACATCCCGTAAGTCGTTGAAAAGCCGAGGTGATCATAAGAGAACACGATCTGGCTGTGGCTGGAATCCAGCGCATAGGTCGTTTGGTCAGCAAACGCCACGGGTGCAGCCAAGAGTGCGGCGGCGGTGGTCAGGGCGACGAGTTTCATGGGGCGTTTCCTTTCGGTGCAAGACGTTGTGTCGGACGCAACATGTCACCGTTCAGAAATGCTTCAATTGCGGATCAGATCACATTCATTGCGCGCTGACGCGCAGTGTGGCGTCAGGCGGTCGCCGGTCGCCTTGGACGAACGGGTTTTGGCTGCACCTGCCCTGTCATGGCCATCCGCGCCTCTACACGGTCACGAGGCGGCCGCATGTCATGGCGCAAGCGTTCATAGAAGTCGCGCAGGTCCGCTTCGCTGCCGCTGAGGACGTGCATCGGATCAGGTACACCGCGCAGACGGAAGAACATGTGCGACTGGGTTTGACCACGCTTCACAAAGGCGCTTTCGACGTCTGACATCGGGATGCGTGAGACGAGTTTCGAATTCCCACGACCGTTGCGCGTCGCCATGCGAATTTCACGCCGCGACGCATCGATTTGCCATTCTGTGCGGAAGCCACGGTTCGCAAACCAATAAAGTGCGATCCCAAACACAACGAAAATCACAGAAATCGCCAACTTCATGACGATGACGTCGTCGGTCAGGATGCTACCTGGGATCAACCATTGACCATAGGCCGAAAGGATCAGGATAAGCCCCAGAAACCGCAGCACGCCTTCTGCGACGGATTCACGATCGAACCGTTCCGCCGTCTCATAGACGATATAGCCCCAGAATGTTTCACTCACACTGAGCGTCGACCGACGCCCGTCACCCCTTACGCCAACTTGTGAACGGGCGTTCATGGGATTACCTCAGATTTATCGTTAATCCGATATTTCCCGTTAAAGGGGGCAAGACTTGGGCGGGCTTGCGCTTATTTGCGGGCTGTGTATAACCGCGATCTTCCGCCGAATTGCTTTGACCGGCGCAGCCTCTCGTGACCAGGCGGCGGAAGTTAAACTGGTCTTTGAAGTGCGCTTGAAATGATGGAGATCGCATGCCGCTTTATGAGCATGTCTTTATTGCGCGACAGGACCTGTCCAACGCGCAGGCCGAAGGGCTTATCGAACATTTTGGCACAGTGCTTTCCGACAATGGCGGTGCCGTTGTTGGATCCGAGTACTGGGGCGTCAAAACGATGGCCTACAAGATCAACAAGAACCGCAAGGGCCACTATGCCTTCCTGCGCACCGATGCACCGGCACCGGCTGTTCAGGAAATGGAGCGCCTGATGCGGCTGCATGACGATGTGATGCGCGTCCTGACCATCAAAGTTGATGGCCACGATGACGGCCCGTCGATCCAGATGCAGAAGCGTGACGACCGCGACCGCCGCGATCGTGACCGCGGCGAACGCCGTCCACGCGACTGAGTTAAAAAAGGACCATAAGTCATGGCAGCAAAACCATTTTTCCGTCGCCGCAAGGTTTGTCCTTTCTCGGGTGAGAACGCACCCAAGATCGACTACAAGGACACGCGCCTTTTGCAGCGTTACATCTCCGAGCGCGGCAAGATCGTGCCGTCCCGGATCACCGCCGTTTCGGCCAAGAAGCAGCGTGAGCTGGCCCGTGCAATCAAGCGCGCCCGCTTCCTTGCCCTGCTTCCCTACGCCGTGAAGTAAGGAGAGAGACATGCAAGTCATTCTTCTGGAACGCGTGGCCAAACTGGGTCAGATGGGCGATGTCGTCACCGTCAAGGACGGCTACGCACGCAACTTCCTCCTGCCCCAGAAAAAGGCGCTTTGGGCGTCTGAGGCCAACCTCAAGAAGTTCGAAAACGAGAAAGCGCAGCTGGAAGCACGCAATCTCGAAACCAAATCTGAAGCCGAGGCACTGGCCGGGAAACTCGACGGACAGCAATTCGTCGTGATTCGTTCGGCTTCGGATGCTGGCGCGCTCTACGGCTCGGTCACCCCTCGTGACGCCGCCGAAGCAGCAGAGGCTGATGGTTTCACCGTCGACCGCAAGCAGATCGTGCTGGATCGCCCGATCAAGGAACTGGGTCTTCACACGCTCAAGGTCACTCTCCACCCCGAAGTGGAAGTGTCGATTGAGCTGAACGTGGCCCGCTCCGACGAAGAAGCCCGTCTTCAAGCCGAAGGTAAATCCATTCAGGAACTGGCCGCGGAAGCCGAAGCGGAACTCGAAATGGAACTCAGCGAGATGTTTGATGACATCGGCGCTGCGGGCCTTGAAGAGTTCGGCGACGATGATGCGCCGGCTGCTGAGGAAGCGCCTGCTGAGGACGCAGCTGACGAAGACGACGACAGCTAACCGTCGCTTTCCTTTGTAAATGATCATGGGCCGCGCATTGTCGCGGCCCGTTGTCGTTTAGGGACTGGGAACCACATCGAAGATCACTGGAAGACCGACGGCGATCATACCAATGATCCCTGCCACACCGACGTAATAGAGCGTCGGCAATATGTTGAGCCTTAGAATCGCCCCCTCACGGCATAGATATCCAACTGTGGTCGAGGCCAGAACACGATCCGTCGGCACCTGCCAGATAAACAAGGCCA
>JABSSC010000189.1 GCA_013214635.1 Paracoccaceae bacterium | reverse complement strand
CGAAGGGCGTATGAGCGAAGCCAGCGATATTTCAGCCCGCGAGCGCCGAAGCGGTATACGGACCATCCGGAAGGTGCTTCCCTACCTGTGGCCGGACGACACTCCTGAACTGAAGGTGCGTGTCGTTCTGGCGATGGTCGCGCTTTTCATTTCAAAGCTAATCGTCGTTGCGACCCCGTTTTTCTATAAAGAAGCAGTCGACGCGCTGGCGGGAGAGGGGACTTCGCCCGCGTGGATGCTTGGCGCCGGTGCGGTGGGCCTGACCGTTGCCTATGGCTTGTCGCGGTTGATGTCGGTCGGCTTTCAGCAGTTGCGCGACGTGTTCTTTGCCGCCGTAGGGCAGCGCGCCCTGCGCCAACTGGCGCTTGAGACCTTCACCCATATTCATCGGTTGTCTTTGCGCTATCACATCACCCGCAAAACGGGGGGCTTGAGCCGGATCATCGAGCGCGGTGTGAAGGGGGTCGAGTTCCTTTTGCGCTTTATGCTGTTTTCGATCGGGCCGCTCCTGTTGGAGCTTCTCATGATTGCGGTGGTTTTGGCGTGGGTGTTTGACCTGCGGTATCTCCTCGTCGTCGGCGTTACCATCGGGCTTTACATCTGGTTCACCTTCGCGGTCACCGAATGGCGGGTGAAGATCCGCAAGGTCATGAATGACCAAGATACCGACGCCAATCAAAAGGCGATCGATAGCCTTTTGAACTTCGAAACCGTCAAGTACTTCGGTGCAGAATCCCGCGAGG
Source organism: Paracoccaceae bacterium (assembly GCA_013214635.1). Lineage (GTDB taxonomy): Bacteria > Pseudomonadota > Alphaproteobacteria > Rhodobacterales > Rhodobacteraceae > JABSSC01. The sequence continues at coordinate 4,725 of JABSSC010000189.1, read as the reverse complement.
CAGCGCGGTATGATAGCGCGATGGAAGGCTATGAGCGGGCGGCGCTAAAGACGTCTTATTCACTGGCTTTTCTCAATTTCGGTCAGTCGATCCTGATCACTTCGGGATTGGTGATTGTCATGGTTCTGGCCGCGATTGGCGTGCAGAACGGTGATCTGACCGTGGGCGATTTCGTCATGGTCAACGCCTACATGATCCAAATCACGATGCCTCTGAACTTTCTCGGCACCGTCTATCGTGAAATCCGCCAGAGCCTTGTGGATATGGGAGAGATGTTCGATTTGCTCGAACAGCCACAAGAGGTTGAGGATAAGCCGGGCGCACCTGATCTGAAGTGCACGACCGGCGCGCTGGAATTCGACAACGTGGTTTTTGGATATGAGGATGACCGCCCGATCTTGCAGGGGGTGAGCCTGACGGTGCCCGCAGGACAGACCGTAGCGATCGTTGGACCGTCGGGGTCGGGGAAATCGACGATCGGACGGCTGCTGTTCAGGTTCTACGACGTGAATTCAGGGGCACTGCGGATTGACGGGCAGGATATCCGCGACATCACGCAGGACAGCTTGCACGCGCAGATTGGCGTCGTGCCGCAGGACACGGTTTTGTTCAATGACACGATCCTTTACAACATCGCCTACGGACGCCCTGAGGCCACGCGAGGTGAGATCGAGGCGGCGGCCAAGGCGGCCAAGATCCACGACTTTATCATGTCGCTGCCTGATGGCTATGACACGACGGTCGGCGAACGCGGGCTAAAGCTGTCGGGTGGTGAAAAACAGCGTGTGGGGATTGCGCGGACATTGCTCAAAAACCCGCCAATTCTGCTGTTGGACGAGGCGACCTCGGCGCTCGACACTGAAACCGAGCTGGAAATCCAGCAAGAGCTTCGCGAAATGGGCGAGGGGCGGACCGTGCTGACGATTGCGCATCGGTTGTCGACGATTGCCGATGCAGATCAGATCGTCGTGCTTGAGAAGGGTCACATCGTCGAAAAAGGCACGCATGACGAGCTGTTGGAGCGTGATGGACGCTATGCCAGCCTGTGGAACCGGCAGATCGCAGAACAGGAAGACGCGGCTTAGGGTCCCGGAGTATCGAAATCCTCAAAGGATTTCGGCGTCGCTTTCTTGTCAAGAAAGCGGGGCGCGCGCACGGAAGTCTTCGGTAAAGTCTCGCGCGAACCGCGCGTATCCCTCTGTCACAACTTGCGGATAGCCACTGGCCAGAGCGTGCACCTCTGGCAGATTGTGGAACGGCACAGTGGGCCAGGCGTGGTGTTCTGCGTGATACGGCATGTTCCACGCGAGAAAATACACAACGCGGTTCGTAAGGGTCGTGCGGGAGTTTTCAAACATATTGGCCACAGGCGGACACCCACCGTGCTCGGCTAGCAGATAAAGGCGCAGAACCGGAAACCCAAAGACCAAGGGCAGAAGCCAGACCCAAAACAAGATGGGTGAGACAACCAGGGAAAAGATCAGCGCAAGCGTGTAGAGCGTGATCATCGCCCCGGCCTCGCCCCGGATACGCGGGCGCATGCGGTCGGAGAGATAGGGTTCTTCTCCGCCACCGCGCGCGTTGACCGCAAGCGTCGCGATCTTGGCCCGCCAATAATCGACGCCGATCAGGTGCCACGCCAATTCGGACCAGCTTTTGGGCTTTGGACCGGACAGTTCCGGGTCTTTACCCGGGAGATTGGTGTATTTGTGATGGGCCATGTGAAAGGCACGGAACCAATAAAACGGCTGGATCAGGATCACACCGGTCGCATGGCCGACCACGGTGTTCAGCCACGCCGAGCGAAACGGAGTGGCGTGGGTGCATTCGTGTTGCAGAGTGAACAGAAACGCCAGCGCGACCCCCAAAAGGGGGACTGCAATCGGCCATCCCCAAGCTCCGGTCGTGATCCACGTCCCGAGCACAGCAATCACCCCAAGATGCCCCGCCAAATGCACAAGCCCCGGACGATTCCGGGGCTTGGTCAGGTCGGCGCGCGTGGCTGGGTCGATCCCGGCCACAAAGCTTTTGTGGTCGCTCATTCGGCTGCGCGAAGCGGAGCGCCCGGCACTGGGTCAACCTTGGGCGATGGGACGTCCGTGTCCCAAAGCAGTTCAGGCGATTTGACCTTGCGGGCGGCGCGGCGCAGCGCCCAGTCCTGTGCAGCCTGACTGCGGCTGCCACCGATAACCCGGCTCAGCGCGCGGGCGATGAACCGGACATAAGTCCAGAACCACACGCGCAGGGCCAGCATCGACGGTGTGAAGACTAGCGTGAGAACCGTTGCGATGCCCAAGCCGAACACCACGGCGGTCGCGAGCTGTTTCCACCATAGGGCGGTCGGGCTGTCGATGGTGTAACCTCCCCCGAAGAAATCGAGGCTGAGCCCGAACATCATGGGGGCCAGACCGGCCATCGTCGTGATCGTTGTCAGCAGAACGGGGCGGATCCGGACCTCGGCCGTACGCACGATTGCTTCGATACGAGGCATGTACTTTGAGTACTCCTGATACGTATCGATCAGCACGATGTTGTTGTTCACAACGATCCCGGCGAGCGCCACGATCCCCGTCCCGGTCATGATGATCGAGAAGGGTTGCTGCATGACCAGCATCCCGATCAGCACGCCCGTCGTCGACAGAACCACGGCCACCAGCACGAGGACCGCGTTGTAGAACGAGTTGAACTGCGCCAGCAGGATGATGAACATCAAAGCCAGGGCACCTGCGAACGCGGTCGCAAGGAATTCACCTGATTCAGCTTGTTCTTCCTGATCGCCGGTCCATTCCCATTCCACCGTTGCGGGGAAGGGGTCGGTCTCAAGCCATTCGGTCAGTGCCGCGATGCGTTCATTGGGGTTAATCGGCGCGCCATCGGCATTGGTCAGGCCAGTTGCCACGTCGGCTTTGACGTCAAACACGCGCTTTTGGTTTACGCGAGAGACCAGCGCCAGCTTTTCCACCGGTTCACGCGTGACAAAGTTCGACAACGGAACGAGACCGTCCTGCGTCCGGACTTTCAAAGTGTCGAGCGTCGACAATACGCGATCTTCTTCTGGAAGGCGGACACGGATTTCGATTTCCTCGTCCGAGCTATCAACGCGCATGGTGTCGAGCAGGATCCCGCGTGTCACGAGCTGGATCATGCCGCCAACGGTGGCAACGTCCGCGCCGTAACGACCGGCGGCTTCCACATCCACGTCGATCTGCCAGTCAATGCCGGGCAGGGGGCGCGTGTCTTCGATGTCGATAAGCGCTTCGGTCTCGTCAAACTTGTTCCGCGCAATCTCGGTCGCTGTGTAGAGGTCTTCCCACTCCGCCGCAGACAAACGCAGATGCACGGGCTTGCCCGAGGACGGACCCTGCGCAAGGTTCAGGATCTCGGTATAGATGCCCGGGATCGTGTCGAGCCGGGTCTGCAATTCGGCGAGGATCACATCACCATCGAGCTCTTCGATCGGGATGTCGTTCTCGGCGGCGTAGGCAGGGCGATCCTCCCATGGGACAAGCTCGATCTGAACTTGGCCAATGGCATCCGACGGACCTGACGCACCGCCCGTGTTGGCGTTCAGCCCGCCTTCACCGGCAAACGAGAAAGCGTTGTCAATGCCGTGCATGTCGAGGATGACGTCCTCTACCTGCTGAACCAGCACATCCTTGTCATTCAGACCAAGGTTGCCGCGGGCACGGACATAAACGATGGCCTGCTCCGGTTCGCTCTCGACGAAGAATTCGACGCCATTGTTTTTTTGCGTGAAGTAGAAGAACGTCGTCATGACAAAGACGGCCACCGCCGAGACGGCGACAATCGGCATCAATGGATTTGCGGCGATGAAGTTGATAAAGCGACCAAATGTTGTGCGCTTGTAACCCGCGCTGACGGTTTCGCGACGCTTTGGAAGAATGCGCGATATCGTTGCGCCTAAAGCCCCGAACAAGCGTGGGAAAAAGGCGAAAGCGCCGAGAACTGCAAAGAACGCGCCTGCCACCGCAAGCGCCGTTGATACAACGAGAATGAGACAGATACCGACGAAGTAAAACAGGTTCGCGATCAAACCAAAGTTGAACGCAGACGTATCCACTCCGGCAAAAAATCCTGAAGCGGACGCAAACGTAAATGATGCTATTCCCGCCAAAGCCGCCGTCGCCACAGCGATTCCGATGACGGACAATATGTGCATCACGAATGACAGGGAACGGAAACGTGCAACTTGGTCTTGGATCCAAATCACCATACGCCCAGAAGCCCCTCCCATCACCGGAAGATAGATGAGCGCGACGACGAGCGATGCGGACAAAACGAAGATCAAAGTAACAGGGAGCATCCCCATAAACTGGCCCGGTACTCCCGGCCAAAACAGCATGGGGAGGAAGGCGCACAAGGTTGTGGCGGTGGATGATACAATCGGCCAGAACATCCGCTTGGCTGCTGCGACATAGGCTGCCATGGGGCCCGAGCCTTCTTTGATGCGGCGGTCTGCGTATTCGACGACCACGATCGCCCCATCGACAAGCATACCCACCGCAAGGATGAGCCCGAACATCACAATGTTCGAGATCGTGACCCCCATCACTGCGAGGAAGGCAAAGCACAACAGGAAGGACGTTGGGATTGCAAAACCAACAAGCAACGAGGACCGAGCGCCAAGAGCGGCCAGAACCACGATCATCACCAGCGCGATGGCGGTCAGAACCGAGCCTTCAAGTTGGCTGACCATCGATTCCA
>JABSSC010000019.1 GCA_013214635.1 Paracoccaceae bacterium | reverse complement strand
CCTTTACCGTCGAGGATCAGGCGAAGTCTTGAAGTGGCGTTTCGTCACCGGTCCAGAAACTGGGCTTGAAAATAGATGTAAATGAAACTTTTAGGAAATCCGTGATCGAGCCAAAAATCAAACCCACAATGAGATCATTGCCGTTGCCTCCCGCAACCGTTCCGGAGACACCGAATTTTGTGGATGCGAGCCCGGCGATGATGTTGCCGCCAGCCTCAAGGACATCGCCAACTTTGTCGAAGAAGGTCGGGACTGTTTCTGTCACGAAGGTGACGGCGGGTTTTACAACTTTTTTCTTGACCCACTTCGCAGCAGACGACAGCCAACCCATGCTTCAAAATCCGATAAACAATCCAATCAATGCGGGGACCCTATCACCCGGGCACAAGTTAACCTAACGTTAAATGGAATTTATCTAATTTTTGCAGAGACTTGAGTGAAATGGCTTTCAGGCCACCTTGCGCACCAAACCATACAAACCACTGAACGACGCGCGGTTTGACCAATTGGTAAAAGTTTACCATTTAAAACAGGTGATTGCCCCACGATATCAGTTGAAATGACCTGTGAGTCTCAATTTTGGATTGTGTCAGTCCCATCCTTTGGCTAGGTGGCGCGGATGACGCCTGAGTATCTGAAACCGCTTGGACCGGACGCGTTACGCCGCTTGAGTATCCCCGAGCCGTGGAATTTCGGGATTGCGGACCGCGTGCGATTCTCTGAGATCGACGCGCTGGATCACGTGAACAATACCGCCCCGCTCAGATGGTTCGAAAGCCTGCGCGTGGCGTATATGTCGGCCTATGGCCAGCCTTATGGCGCGCCGGACTCTCCACAGATCGTCGTGAAGACGCTGAGCGCCGAGTATCACAAGCCGATGTTCTTGGGCGAAGACTATGTCGTGACGGGCCGCACGAGCCGGGTGGGCCGGACAAGTTTTGTCAAAGAATACGCGGTGTTCTCAGGCGATCTTAGATACTCAGGCACGGCCGTCATGGTCTGTGTGACCGCGGATGGCACGGCCACAACGCCCATGCTGCCTGAGTTTCGGCGTCAGGTCATCGACCGCGACGGCGCTCAGGGCGCGTAGCGGCGCACGTAGTCAACCAACGCTGCCGTCGAGCCATCTTTGCCCTCGGTGCCGACCTCACCAGCCACAACCGGTTCGAGCGCCTTGGCCAACTCCTTGCCCAACTCCACGCCCCACTGATCAAACGAATTGATCCCCAACATCACGCCTTCGACAAAGACGCGGTGTTCATAAAGCGCAATGATCTGACCCAGAACAAACGGCGTCAGTTTCGGATAAACCAACGTGGTCGACGGGCGATTGCCGGGGAACACCCGGTGGCGCGCTTGGCGGTCCAGCTCATCCCCCGTCAGCCCCTTGGCGGCCATGATCTCGGTCGCCTCGTCGAGGGTCCGACCCCGAAGCAGTGCTTCGGACTGCGCGAGGCAATTCGAAACCAACAGACGGTGCTGATGGGCCAAGTCTGGCTCATGCCCTTCGGCAGCGACCATGAACTCACACGGGATAACGCGCGTTCCTTGGTGGATGAGCTGGTAAAACGCATGCTGACCGTTTGTGCCCGGCTCCCCCCAAACGACGGGGCCGGAATTGACCATAAGGTCGGCACCGTCCATCGACACGCGCTTGCCGTTCGATTCCATCTCAAGCTGTTGGAAGTAAGCCGCGAGGCGACTGAGCCGCTGGTCATAGGGCAAAACGGCCCGGGTCGCATGCCCGCAGCCCTGATTGTGCCAGACGCCCACGAGGGCAAGCATTACGGGCAGGTTTTCGAGCGGTTCGGCATTTCGGAAATGCACGTCCATCGCCTGACCACCGCGCAAGAACGCGTCAAACGCGTCCGCGCCAATGGCGATCATGAGGCTTAGACCGATGGGCCCCCACACCGAATAGCGGCCACCGACCCAATCCTCAAACCCGAAAACACGTTCGGGATCAATGCCGTATGCGGCGGTCTTGTCCTGGGCAGACGAGAGTGCCGCGAACTGAGCGCCGGGGTTTTCCACCGTCTCGCTCATCCACGCGCGCGCGGTGTTCGCGTTGGTCATCGTCTCGATCGTTGTGAAGGTCTTGGAGGCGACAATCACCAATGTCGTGGCGGGATCAAGCCCGCGCAGCGTATCTGCGATATGCGCGCCGTCTACGTTTGAGACAAAATGGCACTGGGGACCGTCATGGTACGGCGCCAAAGCAAGTGTCGCCATCGCAGGGCCAAGATCCGATCCGCCGATGCCGATATTGACCACATCCGTGATCTTGCCGCCCTGCCCCTGAAAAGCGCCAGAGCGTACGTCCTCGGCAAAGGCGCGCATCCGGGCAAGCGTGGCGTGAACCTCGGGCATGACGTCAACGCCGTCCACGTTGACCGGAGCGCCGTCGAGATTGCGCAAAGCGGTGTGAAGAACGGCGCGCCCTTCGGTTTCGTTGATGCGTGCGCCCGTGAACATGGCCTCTCGCCGGGCGGGAACGCCGGCGGTTTCGTACATGGACACCAACGCGTCGCGGGTGTCGGCGTCTATGTTCGTCTTGGAATAGTCGAACCGCAAATCACCAGCCGAAGCAGAGAAGTCATCAGCGCGTTTTTCGTCGAATAGATCAAGAATGTGCCGCGCAGCCACGTCGTTTGCGCGGGCTTTAAGACCGTCCCAGTTCACGTCAATTACTCCGCCCAATGCACTGTAGCTGTTGATAAAAGCTCGGAAATTGGCGCTTGCTCCCCAGATTGGTGGCGCGCCTGTTCAATGACCTGCTTTTTCTTGTCCCCGGTGATCACGATGTGCTGAGACATTGCCCCCTTCAGCACAGGCATGGTCAGCGTGATACGTGGCTCGGGCGCGCCGGGTGCGCGCATCGCCATGACAGGCGGCGCCGATGGATCAAGCGCATCGCGCAAACGGTCCGCGCCCGGAAAGATCGAGGCCGTGTGCCCATCCGTGCCCATCCCCAACAAAAGCAGGGAAACGGGTAGTTCGGACGCAAAGGTCGCTGAAAGCGCGTTCATCGCATCTTCGGGTGTCGGTGCATCGCGGTACAGCGGCACATAGGTCGCATCTGCGGCGCGGTCTGTCAGCAAACGCTCTTTGATGAGCCGTGTATTTGAGCGCTCATGATCTTCTGGCACCCAACGCTCGTCGTTGAGAAAGACGTGCACGCGGCTCCAATCAAGATCCGCGGCACATAATGCATCAAAGATCGGGCCCGGGGTCGTGCCGCCCGGAACAGAAAACGACGCGAAGTCATGATGTAACAGACAATTCTTCAACTCTCCCGCCAATATGTTGGCAAGCCCGATAAACATCATCTCGCGGTCGGCATATTCGATCATGTTCATGGCTGTATATCCCTCCAACGGCGCCCTTCGCGATACATCAGAACCGCGGCATCCTCGGGTCCAGTGGAGCCGATGTCATAGGGTTTCGGTCGGTCCGCGCGTTTCGTCCACCCTTCGATGATTGGATCCGTCCACTTCCAGGCCGCCTCAACCTCGTCCCCGCGCATGAACAGCGTCTGGTCGCCACGGATCACATCCATGATCAGGCGCTCATAGGCGTCTGGCACGTCTTCTTCACCCTTGAGCGTATCGGCAAACGCCATGTCGAGCGGCACATCCATCAGGCGCATACCGCCCGGTCCCGGCTCTTTGATGGTCACACCCAGTGTCATGCCCTCGTTTGGCTGCAGCCGGATGCGCAGGATGTTTGGGTGATCCGCGGATTTCTGTCCAAAGATGGCGTGCGGCGTTTCTTTGAACACCACCGCAATTTCTGATGCGCGGGCTTTGAGCATTTTCCCCGTGCGCAGGTAAAACGGAGTGTCCGCCCATCTCCAGTTTGACACGTGCACCTTTAGCGCGATGAAGCTTTCCGTGAGGCTGTCGGGATTTCCGGACTCTTCGACATAGCCCGCCTGATTGCCGCTTGGCTGGTACTGCCCCCGCACGATTTCTTCATCAGAAACGGGCTGTAGGGCGCGGATAACTTTGAGCTTTTCATCACGCACGGAATCGGATTCGAACTGCGACGGCGGCTCCATCGCGATCAGGCACAAAAGCTGCATCAGGTGGTTTTGCACCATATCGCGCATGGCACCCGATTTGTCATAATAGGCGCCGCGCCCGCCGACACCCACGGTTTCGGCCACCGTGATTTGCACGTGATCGATGTACTGCGCGTTCCAAAGCGGCTCAAACAGCACATTGGCAAAGCGGACCGCCATAAGGTTTTGAACCGTCTCTTTACCCAGATAGTGATCGATGCGGTAAATCTGGTGCTCGGCAAAATGCTCTGCCAACGTCGCGTTCAATGCACGCGCACTTTCCAGATCGCGCCCGAATGGTTTTTCAACCACGATGCGCGCGTGCGCGTTGGCAATCTCGTTAAGGTGAAGCCGTTCGGCCAACGCCCCAAAGAGCGATGGTGCGACCGAGAAGTAAAAGGCGTTGATGGCGTCGGGCCGCACAAGCGACTTGAGCTTATCCCACCCTTCGGTGCCCGTCGCATCGACTTTGACATAGTGCAGACGGTTCAGAAATGCCGTCACCAACTCGGCGTCCTTGCAAGCCTCTGGCGTGAACTCCTTAAGCGCACCACCAATCATCTTACGATAGCCAGCATCGTCCAAGTCCGAACGCGCGGCACCGATGATCCGAGCCTCTTCCGGCATCTGACCCGAGGAAAAACGTGCAAACAAACCTGGCAGGATCTTGCGGCGAGCGAGGTCCCCCGTCCCACCAAAGATGACAAGATCGAAGGGAGCCACCGGAATGACGCGCGATACCATGGCAAGATCCTTATTCATGGGTTTGGACGCCCTGCCCCGGACGTCCGTTACCGCTAACACTCTTGTTGCGACCGCTTTACCGCAGTGCGGCGGCGCAAGTCTAGTCTCAAGGATCGATTTCACAACTGCGTTTGTTGGTGCATCTTCTCTTTCCTGCGGCGACCCAAGTCTTTAGCAAGTTATCTCAGGCAGTTGGAACATCAGGCAGCGCATCGACTATGGACGACCAGGACCTTTCCGCATCCCAATTTGGAAAGTTTGAGCATCCGCTGATCACGGCAAAGGGCGAGGATCGGGCTCATGTGGCCCTGAGTGATCCGCAAACGCTGTGGTTCAACACGGGCACGTTGTGCAACATCGAATGCGTAAATTGTTACATCGAGTCGTCTCCAGAGAACGATCGGTTGGTCTATATCACGACTGCTGAGGTTGAGGGGTATCTCGATCAGCTTGAGACCCGGAGCTGGGGCGTTCGGGAGATCGCCTTTACCGGGGGCGAACCTTTCATGAACCCCGACATGATCGGGATGGCCGAGGCCGCGTTGGCGCGTGGATACGACGTGCTGATCCTGACCAACGCAATGCGCCCGATGATGCGCCCAAAGGTGCAAGATGGGTTGAAACGGCTCGTGGCCGACCATGGCGACAAGCTGACCCTGCGGATTTCTTTGGATCACCACGACCCTGCAAACCATGACAAGTTGCGCGGGCAAGGCACGTTTGAGAAATCGCTGATCGGGATGCGGTGGTTGCGTGACACAGGCATTCGGATGGCGGTTGCTGCCAGGACGATCTGGGGCGAGACGGACGGCGATGCCCGAGCTGGATTTTCTGAACTCTATGCCCGTGAAGGGTTTGAGATCGACGCGCAAGACCCCGGAATGACGGTGCTTTTCCCCGAGATGGATATGACGGCGGAAGTGCCGGAAATCACAACTGCCTGCTGGGGTATCCTGAACAAAAGCCCCAAGGACGTCATGTGCGCGTCATCTCGGATGGTGATCAAACGCCGGGGCGCCAAACGCCCAACCGTCGCGGCCTGCACATTGTTGCCTTATGATCCAGCGTTTGAGTTGGGTGAGACACTGGAAGAGGCCGAAGGATCGGTCGCGTTGAACCATCCCCATTGCGCCAAGTTCTGCGTGCTCGGTGGGGCAAGTTGTTCAGCCTGAGTTTTCAGACCATCTGACACAAAAGTTCGAACATCAGCGTTGCCCCCAAAAGCGCGGTTCCTCCCGATTGATCAAAGGGCGGTGACACCTCGACCACGTCAGCACCAACAATTTTGACACCCGTCAATGCACGCACGACTTGAAGCGCCTGATAGGAATTCGGACCGCCCACTTCGGGCGTGCCGGTGCCGGGTGCAAATGTCGGGTCCACGAAGTCGATGTCATAGGTCACGTAGGTTGGATGATCTCCCACCCTCTCGCGCGCTTCGTCCATGACATGGGCGACACCACGATCGAAGAATTCATGCACTGGGATAATCCGCACTCCGACCTCAGCCGCATACTCCAGATCGGTTTGATCGGCTTTTGAGCCGCGAATGCCGATTTGCACCATTTTTGTCGGGTCAAGCAGCCCCTCCTCTATCGCCCGGCGAAACGGCGTGCCGTGAGAATACCGAAAGCCACCAAAATGGGTGTCATACAGGTCGGTATGGCTGTCAAACTGGATCATGGCGAGCGGGCCATCCGCGCCGAGTGCGCGCAAGATCGGAAGAGTACACAAGTGATCGCCACCTGCGGTCAAAGGGCGAATGCCGCTTTGCTGAAGCGTGCGATAAAATGCCGTGATCCGATCGAGCGTGTCTGGAAGGTCGACCGGGTTTGGGCCTACATCTCCGATATCGGCGCAATTGGCCGCCTCAAACGGGCGGACATGTGTCACGCCATGTTCAAGCCGCATCATCGTCGACAGATCACGCAGTTGGCGCGGCCCGTGACGTGGTCCGGTTCGGTTGCTGGTTCCCCCGTCCCAGGGAATGCCAACAAGCCCGATGTCCACATCCGCAAACCGCGCATGGTCTGGCGGCACGTATGGCAGGCGCATGAAGGTCGGCACACCTGCATAGCGTGGCAAGTCAAAACCAGAGACTGGCTGGAAAAACGGATCTTTCATGAGACGAGCCTAGGCGACGCGCACAAAGGCGTCACGCATTAAGCTCGGCATCCCAATAGAGGAAGTCGATCCACGTTTCGTGCAAGTGGTTCGGCGGGAACTTGCGGCCCTGATTACGCAACTCTTCCGAGGCGGGCTGACGCGGCGGTCGGCGCAGCGAGAGCCCTGATTGACGCAGACTCTTAGACCCCTTTTTCAGATTGCACTTGGAACATGCGGCAACCACATTTTCCCAGCTCGTGACACCACCCTTGGCGCGTGGGACGACATGATCAAAGGTCAGGTCCCCGCGTGCCCCGCAATACTGGCACTGAAATTCGTCCCTCAGAAATAAATTAAAGCGCGTGAAGGCCACGCGCTTTTGAGGTTTTACATAGTCTTTCAGGACGACGACGGAAGGTATTCGTATTTCGGTCGACGGGCTGCGGACGACATCGTCATACTCTGCCACGATATCGACCCTGTCGAGCCAGGCGGCTTTGACGGCCTCCTGCCATGGCCAAAGAGACAGAGGATAGTAGCTGAGTGGGCGGTAATCGGCGTTTAGCACCAACGCCGGGTTGTGACGTAGATTGTTGGGTTCTCGGACGAAGCTTGTCCTGAAATCACCATTCATGGTCTTTGCCCATCTCCCCGTTTTCGACGCGTCCGAACCAACGCACCTGCAGCATTGGCGTCTTGAGGCCCACTATATATGGCAAGCTTTGACTGGCAAGCCCTACAATTAGTGGTCTGATGACGCACGCCTAAATCGATTCCGTGACAGCCGTGTGACGTTATCCACAGGTGCGTGTGCCGTGGCCTAGGAAGTGAGCTTCTCTCGCAGAAAGGCAAGGCAAACCGAGAGGCCGTCTGGCGAAATACCATGCGCGGTGCCCGGCATCACATGCGTGTGCACATCAAACCCCGCGTCATCCAGAACCGATGCCGCCTGCGCCATGGAGGCGAAGGGAACAACATCGTCCTGATCTCCGTGTACCAACAGGATCGGAGGTTTGGACACCGCTTCGATATCCAGTTTTTCCGGCGCCAGAAGCCGCCCGGAAAACCCTACAATCCCCGCAATCTGATCCGGACGGCGCGGCGCCACATGGAGGCTCATCATCGTGCCTTGGGAAAAGCCCACCAGACAGATCTTCTCCGCCGGAATTCCGCGGGTGCTGATCAAATCGTCGAGATAAGAATTCAGAGTTTTTGCGGACGCGCTTAGCGACGCAGCGGCTGCTTCCTCCGATGACCCGTCGAGCCAAGGAATTGGGAACCACTGAAAGCCAAACGGGTTGCCGACGCAGCGCTCAGGGGCATTTGGCGCGTGAAACTCCGTATTTGGCAAATGCGGGCCAAGCACGTCAGCCAAACCCAAAAGGTCAGCCCCATCGGCTCCGTAACCGTGCAGGAACACCACAAGTGACGTCGCCGTGCCCGATGCGGCCTCGACATGATTGCTTTCAAGTGACGTGCTCACCTGATCCCCTCCCGGTCTTTTACAACATGGTAATAGGCCCACAACAGCCGCGCCGCCACTCCTCTCCACGGAGACCACTGTACGGCCAAATCGCGCAGTTCGCGTTCAGTGGGACGGGCTTCAAGTTCAAAAAGAACCCGTGCTGCCTCCTGCAGGGCAAGGTCGCCCGGCGCAAAGACATCGGCACGGCCAAGCGAAAACATGGCGTAAATCTCGGCGGTCCATGTCCCGATCCCCGGAACTTTTACAAGGGTTGCAATGACTTCGTCCGTTGGCGCATCCCGCAAGGCCGTGTACCGGATGCCCGACCCGGCCAAAGCACGCGCATATCGGATCTTTTGGCGCGACAAACCCGCGGCCCGTAAGTCTTCGTCAGTAGCGGCTGCGATTTTGCGCGGTCCTGTAAGATTGGCGGCTTCCAGACGCGCCCAGATTGCGTTAGCTGAAGCAACCGAAACCTGCTGGCTGACAATCGCACTGAGCAGGGCCGCGAACCCGTCATCGCGACGCCTCAAGGGCGGCTGGCCCGTTGCCTCAAGTGCTTGCGCAAACCGTGGATCAAGCGCCGCCAGAAAGGCGGTTCCTTCGGCCACACAGTCGGGCGTTTCGATCAGCCGACCGACGCTCACACGCGCCGCCTGGCCCATGCGACAGCGGCCCCCACGGTTTCGACGCGTGGAACCTCTGGCTGCAGCGGTCGGCGTAGCATTGCGATGGGCAGTCCCAAAACGCGCGCGGCTTCTATCTGTGGGCGCGCTTCCGCTCCACCGGAATTGCGCATCACGAGCCAGTCAAGCTTCAACCGATCAAACTGAATGACCTCGTCATCAAAACTCATGGGGTGCCGCGTGGGAACAAACTGCCCCTTCGCCATCGGAAATCCCGAGGTGCGCCCAGAGGTGATACGGCAAAAGACGGTCTGCCTGTCCAGATTGACCAACTCAGGCAACGTATCGCGCCCGGTCAGAACCAAAACGCGCGCATTTGGTTCAACGCTTGCTGCGACCTCGGAAAGTGTATTGATGAAAACCCAACGATCATCTTCTTCTGGGCGCCAGGCTGGGACGAGAAACTGGATATAGTCCAGATCGAGATCAGCGGCCGCCGCGCTCGCGAGATGGCTTATCTCGGGTGAAAACGGATCGCTGGCGTCCAAGATCGCGTCAAACCGCTCACGAGCGACAAACTCCCTAAAACCATCCTCGCCCCCGAAGCTGCCGATCCGGGCGGGCATGCCAAACGGACGCGGCGTAGGTTCGGCACGCGAAAGCGACATGACCACAGACACCTGTGGCATGCGGTTGAGCGCCATCGCGACGCTCCGAGCCTCCTGAGTTCCGGCAAGCAGTAACAGCTTCATGACCGGTGGTTCCGTGTCCCTTTAATCGACGCGCTGTCCACAATGGTATGCAGCGCATCTTTTCTCAGGAGTATAGGTTGGGTGACGTGCCTCGGCGTGCGCGAAGATGACGCACCCAATCCGGGCCTTGCCGTTCCATGGCTCACCCGATAGCACGACCCTATGACTGACACCTCCCCGATGGATCTGAACCGCGCCAAGCGCAATGTCGCGATACTCGCTGCAGCCAACGCCATTTTGGGCAGCCAGGTCACGATCGTGTTCGTCATCGGTGGGTTGGTGGGTCAGCAACTGACGCCGTTTGCCTGCCTTGCGACATTGCCCATTACAATGATCGTCTTTGGGTCCATGACCACCGCGCCGTGGCTGTCAAACCTGATGCAGCGCTATGGGAGGCAGAAGGGGTTCTTCCTCGGCGCCATGGCGGCAATCCTGGGCTCAGCGGTGGCTGCCTTTGCGGTGATGCAGTCCAATTTCTGGTTGCTGTTGGTCGGATCATATTTGACCGGTATCTATATGAGCAGTCAGGGGTTTTTCCGCTTCGCGGCAACCGATACGGCGCCCGACGACTACAAACCCAAAGCGATTTCCTATGTCATGGCAGGTGGGCTGGTCTCGGCCCTGATCGGTCCGCAGATCGTGAAATTCACGTCTGAGGCCACGGTCGTCCCCTTCCTTGGCACCTATGGAGCGGCCATCCTCGTGGGGTTGGTGGGCATATCGCTCTTCGCATTTCTGGACATCCCAGTACCGCGCGCGGCGGCGCAGGATCAGTCGGCCCCAAAAGGGCGCAGTCGCGTTGAGCTGCTCAAATCGCCGGAGATCGCGGTCGCCGTGGTTTGTGCAATGGTTGCCTATGGGCTGATGAACCTTGTCATGACGTCGACACCCTTGGCGATGGTTGGGTGCGGGTTTTCGACCGGCAATGCCTCAGACGTGGTCAGCGCGCATGTGTTGGCAATGTTCGCGCCGTCGTTTTTCACGGGCCACCTGATCGCGCGCTTCGGGACAGACCGGATCGTTGCGACTGGCCTTTTGTTGCTGACGGCAGCCGGTGTTGTCGCGTTGCAGGGGGTGGAGCTTTTCAACTTTTTCGGGGCGCTCGTGCTCTTGGGCCTCGGTTGGAATTTTGCCTTTATCGGCGCGACGACCATGCTGTCCCGCGCCCATTCCGACGAAGAACGTGGCCGTGTCCAAGGGATGAATGACCTGATCGTCTTTGGCTGCGTGACGTTTGCCTCGCTCGCCTCAGGTGGGTTGATGAATTGCGCCGGTGGTGACGCTGTCGCCGGGTGGAATGCCGTCAATCTGGCGATGGTGCCGTTTCTGGTTCTGGCAGGTGGCGCACTGATCTGGTTGAACCTTCGCCACCGCGCACCGGCTTAAACCCGCCCGGTAAGCCCCGATTTCAACAGCAGAAAGCGGTCGTAGAACGGGCTGATCTCCAGACCCGACGCGCGCCCCAGATCCTCCCGAGACGCCGCGAGCCCAAGAAGCGCATCCGCACGCCAGTCGGCCAGAACGGCTGGGCGCGCCCGGGCCGTCAGAGCCGTGCGCGCGCGCCGCAAATCGGCCCGTGTGGAAACGACAAGCGCCCGCAATGCATCATCGGGGACTGACCGCCAAAGCCGCCACCCACGCCTTTCAAGCTCTGGGGTGGCCACAAGGAGGCGTGTTAGCGCGCCTACAGATGCGACAGTTGAAACCGCCACGTCTGTGCTGTCATCCGCCCCAAGTGCCCGTGCCGCCCCCACAGCCAACGCGCCCCCGCTGTCACGCAGGTACTGTTTGACGTCATCGGCCGATTGAAATGCATCGCGGTGGACGTCTCTTCGCCTTGCCTCAACGGTCTTTGTCAGGATCTTGGCTGACGCGGGGTCCAGAACTTCGCTGAGCGGTGTCGCGACTTCATGGCGACGGACCGGGCGCGCGTCGATGATCTCTTCCAACACATCCGCCCACCACTGCAGGCGCATCTCGGCGATCAGCGGCTCTTGCGTAAGCCAGGGCGCACGCGCCACCTCAAGATTGAACGCATAAATCGGGATGAGTTTCGGGCGTGCCTCTCGCGGGGCGGCCAGAACCGCGCGCCAGCGGTCAGGATCGCCGCGCTCAACGAGGGCCGCGCAGGCGTCAAGCGTCATCGGGGTACGGCCACGACCAGCAGATACCCCGTCTCTTCGCGCGCCGCACGCCAACGCGCGATTTCAAGCTCGGCCTCGTCAAGAACCTTGGACAGCTCCGGACCTGCATCGTCGCGCAGTTCGGCGATCCGACGTTCCATCGGCGTGTAATACGCCTCCCACGCCGCGTCCGAGACGGGCTGATCCCCGATGGGGTCAAAACCCGCCGCCCAAACCTTGTCCATCAGGCCTTTGTGCGTCGTGATCCCGTCATAGTCGCCCCAAAACGCTTCAGCCGCCGGAGATGGATTGTCGGTGAACCAACACGGCTCAGAGAACGCCACACCACCACCCCAGGCCAGTGACGGTTTGAACGCCTCTAGGCCTTCCGTAACGCCAAGGAAATAAAGCGCGCCTGCGCACCAGATCGCGTCAAAAGAGCCACCTAGATCGGCCATATCCCCCACACGCGCGGTAATGCGCGGCTCGTCCGAAAACGCCGCCTGCATGCGCTCGACAAATGGGGCATGCGCTTCGATCCCGACAACGCGCCCCTCGGGCACGTGGGACAACAGCGCGGGCAGATCGGCGCCGGGTCCGCACCCAGCATCGCAAATGGTCCCGTCCGGGTGGGGGTTGAGAAGCGACATGGCCCAGTCAACCTCTTCCGGGGTGCCCGGCCCGGCGCGGACCAGACTGCCGTAGAGTGTAAAAAACGCCTCTTCCTCGGTCATGTTGCGGTGGCTCCGTCGCGCATCAGTTTCCAGTTGATCGCATCCAAAAGCGCCTCGAACGACGCGTCAACGATGTTTGGGCTGACGCCGACTGTCGACCAGCGGCGGCCCTGCCCGTCTTCGCTGTCGATCACAACGCGGGTCACAGCCTCGGTCCCGCCTTGCGTGATGCGAACCTTGAAGTCCACCAGATGCATGTCATCGATCATCGCTTGGAACGGCCCCAGATCCTTGGCCAGCGCCTTGGAAAGCGCGTTCACCGGCCCGCGGTCCGATCCTTCCTCATCGTGGCTTTCGCTGACCGACAGCTTACGCTGCCCGCCGATATCAACGACCACGACGGCTTCCGACAGCGTCCGGCGACGGTTTTGCTCATCGCGCTGGCGTTCCACCGTGACGCGATATCGGCGAACATCGAAGAAGCGGGGAAGTATGCCCAGTTCGCGCCGCGCGAGCAGTTCGAACGATGCTTGCGCGGTGTCGTAGGAATACCCCTGCCCCTCGCGCGCCTTCACGGTGTCGAGGATACGGGCCAGCGCCGGGTCGCCCTTTTTCACGTCGATCCCCATCTCAGTGAGGCGGCGGATCAGGTTCGATTGACCGGCCTGATTGGACATCGGGACGATGCGCGCGTTGCCCACGGCCTCAGGCACGATGTGCTCATAGGTCGTGGGATCCTTCAGGATCGCAGACGCATGGAGGCCGGCCTTGTGCGCAAAAGCACTGGCGCCAACATATGGCGCGCTGCGCAAGGGAACGCGGTTGAGGATATCGTCCAGCATCCGGCTGGTGCGGGTCAGCCCCTCCAGCGCATCCATTTTAATATTTGTTTTGTAATTACTTGCGTAGGGTTCCTTGAGCAGCAACGTCGGGATCAGTGTCGTGAGGTTCGCGTTCCCGCAACGTTCGCCCAAACCGTTTAACGTTCCCTGAATCTGCCGCGCGCCCGCATCAACAGCTGCGAGCGAGCACGCCACGGCATTGCCGGTGTCGTCATGCGTGTGGATGCCCACATGGGTGCCTGGAATGCCCGAAGCGATCACCTCTGCCGTGATCTTACCAACATCTACTGGGAGCGTTCCGCCGTTGGTATCGCACAGCACGATCCAGCGTGCGCCAGCGTCAAAGGCAGCGTGGGCGCATCGCAGGGCATAGTCTGGATTGGCTTTGTAGCCGTCAAAGAAATGCTCGCAGTCAAACAGTGCTTCGCGCTTTTGCTCCACGAGATAGGCAATTGATTTTGCGATGTTTTCGACGTTTTCGTCCAAACTGATGCCAAGCGCGGTTTCGACGTGAAAATCATGCGTCTTGCCGACAAGACACACGGCCTTGGTCCCTGCATTCAGGACCCCGGCGAGCACGTCGTCATTCGCGGCCGACCGTCCGGACCGTTTGGTCATACCGAACGCGGTAAAGGTCGCGCGGGTCTTGGGGGCTTCCGCAAAAAACGCGCTGTCGGTTGGGTTCGCGCCAGGCCATCCGCCCTCGATATAGTCCACGCCGAGCGCATCGAGTGCTTCCGCGATTGCGTGTTTCTCGGGCGTCGCGAACTGAACGCCTTGCGTCTGTTGCCCATCGCGCAAGGTGGTGTCGAAGAGGGAAAGTGGCTCACGTGTCATTGGGATTTTTCGGTGTCGGCACAACGTCGGCATAACGTCGGAGTTTCGTCGGAGGAATTGTCGGCGTTGGCGGTGCGCACCATCATTAGTCTTATCATTGGAGCGCCTTGAGTTTGGCGGGATCAAAACCGGCGGTCGGCGACAGGTCTACCCCTGCTTTGCTCATGCGCACCTCAACGCCCGCGTCCATCAGGGCGGTCTTCAAAGCGTCGACTTTGCTGAAATCTTTGCTCGCCATCGCGGCCTCGCGGAGGTTCGCAAGTCGCTCGGCCAAAGGCGCGAGATCGTCCTGTCCAGCGGAGACCCAGTTCGGCACCTCGGCGCCCATCAGGCCCAAGAACTGAAGCGAAGCTTTGAGCGTCGCGGCATCTTTTGCAGCAGACAGGGCGTGAAGTTCAAGCAAAGCACCGTGGGTGTTCAGATCGTCCGCAAGTGCGGTGATCACGTTTGCACTCACTTTTCCGGCCTCCACGCCATCGACCTGCGCGTACCATTTGCGCAGCGTCGCTTCCGCCTCGCCCGCCTTTTTCTCGGTCCAGTCCATCGGCTTGCGGTAGTGGGTCGAGAGGAACACGAAGCGGATCACCTCACCCGGCACGCCCTGATCCAGCAGGTCGCGGACGGTGAAGAAATTGCCCAGCGATTTGGACATCTTCTTGCCTTCGACCTGAAGCATCTCGTTGTGCAACCAGACGCGTGCGAAGCCGCTGCCTTGGCAGGCGCATTTCGACTGAGCGATTTCGTTTTCGTGGTGGGGGAAGGTCAGGTCATTACCGCCGCCGTGAATATCGAAATCCTCACCCAGGAGCGCGCGGCTCATGGCGGAACACTCGATATGCCAGCCAGGGCGTCCGCGACCCCACGGGCTGTCCCAGCCAGGCTGATCGTCGGTGGAGGGTTTCCACAGTACGAAATCCATCGGGTTCTTCTTGTAGGGCGCAACTTCAACGCGCGCGCCCGCGATCATGTCGTCCACCGAACGCCCCGAAAGCGCGCCGTAATCCTTATAGCTTTCGACGGCGAACAGCACGTGCCCTTCTGCTGCGTAAGCGTTGCCCCGCGCCACGAGATCGCCAATCATCTCAATCATTTCGGCGATGTAGGCCGTGGCGTGTGGCGCGTGGAAGCGTGGATCGTTCGAATAATCGACACCGAGCGCGGCCATATCCTCATAAAACCACGCGGTCGTGGTCGACGTCAGGTCGTCGATGGCAATTCCACGTTCCGCTGCGCGGTCGATGATCTTGTCTTCGACATCGGTGATGTTGCGCACGTAAGTGACGTGATCGGCCCCATAGACATGGGCCAACAACCGATAAAGCACGTCAAACACCACCACGGGTCGCGCATTGCCCAGATGCGCGCGGTCATAGACCGTCGGGCCACAGACATACATGCGCACGTTTTCCGGGTCGATCGGATCGAACCGGTCTTTTGAGCGGGTCGCGGAGTTTGTCAGGGTGATCTCGGTCATAGGTCTACCATGCGGTTGCCCGCGGGCCTTAGCGTGATCTTCTGTTGAGGAAAAGAGAACCGGCCCGCGTGACTGTTGTCAGCGGATAATGCAGCAAATGATGATGCAGTTACGGTTCATAGCGTGGGCGTAGCACGGGTTTGGTCGCTGTGGCAAGCGGCTGGGTTGGAGGGGGCACAGATTGAGGCATTCAATACTCACGTCTGAGACGGCGATGTTGACGTTGTCTGCTCAACGTGCACGGCTATTCGCTTTTTCTTGCGCTCTCCTTCAAACCGTCTCATTCGAGTGGATACGATGGTTCCAGGAATAAGCTCCCATTTTTCCAATTTTGGATCATAGTCAGGCGTTCTCTCAAGAAGATATCTGCCGTCGCCTAAGTGTTTGGCCGTCGTTTGGAGCCAAACATCGACGCCCTCGTCAATCAACTTGACGTAAATCTCGATCGTCTCAGACACCTGCAACTCCTATGTTTTTGACGTCTGGGTCGCATCCCGGGTTAGTTAACAAGAGCGCAACGCATTCGCTAGGCGTCGGTTCCG
>JABSSC010000188.1 GCA_013214635.1 Paracoccaceae bacterium | reverse complement strand
ACATCGGTGGTGGGTCTGGGTCTGTTGCCATCGAATGGCTGCTGTCCCACCCGACGACGGAAGCCATCACTATTGAGCCGCGCGCTGACCGTGCAGATCGTATCCGTCGAAATGCCATGCAGTTTGGCGTGCCGCGATTGGGCGTCGTCGAGGGGGCAGCGCCAGAGGCCTTGGTCGACCTCCCAGAACCCGACGCCGTGTTTGTCGGTGGCGGACTGACCGAAGACGTCGCAAGCCTTGCTTGGCGCGCGCTGCCACCGGGTGGACGGTTGGTGGCCAATGGTGTCACGCTGGAGGCTGAGGCGCTTCTCACGCGGTTACAGAATGATCTCGGTGGGACGCTGACACGGATCGAGCTGTCATCCATGGGGGCGCTCGGGGCCAAGCGCGCGTGGAAGCCCGCCTATCCCATTGTGCAATGGGTTGCGGTGAAATGAAGATTGCTGGGTTTGGATTTCGCGGTGAGGCGACTGCTGACAGCCTGAGCGACGCGCTGGCAGCCACAGGGCAATGCGTTGCAGGATTTGCCGCCCCATCCGACAAAGCGGACGCGCCCGCACTCGTCGCACTGGCTGCGCGATATCACGTCCCGGTCCATGCCATAGACCCGCAAGCACTGACAGATCAGAGCACCACGACGCAGTCAGCAGCATCACAGGCACATCGAAGCACCGGGTCCGTGGCAGAAGCCTGCGCGTTGGCCGCAGCCGGGGCGCGCGCGCGACTTGTCACCGCCCGTCAGATATCCCAAGACCGCATGGCAACTTGCGCGGTCGCAGAAGGACCAGACCCATGACCGTCCACTTCATTGGCGCCGGACCCGGCGCTGCGGATCTTTTGACATTGCGCGGGCGCGATCTGATCGCGTCCTGCCCGGTATGTCTTTATGCGGGCTCGCTCGTGCCGGAAGGGGTGTTGGCCCATTGCCCGCCTGAGGCGCGCATTATCAACACCGCGCCGCTCGATCTCGACGCGATTGTTGCCGAATGCAAGGCGGCGACAGCGGCAGGTCAGGATGTTGCGCGGCTCCATTCCGGGGATCTCTCGGTTTGGTCGGCCATGGGCGAACAGCTTCGCCGCCTGCGCGCGGCGGGCATCGCAGTGACCGTCACCCCCGGTGTCCCGTCTTTCGCCGCTGCAGCCGCAGCGCTTGAAACAGAGCTGACGTTGCCGGGTCTGGCACAATCGGTGGTACTGACCCGCACGCCCGGTCGCGCCTCGGCCATGCCAGAGGGCGAAACACTGGCAAATTTTGCCGCAACCGGCGCAACGCTCGCCATCCATCTATCGATCCACACGCTTAACAAGGTGACCGAAGATCTGATCCCGCACTATGGCGCGGATTGCCCTGTCGCCATCGTCTATCGCGCAACATGGCCCGATCAAATCGTGCTGCGCGGAACGCTGACGACGATTGCCGCACAAATGACGCCTGAGATTGAGCGCACAGCGTTGATCCTTGTCGGGCCTGCTCTGGCCGCCGAGGGGTTTGACAACAGCCGTCTCTATTCCACCGATTATGACCGCCGCTTTCGGCCCCAGCGCGCCGATGGGTAGTGTTCCCGGCCTCCTCGTGTCTGCCCCAAGTTCGGGGACGGGCAAAACTACCGTCATGCTCGGGCTCTTGCGGGCACTGTCTGATGACGGTCTGACCGTTCAGCCCTTCAAAAGTGGTCCCGACTATATCGACCCGGCTTTCCACCGGGCGGCCTGTGGTCGCGCCTCCTTCAACCTCGACAGTTGGGCGATGGCGCCCGCGCTCTGGTCTGCAATTGCTGCACAGTCCAAAGGCGCGGATATTTGCGTCGCCGAAGGCTCTATGGGGCTATTTGACGGCGTGGCGACGCGCGGGGCGCAAGGCTTTGGATCAAGCGCGGAGACCGCGCGGGCGATGGGATGGCCGGTCGTTCTGGTACTGGATGTCGGGGGACAGGCGCAATCTGCGGCCGCGACGGCCCTTGGGTTTGCGCAATATGATCCGGACCTGCCGTTTGCGGGCGTGATCCTGAACCGCGTCGCCTCGCCTCGCCACGAACGCCTGACACGCTTGGGCATGGAGCGGGCCGGCTTGACGGTTCTGGGCGCGCTACCGCGCCGGGGCGATCTTACGCTGCCCGAGCGGCATCTGGGCCTTATTCAAGCCGTGGAGCATCCTGATCTGGACGCTGCGATCCGCGGCTACGCGGCGTTTCTGCGCGAAAACGTCGATCTCGATACGATCAAAGGCGCGGCCTTGGGGGCGGACATCGACCACGGCGGCGCCCTGCCCGCCCTACCCGCGCAGCGGATCGCCTTGGCACAGGACGCTGCGTTTTCCTTTACCTATCCGCATCTTCTCGATGGTTGGCGCGCTGCTGGGGCTGAGATCCTGCCGTTTTCCCCGCTCGCCAATGAAGCTCCTCCAGAAGCCGACCTGATCTGGTTGCCGGGAGGATATCCTGAGCTTCACGCCGGGACGTTGGCCGCTGCCGACCGCTTTCTTTCCGGTCTAAAGGCCCATGCCGCCACCAAACCGGTCCATGGCGAATGTGGGGGGTACATGGCCCTGGGCGAAGCGCTGATCGACAAAGACGGTACGCGCCACCAGATGGCGGGCCTGCTGGGGCTCGTGACAAGTTATGAGAAACGTAAGTTTCACCTCGGCTATCGCGCGGCGCTGCTTCAACAAGGGTTGCCGGGCCACGGTGCAGGCGCGCGGCTGCGCGGGCATGAGTTCCACTACTCGTCCATCCTCGAACAACCCGACGCGCCCTTGGCGCAAGTCACTGACGCGGATGGCAACCCTGTTCCCGAAACGGGATCCGTGCGCGGCAACGTGACGGGAACGTTCTTCCACCTGATCGCAGGAGAGGACGGGTGACCGGTTTTGTCAGCTTTGTCAGCTCCGGCCCCGGTGATCCGGAGCTTTTGACGCTCAAGGCGGTCGACCGGCTGAAACTGGCGGACGCCGTCCTTTTTGACGATCTGTCTTCGGGTCCGATCCTGTCCCACGTCCGTGCGGATGCGGATCTCGTTGGCGTGGGCAAACGCGCCGGACGCCCTTCCCCCAAGCAGCATCACGTCAGCCGCCTTCTGGTGGACTACGCATCGACTGGTGCGCGCGTTGTACGCCTGAAATCCGGCGACGCGGGCATCTTTGGGCGGTTAGAGGAAGAGACGACCGCGCTTACCGAGGCAGGTATTCCGTTTGAAATCATCCCCGGGGTCCCATCGGCCTGCGCAGCGGCGGCGGCGGCTGGAATACCGCTGACGCGCAGGCTGACCGCGCGACGTGTGCAGTTCGTCACTGGCCACGACGTCGACGGCAAACTGCCCATCGACCTCGACCTCAAGGCACTGGCCGATCCCATGGCGACCACGGTCGTCTTCATGGGCAAGCGCACCTTCCCCAAACTTGTGGACGCACTGACGAAGGCTGGACTTCCCGCAGACACGCCCGCCCTTCTGGCCGAAGCTGTCAGCACGCCCAATCAAACCCTCTCGCGCAGCACCGTCAGCGCGCTGGCCAACCAGCTTCGGGACGATGTGGGAAAACAGGCTGCCCTGATCCTTTATGGCCCTCTGGCCGACGACCATGCGTGAGCTTCTGCTGATCGGCATCGGGACGGGCAATCCCGACCACGTCACCGGGGAAGCCATCAAAGCGCTCCAGTCTGCTGATCTGGTCCTGATCCCGCGCAAAGGTCCCAACAAAGACGACCTTGCTGATTTGCGCCGATCGATTTGCGACGTGGTTCTGACCGATCCCGTACCGCAGATTGTGGAATTCGACCTCCCCAAGCGGCGGGCAGAGGGCGACTACATAGACGCCGTTGAAGATTGGCACGACGCCATCGCAAGGGCGTGGACCCAAGCGGCAGGAACCGAGGCGGCACGCGTCGCGCTTCTGATCTGGGGCGACCCGTCCCTTTATGACAGCTCGCTTCGCATCGCAGAACGCCTGTCGCCCACCCCGAAAGTCCGGGTCATTCCCGGGATCACTTCTGTTCAGGCGCTGACGGCAGCACATGCGATCCCGGTCAACACGCTTGCCGCGCCGTTCACTGTAACCACCGGGCGGCGCTTGCGCGCGGATGGCTGGCCCGAGGGGGCCGAGACAGTCGTCGTCATGCTCGATGCAGGCGGCGCGTACGAGGTGCTCAATGGCGCCGACTATGACATCTGGTGGGGCGCATATTTGGGAATGGACAACCAGATCCTTGAGGCCGGTCCCCTCGATGAAGCAGGACCGCGCATTTCGGCGGTGCGCAAGACGGCCCGCGAGGCCCATGGCTGGATCATGGATTGCTACCTGATCCGCCCACGCAACCCCGCGCCCTGATCAAAACCCTTTGCCATTTTGCCAGCCTGTTGTAGCCCTTGGAAAAAACAAGGGATCCGGCATGAGTGGACTTCTGGCACTTCTCGACGATGTTGCGGCAATCGCCAAGGTTGCTGCTGCCAACCTTGATGATATCGCCAGCCAAGCTGCCAAAACGACCGCCAAGGTCGCGGGAACCGTCGTCGACGATGCGGCGAAGGCCGGGGCAAAGGCGGCCGGCGCTGTGATCGATGACGCGGCTGTTACGCCCAAGTACCTGCAAGGCTTTTCACCAGCGCGCGAACTTCCCATCGTTTGGCGGATCGCACGCGGGTCTTTCTTCAACAAACTGGTCATCCTGTTGCCGATTGCTCTGCTGCTGTCGGCCTTTGCACCTTGGGCCATCGCACCGCTCTTGATGCTGGGCGGGTGTTATCTCTGCTTTGAAGGGGCCGAGAAGGTTCTGCACGCGCTTGGGTTTGGCCATCATCACGCCGCTGAGGGCGGAGGCGAAGACAAGGCGCATCTTGAGGAAGCCCGCGTTCAGGGTGCCATCAAAACAGATTTCATCCTGTCGGCGGAGATCATGACGATCGCCCTGTCCGCAATCCCCGATCGCGGGTTCTGGGTCGAGGCGTCGACGCTCGCGCTTGTTGGGATCGCGATCACGGTTGCCGTTTATGGGGGGGTCGCGCTGATCGTGAAAGCCGACGATATCGGCCTCGCCATGGCCAAGAACGGCCGCCTCGGAGTGACCCGCGCCACCGGGCGCGGTATCGTGCGCGGAATGCCTGGCTTTATGAAGGCGCTCACCATTGTCGGAACCGCCGCAATGATCTGGGTTGGCGGCAGCATCATCGTGCATGGCCTGGAAGAGCTGGGTTTTGGCGCCCTTGGACATGCCATTCATGACATTGCCGAAGCGGCTGCGCATGCTGTTCCCGCTGCATCGGGCACAGTGGCCTGGCTGACGACCGCATTTCTCGATGGGATTGTGGGGTTGATCGTCGGCTTTGCGGTTATTCCGATTGCGACGCGGGTGATTGCCCCTCTGATGGCGCGGTTTCGACCTCAGGCTCACTGAACCCGTGCCCTGCCATCACGTCGCGCATCGTCTCCCAGATCGCGATAAAGAGACCCGCAACAACCGGGCCAATGATCAGACCCGCGGCCCCGAACAGCCCCAGCCCTCCCAGCGTGCTGACAAGGATCAGGATATCGGGCAGCTTTGCGTCCCGTCCCACGAGTG
>JABSSC010000187.1 GCA_013214635.1 Paracoccaceae bacterium | reverse complement strand
GCCCGGCGGCGTAAACCATTGCTTGACAAGCTCAGGCTCCGACCAGCATCGCCAGATGGTCTCCGGTCGGCACTTCATCAGACGCTCGATTGTCAGATCAGTCGCAGGGTTAACGTCAAACATTCTTCAACTCGTCTCTTTCCGCCGCCTCGGCAAGATCTTGAAGGCAGTTCGTCCGGCCGTCCCAAATCCGTCTTTGTTTTTTGAGCCAGTCCTCAACGACGTTCATCGCTTCAGGATGCAATACACAGATGCGCGTGCGTCCTTGTTTCTGCGACGAGATGACACCGGATCGCTCCAGATGTCGGATGTGTTTTAGGAAAGACGGAAGTGCCATGTCGTGGGACCCTGCAAGCTCAGAGACCGTGGCCGGACCTTGGCCCAGCGCGGAAATCACCGCGCGCTGCGTAGGGTCGGCAAGCGATTGAAAGAGCGCATTGAGCGTATCATCCGAATACTTTTCCATGTGGCTAAGTTTTTTGTGCCCACATCCTGAAGAACCACCGTAGCGCTCCACCAGATGCTGCGGTACCGTCGCTGGATGAGCAGCGCGCCCCGATTCATCCATCTTCGCCTTCATACGGAATACTCTCTTCTTGAAGGGGCGATCCGGTTGAAGAAACTGCCACAAATGGCGCGCGATGCCGGAATGCCTGCGGTTGCGGTGACGGATACGAACAATATGTTCTCGGCGCTCGAATTCTCAGTGGGCGCGCAAGATGCGGGCATCCAGCCAATCCACGGTGTTCAGATTGACGTCACATATGATCCGCCGGGTTTGGGCGAACGCCCGCGCCCACCTGCACCGGTGGTTTTGCTTGCGCAGAATGAGCGGGGATATGAAAACCTGATGAAGCTGAATTCGTGCCTTTATCTGGCAGAGAGCGACCAGCTTCCTCAGGTGTCGCTCGACGATCTTGCGGCGCATTCCGAAGGTGTGATTTGCCTCTCAGGCGGGCCGGAGGGAGCGCTGGGCAAGTTGCTTCAGGCAGGGCAAGCCACCAAGGCCGAAGCCCTCGTGACCCGTCTCGCGACCATCTATCCCGACCGTCTTTATGTGGAACTGCAACGACACCGTGATGCAGACGGCACACCGCCAGAGGCCGAGACTCTGACGGAGGCTGCGTCGATTGAGCTGGCCTATCGATTGGAATTGCCGCTGGTGGCGACAAATGATGTCTATTTCCCCAAAGCGGACATGTTTGAAGCGCATGATGCGCTGATCTGTATCGCTGAAGGCGCTTATGTCGATCAGCAGGATGACCGGCGCCGCCTAACCCCTGAGCATTATCTCAAATCTCCGGCAGAGATGGCGACGCTTTTTGCCGATCTGCCCGAGGCATTGGAGAACACGGTCGAAATCGCGCAACGGTGCGCCTTTGGCACCTATCGCCGCGATCCCATCCTGCCGAAGTTTGCAGATGATGAGGTCGAGGAGCTGCGTCGTCAGGCGCAGGAAGGTCTCAAAGCGCGGCTGGCGGTCATTCCCCATGCCGCAGAGGTCAAAGAATACGAAGACCGGCTGGAGTTCGAGCTTGGCATCATCGAAGGGATGGGGTTCCCGGGCTATTTTCTGATTGTTGCGGACTTCATCAAATGGGCCAAGGACAATGACATTCCGGTGGGTCCGGGGCGTGGGTCTGGTGCGGGCAGCCTTGTGGCCTATGCGCTGACGATCACAGACCTTGATCCGCTGCGCTATAGCCTTCTGTTTGAACGCTTCCTGAACCCCGAGCGTGTGTCGATGCCAGACTTCGACATCGATTTTTGCATGGATCGTCGGGAAGAGGTGATCCGCTACGTTCAAGAGAAGTACGGTCGCGACAAAGTTGGGCAGATCATTACCTTTGGTGCGCTTCTGTCGAAGGCTGCGGTGCGCGACGTCGGACGCGTTCTTCAGATGCCGTATGGTCAGGTCGATCGGCTGTCCAAGCTGATCCCGGTCGAAGGCGTAAAGCCGCTTTCCATCGAAAAGGCACTGGCAGAAGAGCCTCGCCTGCGGGAGGAAGCCAAAGCAGAAGAGGTCGTGGATCGGCTATTGACCTATGGCCAACAGGTCGAAGGGCTGCTGCGCAACGCGTCGACACACGCCGCCGGGGTTGTGATCGGCGACCGCGCGCTGGATGAGTTGGTGCCGCTCTACCGTGATCCAAAGTCCGAGATGCCCGCCACTCAGTTCAACATGAAATGGGTCGAACAGGCCGGGCTGGTGAAGTTCGACTTTCTGGGTCTCAAGACCCTGACAGTTATCCAAAACGCGCTCGATCTTTTGAAAGAGCGTGGTGTCGAGATTGATATCGGGGCCATCCCGCTCGACGACGAAGCCACCTACAAGCTTTACGCCTCGGCCAAGACGGTCGCGGTGTTTCAGGTGGAAAGCTCGGGCATGATGGACGCGCTGCGCCGCATGAAACCCACCACAATCGAAGACATCGTGGCGCTGGTGGCGCTTTATCGTCCCGGTCCGATGGAGAACATTCCCAAGTATTGCGAGGTCAAGAACGGGATCAGCGAACGCGAGGGGATTCATCCGCTGATCGACCACATCCTTGATGAGACGCAGGGCATCATCGTCTATCAGGAACAGGTGATGCAGATCGCGCAGGAAATGGCGGGCTACAGCCTGGGTGGGGCTGACCTGTTGCGCCGCGCAATGGGGAAAAAGATTCAGGCCGCAATGGACGCCGAACGCCCCAAGTTCCTCGCAGGTGCCAAGGAAAATGGCGTCGACAAGGACAAAGCGCTGGAGGTCTGGAACCTTCTCGACAAGTTTGCGAACTACGGCTTCAACAAATCCCACGCGGCCGCCTATGCCGTCGTCAGTTATCAAACCGCATGGCTCAAAGCGAATTACCCTGTGGAATTCATGGCCGGCGTCATGAACTGCGATTTGCATCTGACGGACAAGCTTGCCGTTTATGCCGAAGAAGTGCGACGCGGACTGGATATCGAAATCGTTCCACCTTGCGTAAACAGGTCTCTCGCGACGTTCAGCGTGACCGATGGCAAGATCGTCTACGCCTTGGGCGCGCTCAAGAATGTGGGGGCGGAGGCCATGAAGCTCGTCGTCGAAGGGCGGGGCGACAAGCCCTTTGCGACCGTGTTCGACTTTGCGCGGCGGGTTGATCTCAAGCGGATCGGTAAGCGGCCCTTGGAAATGCTCGCCCGCGCCGGGGCTTTCGATCAGCTTGATCCAAACCGCCGCCGGATGCTCGAAAGCCTCGACGCTCTGGTGCTCTATTCTGAAGCCATCCACGATCAACGCGGTTCGGCACAGGTATCTCTGTTTGGGGAGGCGGGCGCGGACCTTCCCGAGCCACGATTGTCCCCGGCGGAAGACTGGCTGCCAAATGAACGTCTGGCGGAAGAGCACACTGCGATTGGGTTCTATCTTTCGGGTCACCCGCTTGATGACTATGCGGTCGCTCTTAAACGCAAGGGCTGCGTCACGCTTCAGGAACTGGCGCAGAAGGCAGAGCAGGACGGCGCGGCCATTGGTAAAGTGGGCGTCATGGTTTCTGGCCTTCAGGAACGAAAGTCGGGGCGAGGCACGCGGTTCTTCCGGCTCAACATCTCCGATCCCACAATGGCGGTGCCCGGCATCGCGATGTTCACGGACAAGTTTGACCAGATGCGGCAGGTCTTTGACAGCGGCGCGTCGGTGATCATTCAGCTTGAGGCCCGCTTCAACGACGGGCAGTTCGACCCGGTTGCGCGGTCGGCCCAACCGCTCGAAGACATGGTCGCGACCGCCGGGGATGCAGGTCTGCGCGTGTTTATCGAGAATATGGAGGCGATCACTGCCGTCGACAGTCTTCTTGCGCGGTTTAGGGACGATCCGTCAGTCCGCGCACGCGGTGAAGTGACGATTGCCCCGGTCGGGCTCGAGGTGGAGTTCGACGGCGTTTTGGAGCCGTGTGAGTTTGATATCCCGCTCGGGGATGGGTTTCCGGTTGGTCCCCGCATCAAAAGCGCG
The DNA here is from genome assembly GCA_013214635.1 of Paracoccaceae bacterium. Taxonomy (GTDB): domain Bacteria; phylum Pseudomonadota; class Alphaproteobacteria; order Rhodobacterales; family Rhodobacteraceae; genus JABSSC01. Next base: position 1,625 of record JABSSC010000187.1, on the reverse strand, counting down.
CTTAAATCGCTGCCGGGTGTCTCGACCGTGGAAGAGGTGTGATCAGCCGGTCTTGAGAACCCGAGCCGCCAAGAGCTTGGCGAACGTCACGGCAAGCACGATGCGTATAACGTGGTGTAGCGTGACGTAGATCACGCTGATCTCAAGCGATAGCGCCACGAGTGACATCTCGGCCAAACCGCCGGGCGCGTAGGCGAGGAACACCGCCTCCCAGCTTTCGCCCACCCACGTGGCAAGCGCGGCGGCGGCGATGCTGGCCAAAACGAGGGCGATAGCCACGTTCGCGCTCGCATAGCGAAGCGCAACCAAAAGGGTCCCCGCTGGTTTCCCCCAGAAACGCGCGCCCAGAACCACACCGATCAAAAGCTGCACCGCATCAACCATCCAGCCCGGTGGTGCCCCTTCGACCCACCCGACAAGATGCGCGATGGCCGAAAGTGCCAGCGGTCCAGTCATCAATCCCGCAGGCAGACGGATAGCCTTTCCCACCCACAGGCCCAAAGCGGCACAAAGCGCCAGCACGACCCAGTCCTGCGCCCGCAATTCCGTGTCCCCGCCCAACACGACGCCAGACGCACTGCCGACCGCCTCCCCAGTGACAAGCGCAAATCCAACGGGGATCAGGATGATGCACAGGATCAGGCGTAGAAACTGCATCAGCGTCAAAAGCGCAGTGTCAGCCCCGGCCTCCTCGCCCATGAGAACCGACTCGATAAGGCCACCGGGTGCCGTTCCGAAGAATGCGGTCGGTGCGTCGGCTTCGCCCAAGGCACGTACCGCGAGATACCCCAGGACATGGGCGAGGGGGATATACAGGACCAACGCCAGAACACTGGGCCACCAGCTTGGGATTTCGGCAAGGACCTCCGCCGTGAAGGTCGCGCCGATGGAGACGCCGATCACCGGGATCAGGTAATTCCGCGCCGTCTCAGGGATGCGCGGCACATGTCCACCCGGCGCAAATCCGGCAAGCGAGGCAACGGCCATCGCCACGATTGATCCCAGGAGCCACGGTAAGGGAAGTCCAAGAGCCTTGGCAATTGCACCGCCAACGGCACCAATCGCAACAGCCAGCATCGCCCCGAGAGTGTCAAATTTGGAAGTGTCGGGCTGTGCCATGCCTTGGTTCAATCATGCACGCCATCACGGGACAATAGCGCTGTCTCCAGCCCTTCAGTAATGTGGAGGGCGTTCATCCCCCAGAACAATGCCACCGCCACCCTCGGCTTCGCGTTCCGCTTCTCGTCGCAGGACCATCGCCATCTGTCGGGTTAGCCGGTCGATCTCAGCGCCTTGCCTGGTCACGACATCAGACAAATCCTCGACGGCACGGGTCAGATGCGCAACGCGCTCTTCAAGCTTGGTCTCGTGTGCCATTGTGCCCTCGGTTCTCAAATCCCTCGGCAACACATTACCGCACTGAGTCCCGCGATGCACGACCGGCATTGCGGCGCAACCGCCCCTCGGCTAAACCCGCGCGCGAATGCAAGGGACCCGTTATGGCCAAGGTAAAAAAGCAACCGCGCCCCAAGGCAGAAACGCCAAAGGGCTTTCGTGACTACTTCGGAGCCGACGTGCGCGAGCGCGCCGCCATGCTCGATCAGATCACGTCGGTCTACCATCGC
>JABSSC010000186.1 GCA_013214635.1 Paracoccaceae bacterium | reverse complement strand
CGTTGTTCTGCCGCCCAAAGGACGAAAACCATTCACCCCCACGCCGCAGGATTGTGGGAACAACCGCAATCGATTCCACGTTGTTCACCGTGGTCGGACAGCCATAGAGCCCCGCGCCCGCCGGGAACGGCGGCTTCATGCGCGGCATGCCTTTTTTGCCCTCAAGGCTTTCCAAAAGCGCCGTTTCTTCACCGCAGATATACGCGCCAGCACCGTGGTGCAGGTAGATGTCAAAATCCCATCCTGACCCGGCCGCGTTTTTGCCGACCAGACCGGCATCGTAAGCTTCATCAATCGCCGCTTGCAGGGCTTCACGCTCGCGAATGTATTCGCCGCGAATGTAGATATAGCAGGCGTTGGCATTCATCGCGAAAGACGCGATCAGGCAGCCTTCGACCAGCGTGTGCGGATCGTGGCGCATGATCTCGCGGTCCTTGCAGGTGCCCGGCTCGGATTCATCAGCGTTGACGACAAGATAGGCCGGACGCCCATCGCTTTCCTTAGGCATGAACGACCACTTCAGCCCCGTGGGAAAACCTGCACCGCCCCGGCCTCTGAGACCGGACGATTTCATTTCGTCGACGATCCAATCGCGACCCTTTTTGATAATGTCGGCGGTGCCATCCCAATGCCCACGGGCACGGGCACCGGCCAAGGTCCGGTCATGCATACCGTAGATGTTTGTGAAAATGCGGTCCTGATCCTGCAACATGCGCTGAGTTCCCTAGTCCTCGCTCCGGCCGCGCCACAACTGCCAGGCGACAACCATCGCCCAGAAGAAGCCGGCCAACGCCGCGAAATCGAAAAGAAAAACGTATCGGGTGGGCAGGTTCAACTGACCACCAATCCACTGAGCCAGCATCCAAAGGAGCATGGTCGACGCGATCACAATAGACAACGTGCGCGCCTGGCGGGCGCGCTCGCGGTCTCTGTTGTGACGATCCGACATCGCCATTCCCTTTTCGAGCCAGCGGGCCGGTGACCCGGCCCTGTTCGACGGGTCGCCCCGCCATCCACACTTCGGTTCCCTAGCGCCGGGGTATGCCCCGGTCGGGTTTTGACCGGGCTTTAGCCCCCGGCGAGCTTTTTGGCCTGTTCGATCCAGCCATCTCGGTCGATCCGACCTTTGAAAGACAGCTTTTCGTCCATGTCGGCAACATCGGCGGGCGTCCACGCCGCGATTTGCGCAAAGGTTGTCACACCCGAGGCGTGCAGCTTTTTCTCAAGCGCAGGTCCAACGCCGGAAAGCTGTTTCAGATCATCTGCGCCTGCGGCCGGTGCTGGTGCAGGTGTTGGTTCTGGTGCAGCTTCGGCCACTGGAGCGGAAGCGGTTTCAACGACCTTGGCAGCCTGCCGTTCGGCATGGGCGGCGACGGCGGCGTCACGCGCCGACTTGCGCGGTGACGGCGCTTGGGGCGCTTCGTGGAAACCCACGGTCAATACGATGGCAGCGACGCCAGAAACGGCGGCGGCGAGGAAAAGGGCTGGCGAAAATGCAAAATCACCAATCACCATCAACGCCACAAATGCGACAGCAAATACGCCCGCCGCAATCGCACCGATAATGGTGAATGAACTCTGATCTTGTCTATACATGAGGTCTTGGTCCTTCTTGGTCCGAAAGTGTGCCCCACACTGTTACCAGTTTTTCCCTTAAGTGTGAAATTATGTCGCACCCTCATCGCTGAGCTTTTTCGCCTGCGCGATCCACCCATCGCGGTCGATCCGGCCTTTGAACGACAACTTTTCATCCATGGCCGCGACATCATCCGGCGTCCACGCCGCGATCTGCGCAAAAGTCGTCACACCTGCGTCGTGCAGTTTCTGCTCAAGCTTTGGACCAACGCCCGACAGCTTTTTCAGGTCATCGGCCCCAATGGCTGGTTCTGCGACCGCTTCTTTTTTGGCCTTCTTCGCCTTTGGTTTGGCTGTCTCAGTTCCCGCTCCCAGCCACGGTGTGGTCAAAGGCACCTCAGTTCCGTCAATCCGCTTGACGGTCTCGCCCAGCGCGACCGCAAGCGCCGCTGATGCATTATGCGGGTTCTTGCCAGCCTCGTGATCCTTCAGAGACGTCAAACCGCCCGATGGCTCTGCGGCGTAGCGATCATTCTGTGGCCCCGGCACCGGCACTTTTCCTGCGCCTAGTTCATCAATAATCTCGCCCATACGCTCAGCGGTAAGGTCCTCGTAATAGTCCTTCCCGATTTGCGCCATGGGCGCATTGGCGCAGGCGCCCAGACACTCAACTTCTTCCCAGCTGAATTTGCCGTCATCGCTCAACTGATGCGCATTCGCCGCAATCTTGTTCTTGCAGACCGCAACAAGGTCTTCCGCCCCGCAAATCATGCAGGATGTGGTGCCGCAGATCTGAATATGGGCAACGCTTCCAACCGGTTGCAGCTGGAACATGAAGTAAAACGATGCAACCTCAAGCGCGCGGATATAAGCCATGCCCAACATTTCGGCGACGTATTCGATCGCCGGGCGGCTCAACCAGCCCTCCTGCTCCTGTGCCCGCCACAGGATCGGAATAATCGCGCTGGCCTGACGGCCTTCGGGATACTTGGTGATCTGCGCTTCGGCCCACGCCTGATTAGCGGGGGTAAAGGCAAAGCTTTCGGGTTGTTCTGCGTGAAGACGGCGGAGCATTAGCGATCGATCTCTCCAAACACGATGTCCATGGTGCCGATAATCGCGGCAACGTCAGCCAATTGGTGGCCTCCAGCGACGTGATCCATCGCCTGAAGGTGCAGGTACCCGGGCGCGCGGATCTTGGCGCGGTAGGGCCGGTTCGTACCATCCGAGACCAGGTATACGCCGAACTCACCCTTAGGCGCTTCAACGGCCGCATAAATCTCACCCTCGGGTACGTGGAAGCCCTCGGTATAAAGCTTGAAGTGGTGGATGAGCGCCTCCATCGAGGTTTTCATCTCTCCCCGTTTGGGCGGGGTGATCTTGCCGCGCGCCAGCACGTCGCCCGGCTCGTTGCGCAGCTTTTCGCAGGCCTGCTTGATGATCTTGCGGCTCTCTTCCATCTCGGCCACGCGACAGAGGTAGCGATCATAGCAATCGCCATTCTTACCCACTGGGATCTGGAATTCGAACTCATCATAGCACTCATAGGGCTGCGCACGGCGTAAGTCCCAGGCAAGGCCAGAGCCGCGCACCATCACGCCCGAGAACCCATAGTTCAGGATGTCATCTTCCGACACGATGCCGATATCGACATTGCGCTGCTTGAAGATCCGGTTCTCGGTCAGAAGGCCCTGAATGTCCTCCATGAACTCGGTGAACTCATCGGCCCATGTGTCGATGTCTTCGATCAACTCAGGCGGAATATCCTGATGCACGCCGCCGGGTCGGAAGTACGCGGCGTGAAGCCGCGCGCCGCACGCCCGTTCGTAAAACACCATCAGCTTTTCGCGCTCTTCAAAGCCCCACAGCGGCGGGGTCAGCGCGCCCACATCCATCGCCTGCGTGGTGACATTCATCAGGTGGTTGAGAACGCGCCCGATCTCACAGAACAGGACCCGGATCAGCGAGGCACGACGCGGCACCTCGGTTCCGGTCAGTTTTTCAATCGCCAGGCACCACGCATGCTCCTGGTTCATTGGAGCCACGTAATCCAACCGATCAAAATACGGCAGGTTCTGCAGATAGGTCCGGCTCTCCATCAGCTTCTCGGTGCCACGGTGCAGCAAGCCGATATGCGGGTCTGCGCGCTCGACGATTTCGCCGTCAAGCTCAAGCACAAGCCGCAACACGCCGTGCGCTGCAGGGTGCTGAGGCCCAAAGTTGATGTTGAAGTTCCGGATCTTCTGTTCGCCGGTGAGTACGTCGTCGAAATTGCCGTCCATCATCTCACACCTTTGACATTTCCGTGCGCCACGCGTCGGGCAAAGTCCCGACCGTCGCGGCCACGTGGTTATATTGCGGAACAAGCCAGTCGCGCGCCGCGCGGCGCTGTTCAGCCGGCATATCGAGCTTTGGGCCAACATGCGCGCGGGCTGGTACCGTTGAAAACGCGTCGATCCCGAGAAAGCGCGCGAGGGTGTCCAGTCCCCCGGGTGCCGTCAAGTCCTCGTAAAACATCACCAGACGTTGCGGTGGTCGTATTGCCGCGATCAGGCGGTCGAGCGCGCCCGCGTAATCCGAACGTGCTGTGATCTCGCCCTCAAGCCCTTTGATCGTGCGCGACAAAATCCGTGACGCACGCGCCGGGATTTCGGCTAGGGCTTGCGCGCGCCGCGAGGCAATCATGCGTACATGGCTCCAAAGCCGGGCAACCGGATCGCGCAGGATATAGACAAAGCGGACATTCGTGGTGATATGCGCCATGCGGCGCAAACGCGCTTCGGACAAAAGCGAATAGGCCGGCGTTATATCCCCAATGACCCGTGCGCCCCCCCGCCCCTCGTCGAGATAGGCCAGATAGGCTGCCATGTCTTCCGGCGCCTCGATCAAGGCGCGCACCTCTCCGATATCCACGGCACGAGCGGATTTGCGCGCCACACGGTCCAACGACAACTGCCCCAAATCCTCGGTCAGTTCGCGGGTCAATCGGGCGTGCTGCGCCGTCAGCAAGTCAACCTGCTGAGCGCGGCGATCGAAATCGATGGCGTCAAAATAGTGTACTTCCTTCACCGCCCGGAAATGGCATTGGGGATGCCGCAGCAGACATTCGTGCAACCAGCTGGTCCCACACTTGGCCGCACCAAGGCCGAAGAGAAGCGTCGGTTCCGTCACGCGTCCCTCTGGTCCACACGCATCGCCATGATCCACAGCAGGACCACGAGCCCTACTGGAATGATCGCGAGCACCCCCCAAAGGGCGTTAAACCCAAAATGCGGAAGCAACTTAAACATCGGAATGATCGCCGCAATGTAGATGATGGCGTAGAATACCAGATCCTGCATCAGGCCTCTTCCGTCTTTTCATCGCCGGGAAGGATGTATTCAGCGCCCTCCCAAGGGCTCATGAAATCGAAGTTGCGGTACTCCTGCACCAGATCAACGGGCTCATAGACGACGCGCTTTTGCTCGTCGTCATAGCGCACTTCGGTATACCCGGTTGTCGGAAAGTCCTTGCGCAGCGGATAACCACGGAACCCGTAATCGGTCAGGATACGACGCAGGTCGGGATGGCCCGAAAAGATGATGCCGAACATGTCGAAGACTTCGCGTTCGAACCAGTTGGCCGAGGGATGAACACCGGTGATCGACGTCACCATGTCCCCGTCGCGCACGGCGACTTTAAGCCGGACCCGTTGGTTCTGATACATCGACAACAGGTGATAAACGACATCGAACCGCGCTTCGCGCTGCGGATAATCGACCGCCGTGATATCAACGAGGGTCGAAAAGCGGCAGTTCGCATCAGCCCGCAGGTATTCCACAAAGCTTGCCAGCGACGATGGTGCAACTTCGATCGTCAACTCATCATGCGCAACAGACCAGGACAGCACACAATCGGGGCGCGCCAGTTCGATCAGGGTTCCAAGCTCATTCAGCGCATCACTCATCGCACGATTGTCCCCGTCCGGCGGATCTTCCGCTGCAACTGCAGCAATCCGTAGAGCAAAGCCTCGGCCGTCGGAGGACACCCCGGCACGTAGACATCAACTGGCACGATCCGGTCACAGCCGCGCACCACCGAATAGCTGTAGTGATAGTAACCCCCGCCGTTGGCACAGGACCCCATCGAAATCACGTAGCGCGGCTCTGGCATCTGGTCGTAGACCTTGCGCAGCGCCGGTGCCATTTTGTTGGTCAGCGTACCGGCCACGATCATCAGGTCCGACTGCCGTGGCGATGCGCGCGGCGCAGTGCCAAACCGCTCCAGATCATAGCGCGGCATAGAC
>JABSSC010000185.1 GCA_013214635.1 Paracoccaceae bacterium | reverse complement strand
GACAGACGATTGGCCGCGACGATGCGGGCTTGGGCTGAACACGCAACGGAGACGGGTGTCGATCCAGGTAAGATCGCTTTTCTCCTGATTGACGAACCGGGCGACGCCGAAGAGGCGCATCTGGATGTTCTGGAAGTCTGCACCGAAGCGCTGGAAGGCAGCGGCATTTATCAAGGTGGCGCAAACCTTGGCGATCGTCACGTGTTGTATTTTTATGGCGACAGCTACAACGCAATGAAAACTGCGCTTGAGTTTGTGTTGGCCACCAACCCGCTGTGTCGCGGTGCCTATGCCCGCAGGCTCAGTTAAAGGGGGCCGTCTGCCCCCTCTTGCCGCTTTTGCGGCAATTCACCCCCGAGAGGACTTGCGAAACAAAGAAGTGCGCCTGCGTTTGCGCTAAACCCCGCGCCGTGCATTGCGGGTCCTTAGTGTGGGTTTTATAGCTGCTCCCAACATCTGTTTGAGGAGACAGCCCATGACCGCCACGCGCACTGAGACCGACAGCTTTGGCCCGCTAGAGGTTCCCGCGGACAAGTATTGGGGCGCGCAGACGCAACGGTCGATCATGAATTTTCCCATCGGTTGGGAACGCCAGCCGGTGGCGATCGTTCGTGCTCTGGGTGTGATCAAGCAGGCCTGCGCAGAAGCAAACAAGGAATTGGGCAAGCTCGACACGGAACGGGCCGATGCGATTATCGAGGCCGCCAGCGAGGTCGTAGCAGGCAAGCTCGACGACAACTTTCCACTTGTGGTCTGGCAGACCGGGTCGGGCACGCAGTCGAACATGAACGCCAACGAAGTGATCGCCAACCGCGCGATTGAGATTTTGGGCGGTGAGATAGGCTCAAAAGATCCCGTCCATCCCAATGATCATTGCAACATGGGGCAGTCTTCGAACGACACGTTTCCAACAGCCATGCATATCGGAACCGCGCGCACGGCGCATGACGTGCTGCTGCCGGGATTGGAAACGCTGCACAAAGCGCTGGAGGCCAAAGTCAAAGAGTTTGACGGGATCATCAAGATCGGCCGCACCCACACGATGGACGCCACGCCACTGACTCTCGCGCAGGAGTTTTCGGGCTATGCCCATCAGGTCGCGATGTCGATCGAGCGGGTGAAAGCCGCCCTGCCCCGGATCTATGAACTGGCCCAGGGTGGGACCGCGGTGGGGACCGGCCTGAACTCCGCGCCCGGCTGGGGTGAGATGGTGGCCGCGAACATGGCGCGGATCAGCGACTTGCCATTTGTCACCGCCCCAAACAAGTTTGAGGCGCTGGCCGCCCATGACGCGATGGTAGAGATGTCCGGTGCCGTCAAAACCGTGGCGGCGAGCCTGTTCAAGATTGCCAATGACATCCGTCTTTTGGGATCTGGACCACGCTGCGGCTTGGGCGAACTGATGCTGCCCGAAAACGAGCCGGGATCATCGATCATGCCGGGCAAGGTCAATCCCACGCAATGCGAAGCGATGACCCAGGTTTGCGCGCATGTCATGGGCAATGACGCGGCGATTGGCTTTGCCGGGTCGCAAGGGCATTTCGAGCTGAACGTCTATAAACCGATGATGGCCTATAACCTGTTGCAATCCATGCAGCTTTTGGGGGACGCAAGCGTTGCCTTTACCGACAACTGCGTGGCGGGCATTCGTGCCAACGAGTCGCGCATCGACCAACTGATGCGCGAAAGTCTGATGTTGGTTACGGCGCTGGCGCCGACCATTGGCTATGACAACGCCACCACAGTTGCGAAGACCGCGCACAAGAACGGCACGACGCTCAAGGAAGAGGCCATTCGTTTGGGTTTTGTGGATGAGGCGACGTTTGACACGGTGGTGCGCCCCGAAAAGATGATCGGACCAAAGGCCTGATGGCCGACAAGCCCATCAACCTCAACAAAGCGCGAAAAGCGCGGGCGCGCGCCGAGGCACGGGCGCGGGCTGATGAAAACGCCGTCAGGTTTGGCCAAAGCAAGAGGCAAAAGGCGCAACGTGACGCGCAGGGCGCCGCACGTATCTCTCGCCTTGATGGCCATCGTCGGGACGATGACGGGTGAGCGGCCGACCGGTAAAGCACTCCCTCACACTCAAGGGTCACCGAACCTCGGTGTCGTTGGAAGAAGAGTTCTGGATCGCGTTTCGCGACATCGCCGCCCGGCAAGGACGCGCGATCAACGATTTGGCGGCCGAAATAGATGCGAAGCGCGGGACCGATCGGGGTCTGGCATCGGCCATTCGGGTGTACGTGCTCAAGTATCTTCAAGCGGACGAGGCGTGAGGATCACACGGATACCCGAGCGTGCTCGGAGTGTGAGATGCGCCACTGGATCGGGCGGCGCGCCTGTCGCTGGCTCCAACCGGAAGCGCGCTAGCACATAGGCCAGAATCACACAGGCCTCGGTTAATGCGAAAGCGGCCCCGGGACAGGTGCGCGGGCCTTTTGAGAACGGCATATATGCGTCGCGTTGCGCCGGGTGATCGTTGCCCCAGCGCGACGGATCGAATTCGTCTGGATCAGTCCAAAGTCTTGTGTGGCGGTGAAGATGCCACGGCGACAGAACGACTTGCGTCCCTTCTGGAATATCGCGGTCCCGGAAGCGTTCGCCCGCGGTCGTCTCTCGCACCATCATTGGGACAGGTGGATAAAGCCTCAACGTCTCACGCACCACATCGAGGATCCCGGGAAGCGTTTTGCGGGGGCTGGTGCGCGCCTTTGGATCGACGACAAAACCTTGCGCCTCCGCCACGAGCGCCTCCTGCAACTCAGGGTTTGCCGCCAAGAGCCACAGTGCCCAAGACAGTGCAGCGGCTGAGGTTTCATGGCCCGCCAACAAAAATATCGCCACCTGATCGACCATCTCAGATGGGGCAAAGACCGCACCTGTTTCCGGGTCAGGCGTCGTCATGATCCGGGTTGCAAGATCGTCTGGCGCAGTGCCAGCCTCGATTTGGGCCGCACGGGCGTCAACCAGTCTCATAATCAAGGCGCGTATATCGCGCGCGGCCAACCGCGCCGCACGCGGGACACCGCGCGGTACCCATTTTGGGAGCGGAATGAACGCACCGAAATTCACAAGTGGCTGCGCACGCTGGTAACGGCGGAACGCGTCGTAGAGAGCCGATGCCGTTTGATCTTCGATCGGGACCGAGAACAACGCGCGAAAGATAACGTCGGCAGTTGCGTGGCTCATCGCCTCTTCGGCATCAAGTTGTCCGGGGCGCATCCGCCGGGTCGCAGCATCGGATGCCGCAAGAATGACGGGCAGCGTTTCCGCGATGCGCCCGCCTTCGAAAGCAGGATCTATAATGCGCCGCTGACGCGCCCAAAGCGTGCCATTCGTGATGAAGACCGACTGACCCAGAAGTGGGCGTAGCCCCTCGCCTATGCGGTCCGATTTGGGAAAATCCTCGGGACGCTCCTGAAGTACCGTCCGCAGGATCGTCGGATCATTGGCAAGGATGGACCGAAAGAAGGGCGTTTTGAACTCAGCCATCCAGGCCGAAAACAGGTGCGCGGGCTGCGCAGACAGTATGTCCCGCCGGAAAAGGCGAAGGTAGGCAATGAGGGATGTTTTGCGCGGGCGCGCGGGTGGTTTTGGCGGGATCATGCCGCCACGGTTGTATACCTCGATGCGGGTACGTCAATGCGGCTGACGGATGGCTTGCGATGCGCAAATCGTTGGCCAAGCGTCTGTGGACCCGCCGTGATCTTGAAGTAGTCATAGTCCCCGGGCGTGTCGAAGGCGCAAATATACTGAAAATGCCGCCGGAAGTAGCGCCAGCGCATGTCGGCGAGACTTTCTTCGGTCAAGGTCTTGGTGAAGGCGGCGGAGAGGACAAGCGGCCAATGGCTGTCTTCCACGCTGACGCCGGTGACTGCAACCGGATCGCACAGCGCGAAGCAACAGCCGTCAGACGGCGCTGAGACGTCTATCCACACCATCTCGTCCCGGGTCGACAAATACTGGAGGTCCCCGCGCAATCGGGTTGCATCGGGCAAAAAGCTGACCATCGGGATGGCCTGTCCGAGCGTGAGAAGCGACAGTTCCGGGCCATTGGCGGGTACACGCCCTGCCCGGATCAAATCGGCAACGACACTCACCGCAAGATGCGCGCCCGAGGAATGTCCGACAACCAGAACCTCATCCGCATCTGTGGTAAGCGCTTTGGCAATTTCCTCTTCAAAGGCCTTTAGACGTGCAGAAAGTTCTTCAGGATAAGCGCCGTTTTGCGAGGCGGTATAGGCATAGTCGCGGATCAGGTAGTGAGCGAAGAACTTGCCATCGCGACGTTCAAACCAGCGCAGGACGGCCACAAAGATCGGCAGTCCGACAATCCATCCCGCGCCGGACCAAAGCAACGCACCAAAGATCGATCCTGCAATCATGGCCGCAACGAGCGCGAGCAGCGCCTGCGCAAGCAACATCGCAACCGGATAGAGCCCGGCAAGAACCGGCCCTTTGCGCAACCAGCTAAGCCGACGGAAAGTCCCGGTCCCGAGATACGTGTACGCCATCTGGGCGAGAGCTTTCCAAGACGTCCAAAGTCCGGACTTGAGCTGCTCGCGGGCGATGTCCGCCCAGGGCAGAACCTTGAGCGCAGCATAGGTCTCTCTGTCCTCGATCGCGCCATGCACTACCCAGTCGGCGCTATCACTACGCGGCTTTTCTTGGGTGATCTTATAGTCTGAAATTTGCGCCTGTTTCGCCGCCTCGGTTCGATAGAGTTCGCGATACCGACGTGGGGGATGCGGGTCGAACCCGGGGATGTAGAACACCCGGCGAAAGCTAACCGATTGCGATTCTTTGGCGATCATGTGTCGATGATATCCCGTTTTCGCGGCGAAAATACGGCAAGTTCGCAAACAACGCGGTGAGGACCGGGGTCAAACCGGCCCCCTGGTCGAAAGCCCGAGAAGGCCAGCGTACGACTTAGCCAAACGCCTGAAGTGCGGGGAATTGTTCGTTTAGCCACCAGCTAAAGTCGGTGAATTTTCCGGTCAGCATTAACAATCCGACGGTCCACAGCAAAAGACCCATTATCTTTTCGATCTGACCCATATGCCGCTTCATCCAATTCATGACGCCGGTCATGCGAGGAAAGAACATCGCCACAAGCAAAAACGGAATACCCAGCCCCACCGCATAGGCGGCAAGCAACGTCGTACCACGTGCAACGTCCGCCTGACTGGCGGCTATCGACAGGATCGACCCAAGGATCGGACCGATACAAGGCGTCCACCCGAAGGCAAAAGCAAGGCCCAAGACATAGGCACCAAGCGCCGAGCCACCGCGGTCGCCGGCGTCCACGCGCATATCTCGGTCTAAGAACCCGATGCGGTACACACCGATAAAGTGCGCGCCAAAGATCATAATGACGACACCAGCGGCGGACACGAAAAGCGTCTGATTTTGTAGGAAAAATCGACCAAAGGCCGAGGCGGTAAAGCCCAGCAGCAAAAAGACTGTCGAAAGACCGAGCACAAAGAACACCGCCGACAAGGTAACTTTGCGCCGGGCTGCTGCATCCTGCTCCATGTCATTGACGCTGATACCGCCCATATAAGCCAAGTATGGCGGAACAATCGGCAGCACGCATGGGCTAAGGAACGACAATACGCCTGCCGCTGCCGCGATCATCATCGCGGACAAAAGGCTGGCATCAAAAATGTCGATTCCGAACATGGCACGGATTCCCTTGTGTCGGATAACACCTATGCGGTTTTCGAGGTCAGGTCACCCAGCGCTCGGTCACAACGCCGTGGACAAACTGTAACACGCGCGATAACCGCGGGTCATGATGTTTGACGAAGAATTGGATGCGGTTGGACTGTTGTGCCCTCTGCCCGTGCTTAAAGCCGCAAAGCGCC
>JABSSC010000184.1 GCA_013214635.1 Paracoccaceae bacterium | reverse complement strand
CGTCTTCGGCTCCAGCGGCGATGAGTTGTGCCTGATTGGCCGCGGCGTGCATCGCGCGGACGGATGGCAACAACCGCTCGCCCACCAGCGTGAGGTTCATGCCTCGCTGCGCCCTGTCAAAGAGGTGCAGCCCCGTGGCCTCTTCCAGCAATTCGATGTGCCGCCCGACGGTGGGCTGGCTTAGCCGTAACGCGCGACCGGCCGCCGAGTAGGACCCGTGATCTGCCACCGCGAGAAAGCTGCGCAGCAGGGTCCAGTCGAGATCGTGAAGAGGTTTATCCATAGAATTTTGAATATCAGATCGTCGAATTTTGACAATGTCCATTCAAAATTCTTTGGCGCAGTATGGGTTCAATTGGTTCTCACAAGGGATATTGAGATGAAAGGCACCGTTCTTATTCTTGGATCAACAGGTCGATTTGGTCGCAACACCGCCGAGGCGTTTTGGAACGCGGGATGGCAGGTGCGGACCTTTCAGCGCGGGAAGGACGATCTGGCGGAAGCTGCGCGCGGGGTCGACGTGATCGTCAACGGCTGGAACCCGTCTTACGAACACTGGGCCAAGCTCGTGCCAACGATGACCGAAACTGTGATTGAGGCGTCGCGCATCAGCGGGGCGACCGTCGTCATACCCGGCAACGTCTATGTCTTTGGTGCGGGATCGCCGTCTGTCCTCGACGAAGCGACACCTCACGCTGCAACCAACCCTCTGGGCCGTATCCGGATCAACATGGAAGCCGCCTATCGCGACGCAGGTGTGCGCACGATTGTCTTGCGGGCGGGCGATTATCTCGACACGCAGCCGTCCGGCAACTGGTTCGACCGCGTCATCGCGCAAAAGGTCGAAAAGGGGCGGCTCGCCTATCCGGGGCAGAGCGATATCCCGCACGCCTGGGCCTATCTCCCCGACCTTGCGGCGGCGGCAGTCGCGCTGTGCGACAAGCGCGATCAGTTGGAGCATTTTCAAGAGGTGGCGTTTCCGGGCTACACGCTGAGCGGTCAACAATTGGCGCAACTGAGCAGCGACGTGCTCGGGTACCCCGTGAAAGCAGTCCCCATGAATTGGATGCCGTTGCGACTTCTGGGGCTTGTCATGCCATTTGTGCGCGGGCTGTTTGAGATGCAGTACCTGTGGAACATGCCACATGAGCTGAGTGGGGAAACCTTTGACCGACTTCTGCCGGAGTTCCGTCCCACCGACCCGGCTGCGGCGATGCGCTCAGTCCTTCAGCACAAGATCGACCCAGACAAGCCGGTGCCGGCTGGCGCCGCTGTCGTCGCTGCCGAGTAACGCCGCCTCCGGCGTATCGGGCGCGGGCCAGAACACGCCCGCGTCCAAGACCTCCCAATGGGTGGAGGGCAGGACGTAGTCCACACGCAGGTTGCCCGGTCCGGTCCAGTCAACGGTATCCAAAGCACTTGGACCGACGTGACCGTCCTTAACACCGGCCAAATCCCCACCTGTACTGGTCGGGGCCGGGTCCTGGAAGAATGGGTGTTGCTGCAACCCTGCGAGCGGTTGTTTCAAACCCTCCCCATCGCTGGGGTCGTTGTTCAGATCGCCTGCCAGAACGACCGGCAACGCCTGTTCTAGGTCAGCTTCCTTCGCCCACCACCCCAATTGCGCGGCATTTCTCAGCCCATTGCGATCCTCAGGCCCATCGAAAACGGGCGGGGAGGCATGCGCGGCCCACAGCATGAATCTGCCGTGGGGGGCGGAAATCTTAACTTTCCAGCCGCCGCGCTCCATCAGGCGCAACGCGTCCCAGACCGCGTCTGTCGTGCCCTCTGGCCGCACGGCGCCTTCGGTCGTGCCCAACGTTTGCGTCACACCGGCTGTATCAGGTGCTCCAAGCGGAAAGCGCGACAAGAGAGCAAGACCACCCTGACCGGAGAACTCTCCATACCCATGCGCGTCGCGCGGGCCACCCAGAAGCCCGTCACCATCGACATCAAGGCCCGTGGGCAACCCGGAATTGTCGCGGACCGCGATCTGGTGGGCATAGTCGGGGCCGTCGAGCGCGGCAATCCGCGCGGCAAACGCCGCCAAGGCCGCGCCACCCGCGTCATAGTCAAACCCGGTGAGCAGGATCACATCCGGTGCGACATGCGCGATGATCCGCGCCGTCACATCAACGTCTTCCGCCCCGCGCGTGATATCGCGAAAAAGCAGGCCAGGACCGTTTCTTTGAAGATTGACAGTATAAGTGGCGATGCGAAGCGGGGTGTCTGCCGCGGCGCAACTCGCCGCGACACAGGCGCCGATCAGACCGGCAACAAGTCGCCTTGCTGTGCGGCGGTCGTTTGACGCCGCTTTTCCTTGATCATGCCCGCGATGCGACCCATCGCGATCCCGCGCATGAAGAGTGAGGCTGGCAAGAATGCCCATGCTGCCACCGTCCAGATCAGCGTCTGGGGGTTCTCAAGGCTGACCGAGCCAAAGAGCGACGACGCGGCCTTGATCACCGCCGGTGTCAGGAATGGCAGCAAAAACCCTAACGCAACGTTAAAGCGCGCATCCCGCTCAAGACGTTCAACCACATCACCGCCAGCGGTGGGGTCAAACGTGGGCAAGTTGACCCAAACGTTGAAGCTGCCTGTGCGCAGCGGCCAGCCGCGCATACGCTGCAGGATCAGGAAGATCGCAAGCGTCAGCAGGGAGATCAGATAGCTCAGACCCGCAGAGGTCCGCACAAGGTTGATCTGCTCAAGCGAGGCATCTTCCGGAAGCATCAGCACAACAAGACGTACCGGGCTATAGGGGAAGTCGATCGCCTGACCAATGAGCGTGCCGATGGCCGTGACGAGCGTTGTCAGCGTCGTCGGCTCGGTCATGCCGCGTGCGATCAGCGTCAGCAGAAAGACCGTCACAAACAGTGAGACAAACCGGATCCGGTTAAAGGGTGGGGCATCCCGAAACTCGACAAGGCCGGGATAGCTCGAGGCATATTCAAAGATCGTGAGCGCCGCGCCAAAGATGGCGACGAGCGCGACAATCTGAGCGGCATCGGCGCTGGTGCCGGGAAGCATCAGCGACGGCGTGGCGATCAAAAGCACCACGAGAACCGCGCGAATGACCGCGCCTGTCAAACGAGAGATCACTGCCCCGACCTCCAATACCGGACGCCCATTTCTGTCGCTCCGGCCTGCCTGCGCCAATTGTGGCGATGTGCCTTAGTTTTGCCCAATTTCTGCCTTCTTTCGGTCTACCCAGCAAGATTCCGCTGCAAGTTCCCGAAATAGTGAGGCGATTTCATGGTGAAACTGGTGCTGCATTGCATCATTTTCGGTGCAAAAACAGGCCGTTTCCCATGAAGGAACAATATATTGTGGGCAGAGGGGTCCTTAGACCCAAGGGCGCGCTTGGGCGGCTGTTTCCTCGAACGCATCAATGCTGCCGACTTTTTCCATCGTCAAACCGATATCGTCGAGGCCATTCAACAAACAATGCTTGCGGAAGGGGTCGATCTCAAAGCTGATCGTGCCGCCATCGGGCCCGGTGATGGTCTGGCTTTCCAGATCAACCGAGATCACGGCGTTCGCCCCACGTTCGGCATCGTCCATCAGTTTGTCGACCTCTTCTTGCGGCAGAACGATGGGCAGGATGCCGTTCTTGAAACAGTTGTTGTAAAAGATGTCGGCAAACGACGTTGAGATCACACAGCGGATGCCAAAGTCGAGCAGGGCCCAAGGCGCGTGCTCACGGCTGGACCCGCAACCGAAGTTGTCGCCCGCGACGATGATCTGCGCGTCGCGATAGGCAGGCTGGTTCAGCACGAAATCCGCGATCTCGGACCCATCGGTATTATAGCGCATCTCGTCAAAAAGGTTCACGCCAAGCCCGGACCGTTTGATGGTCTTCAGGAACTGCTTGGGGATGATCATGTCGGTGTCGATATTCACAAGCGGCATAGGCGCGGCGATACCGGTGAGTTTGGTGAACTTGTCCATCTCGTCGCTCCTTACATCAACTCGCGAACATCGGTCAGTTTGCCTGTGACCGCAGCAGCGGCGGCCATGGCCGGGCTCATCAGGTGGGTGCGACCACCGCGCCCCTGACGCCCCTCGAAGTTGCGGTTCGACGTCGCCGCACAGCGTTCGCCCGGTTGCAACTGGTCGGGGTTCATCGCCAGACACATCGAACAACCTGCCAGACGCCATTCAAACCCGGCCTCTTTAAAGATGTCGGCCAGACCCTCTTCCTCGGCCTGCAGTCGCACAAGACCCGAGCCCGGAACGACCATTGCGCGTTTGACCGCGATCTTTTTGCCTTTGAGGATTTCGGCCGCCGCGCGCAGGTCTTCGATGCGCCCGTTGGTGCACGACCCGATAAAGACCGTGTCGACTTCGATGTCGGACAGCTTGGTGCCGGGGGTCAGCCCCATATAGTCGAGCGACCGTTCGGCCGCGCCGACCTTGCCGCCCTCAAAAGCGTCGGGGGCAGGGACGTCAGCCGTAATCGGCAGCACGTCCTCGGGCGAGGTGCCCCATGTGACCACGGGCGCAATATCTTCGCCGCGGATCGTGACAACCTCGTCCCAATGGGCGTCGTCGTCGGAATAAAGTGTTTTCCACCACGCAAGAGCTGCGTCCCATTGTGCGCCTTTGGGCGCATGGGGGCGGCCTTGCACGTATTCAAACGTCTTCTCATCTGGCGCGATCAGGCCAGCGCGTGCGCCACCTTCGATGGCCATGTTACAGACGGTCATGCGGCCTTCCATCGACAGATCGCGGATCGCTTCGCCGCAATATTCGATGACATAACCTGTGCCGCCCGCCGTGCCGGTCTTGCCGATCACAGACAGTGTGATGTCCTTGGCCGTGACACCGGGCGCAAGCTTGCCCGTGATCTCGACCTTCATGTTCTTGGACTTTTTCTGGATCAACGTTTGCGTCGCCAGAACGTGTTCAACCTCGGATGTGCCGATCCCGTGGGCCAGCGCACCAAAGGCACCGTGGGTCGCCGTGTGGCTGTCGCCGCAGACGACGGTCATGCCGGGCAGGGTCCAGCCTTGTTCGGGGCCAACGATATGCACGATGCCCTGACGGATATCCGACACTGGGTAATAGTGAATGCCAAAATCCTTGGCGTTCTGATCAAGCGCGGCCACCTGAATGCGGCTGTCTTCGGGCATCTGATCGGGATTGTCGCGCCCTCGGGTCGTGGGCACGTTATGGTCGGGGACCGCGATGGTCTTCTCTGGCGCGCGCACGCTTCGGCCCGCCATGCGCAGCCCCTCAAAGGCCTGCGGGCTGGTCACTTCGTGAACGAGGTGGCGGTCGATATAAAGCAGCGATGTGCCGTCTTCGGCTTCGTGGGCGACGTGGGCGTCCCAGATTTTGTCGTAGAGCGTCTTGCCGGTCATGGTCGTCTCCTGCGGAGGATTTCGGGGGATTGGATCGTTCGGCGGAAATGTCGGCTGACGTCAGCCGATCGCGCGCACGCCAAAACCGGCGCCAAAAAAGCGCCAAGGTAGGCGGAACCGGTCCCCGATATCGAATAGGTCAGACATCATTCGGTCAGGTACACCTCGCCACGCGGGTCTGCAAGTCACGAAACGGGTGACGCGCGGCACAACATGTGCCATCCATGTGGGAAAGAGGGGCGTGATCGGCGGAAATTATGGTCGCGGGGCGGAAATTGCAGACGGCACGACGTTTTAAGGTGGGGGCATGGGCCTTTGCGCTGGCGATGGTGTGTGCTGCGCCCGGCATGGCGCAAGAGCTTGAGAAGATCAGCTTCAGTGTTGCCGGAAACGATGAAGAGCTGACCGAACGGCTTATTGCAGGGTCGGCACTCGTGTCGGCGCGGGAAAACGAAGTCACCGATGTGCAAGAGCTGATTGCGATCGCGCGCAATGACTATGGGCGCATGGTCTCGG
>JABSSC010000183.1 GCA_013214635.1 Paracoccaceae bacterium | reverse complement strand
GACTTCCGCGCCATCGAGCGTAAGGCAGCGGAGAGCGACTTTGCCGTGATGGGCGTTAAACGCGGCGCTCACGACCACGCCTTTCCCCGTCCGGCTTATGTTGAGCGTGTGTGTTCCTTTGTCGATGCCAAGGCAATTGGTCCGATTCATTTGGTCGCTAACTCTGGGAACGGAGCAGCAGGTCCAACGTTTGATGCGGTCATCGAGGAACTCGTCTCGCGCGGAGCACAGATTAAGGTAACGCGAATACATCATCGGGCAGACCCGGCTTTCCCAAATGGAATTCCAAATCCGCTGCTACCAGAGAACCAGCCGGCCACTTCTCAAGCAGTCTTCGACGCTCGGGCTGATCTTGGCGTTGCGTGGGATGGCGATTTCGATCGCTGTTTCTTTTTCGATGAAAAAGGAGAGTTCATCGCAGGCGAGTTCGTCGTCAGCTTGCTTGCCGAAGCTGTACTCGACGCCAACCCCGGTGCGGGCATCGTCTATGATCCGCGCGTCGTCTGGAACACCGAGCGCGTGGTCCGAGGTGCTGGGGGTAAGGCGATAAAGTCCAAGACCGGCCACGTATTGGTCAAGGACACCATGCGAAGCACCGAAGCGCTTTATGGCGGCGAGATGTCCGCGCACCACTATTTCCGCGATTTCATGTTCTGCGATAGCGGCATGATCCCCTGGCTGTTGGTGCTCGAACGCCTTTCACGGAGCGGTCAGAGCTTGTCAGCTCTCGTTGCAGACATGCGCGAACGCCACCCGTCTTCCGGCGAAATAAACTTTCGGGTTTCCAGCGCCGAGGCTGTCACCGAACGTCTCGAAAAACGCTATCGCGGCGATGCGGTTCATGTTGACGGGCTCGATGGGTTGAGCATGGAGTTTGACGACTGGCGCTTCAATTTGCGTGCTTCGAACACCGAACCGCTCTTGCGGTTAAACGTCGAAACCTTGGGAAACCAAGCGCTTTTGAAAAAGCGCGTAGGCGAGGTTGCAAAGATCATCTCTGGCGCAGCATAGGTCCCAAAAAATTGATTGAAATCAGCGCCGTTCGGGAATCCGGGCGGCGCTTTGCAATTTGGAGATATGGTCTAGGGGCATACCCGTCAGAGACCCAAGCCTATACTTTCGAGCCCCCCCAAAAGCGGCACGGCATCTTTATGAAGCTCTCAAAAGGAGCCATCAAATGTCGCTTATCCAACTCACGAGACTCACCGCTCTCGGCATCATCCTGACGGCCAACGCCGCACAGGCCGCCGACAACGAGTTGTATGCAGACGCGCCGCCGGACGACGCTGCCTTCCTGCGCTGGATTGGACCGGGACAGGCACCCGAAGTGTTGGGCGTTGCGAACCTTGGTGCTCAGGGTGACGTGTTTCACCCAGTATCAGTTTCCCTCACCAATGGTGCTGAAGCAGGTGCATACTATACCGCTGCACGGGCTGAGGATGGGGCCATTGTGGTGATTAAGGAACCGGCACGGGCAGATCGCTCGAAGGTCTTGCTTACTCTGCTGAACCTGACTGAGACGCCCGTGCGTCTTGTACTGGCCGAACAAAACGTCAGTGTCATCGACACGACGTCCGCCAACGAGGCAGGTGCTCGCGCGGTCAATCCTGTCGCAGCCACACTGACCATTGTGACCGCAGACAATAACACGCTCGGGTCCTTCGACCTCAAGCTACGGCGTGGCCAGAACGTTACCTTTGTCGCTCGCCCAGACGGGGCCGCGCTTATCGAAAACCGTTTCGGTCCAAACCTCGACGGCTAATCCTATGGTTTTCTCGACACCCATGTTCGTCTTCGGCTTTCTGCCGGTTTTCTTGGCCGCATATTACACGCTGCCAACGGCCGCACGGAATTGGTTGATCCTGCTCGCCTCGACCCTGTTCTACGCATGGTGGCGGGCTGATGCTCTCATTGTACTCTATGCTATTGCGGGCGGAAGCTACGTTGCTGGACGCGTCGCCACGCGGAGCAAACAAGAGCAGGTTAAGATATGGGCCGTTCGCCTTGGCGTCACCTTCAACCTCGCCGTCCTCGTCTGGTTCAAATACACCACGTTCCTTCTTGGCAACCTCAACACTGCACTGGGCGGCGACGCCTTAACTGTGCCCGAGATCATTCTGCCCATCGGTCTTTCGTTCTTGGTTTTCCAATCGATCAGTTACATTATTGATGTTGCCCGTGGTGACGCACCGCCCGCAAAAAAGCTCTCCGACTTCCTCGCGTTCTCGTCGCTTTTTCCTCAACTGATCGCTGGGCCAGTTCTGCGATACAAAGACCTCGCACATCAGTTCGAAGAGCGGACGCATTCAATCGAGGTCTTCTCGCGTGGACTGCGCCGGTTCATCGAAGGCCTTGCTATGAAGCTATTGATCGCTGACAGCGTGGCCCCTTTGGCCGACCGCATGTTCGCTTTGCCTGACCCGACAATGGCGGAAGCCTGGCTTGGCGCCGTTGCCTATTCCATCCAGCTACTCTTCGATTTCGCGGGCTACTCGGCCATGGCGATCGGCCTCGGCCTGATGATCGGCTTCCGCTTTCCGGAGAATTTCAACGAACCCTACACAAGCCGCTCAATCACAGAGTTCTGGCGCCGTTGGCACATAAGTTTGTCGCGCTGGCTGCGCGACTATCTCTACGTCCCACTTGGCGGTAATCGCGGCGGTAAGGTGAAGACCTATCGCAACCTTCTTTTGACCATGGTCCTTGGCGGCATCTGGCACGGTGCCAACTGGACATTCGTGATTTGGGGCGCATGGCACGGGGGTATCATGGCGATCGAGCGCGCACTGGGCGCAAAGTCTCGCGACACGGTCTGGCCAAAGGCGATCGCATGGCCGCTGACAATCTTCTTCATCATCCTCGGATGGGTCGTATTCCGCGCTGAAACGCTTGGTGCGGCCGCAACAATGTACCTCGGCATGTTTGGCGCCAATGGTCTAGCCATGCGCCCTGAGTTGATCACGCTCACAGCGCCGACCGAGGTCCTGTTTCTAGTCTTCGGTGTTGCGCTGTCCGTCGCGCCGCGTCTGACACTGCCGCGCATATCGCTCATGCCCGTTGCCCAAACCGCCGCGCTCTCGGCGCTCTGCTTCGTCGTGCTTCAGGCCCGGACAGACAGTCCGTTCCTGTATTTCCAGTTCTAGGGATCCCAGAGATGCACACCACAATGGATACCATCTTTACGGCTGCCGCGGTGGGCCTCATGGCTGGACTATCGGTCACAACTTTCTCGCGAACCGACGCTGGCAATCCAACATCCGGTTGGTCCAACGGCGCCTATCAGCGCGGTTTCGAAGAGAGGTTTGAACGCTCGATTCCGAGCCATAGTGGGTCAGTAGCCCTTTGGGCAGCTGCGCGTTGGGCGCTTTTCGAGGAGCCAGCGACGGGTGCGTTGGCTGGGCAGGATGGATGGCTGTTCACGCAAGACGAGTTCATAGAGCCCGCCAAACCCCGAGACTTTGCTCGTGAACTCACACGAGTCTCTGACAGTCTGAAGGGTCAGGGCATCGAACTGGTGCCAGTTGTCGTGCCGGACAAAGCACGGATGCAGGCGCACCGCCTTCCTCGCGGACGTTCTCAAAGCTTCGAAATTCGCTACGAGACGGCGCTCGAGACGATAAACAGTGCGGGCCTTCCGGTCATTGACCTGCGCCTCGCGCTCGATTTCGACGCCAGCTATATGCGTACCGACACCCATTGGAGCCCAGAGGGCGCACGTCGTGTCGCAGCATTGATCGCTGAGTGCCTTGCCGACTTCGATCTCCCGAAAGTCGACGTCGAGACCGCTGCGACCGGAACTCGGTCTCTGGACGGCGACCTTCTATCCTTTGTCGCCACCGGCGCATTTCGCGACCGTGTTGGCCCGTTAGACGAGACCATTGAAACGTTCGAAACAACCGTCGCCACACCCGGCGCACTCTTTGGCGATGTGGTCGTCCCGGTGGCGCTCGTCGGCACCAGCTTTTCTGCCAAATCGGATTTCCACTTCGAAGGTTTTCTCAAGCAAGCCCTTCAAGCGGATGTCCTTAATGTCAGCATCATCGGTCAGGGGCCGTTTACCCCAATGGACTCTTTCTTGGCCGAACTCAGCGAGATCTCTTCCCCACCTTCTTTGGTCGTTTGGGAAATTCCCGAACGATTTTTGACAACCAGGAGCCCCCTCAAATGAAATACATACTACCGTTCACCGCTGCCCTTTTTGCTGCCACAACTTTGCAGGCCGAGCCCTATTGCGGGGAGCTATTGAACAAAGAAGCGTTGCCAACAAAACTTGCCAAGGTTGCTCCGGTCTACAGCGATTCCAACAACGGTTGGATCTTCACCAGCGATCAGCTCAAGGACCGCTACGACATGAAATCGTCGTCGCAAGAGTTGGTTCAAGCCATTGTAAACGAGTTCACCAAACGTGACGTACAGCTCGCGATTATGATCGCGCCTCCGCGCCCGGTCGTAGCTGGACAAGCGCAACTAGACGCCACGATGGGCGAGGAGCACTACGACATCGAATCCGCGCGTTCCTCGTTCAACGCCTTGATTGAGGAACTTGCAAAAACAGGCGTCATCGTTCCAAATCTCTTAGAGTTGGCGCTTGCTGACCCTGACCTGCGGAAGGACTATTACTTCCATCGCGACACTCATTGGACAACGGTTGGCGCAGCATTCAGTGCCATCGAATTGGCTCGTTCCGTTGACGCGATAAAGCCAGAGCTCTTCCCCAATGACGGTGTCTTTGGTGCCGACGATTTGGTCCCATTTGATGCAATCGAGGAAGAAGGGTCGCTCGCTAATCTCGTGCAGAGCGTCTGCGAGATATCGCTGGACGTTGAAAGCGCCACAGGCTTCGACCTAACCCGCAGTGGAGGTCTCCTTGAGGACGACCAGAGTGGTCCTCCAATCGCGCTTCTCGGCAGCAGTTTCTCGGACCGTTATAAACGAGACCATTATCGTGTTAGCGACGCCTTGGCCCGAGCATTTGATTCAGATGTTGAAAACTATTCGATTTCTGGCGGCGGCCCAATTGGAGCCATTGAAGCCTATGTACTTTCGGGTGCACTCGATCGACGCGAGCATCCACTCGTAATTTGGGAACTGCCCTTCACCGAAAGCTTCAATTCGGTTTCTTTCTTGCGCCAACTTCTTGGGGCGCTGCAGCGGGCTGACACGCGTCACGTTGTGGTCGATTCAGCAAAGGAGGGGGAGACAGTTTCGATCAAGATCCCAGACGGTTCGTCGCTATCTGGTATCGAAATCCAATCCGAGGACCTGAAAAACCAAAAGTTCCGTTTGGAAGTTCGATTTGATAATGGCTCGACGACTAAGATGTCGCTTAACCGTCGCAGCGCCGTACCTGCGAATATGCGCCACCCTAGCCTTTTCAGTAGTTTGAGGTTCTTTGGCGAGCGAACACCCATCGAAATTATCGTCTCTCCTGAGAAGAGCACCGCTATCTCGGCCGTTGCTGTGTTTTGACAAGAAAGCACTTTTCTAAGGGTGCAATCGACTGAATATAAATAGTGCTGTTTACGGAGCGGTTTTAAGGCCGCTGAGCGGTCATTGGGAGGTTGAGCAGCGAATGACTGCTTCGCGGACGAAGCGGCCAACCACATCCTTTCGACCCGCGGCAATTTATACCTGACAATAAAAGTCAGATTGACATTGCTGACTATTTCACTCAGCTTTTGAGTGTAGAGTCGCCGTGGGCAGATTTCCTCGGCACCAACCGAGAGAAAAACCTCCAATCCAAGGGACAAATCCAATGACATTTCATCTTTTGCGCGCCAGCACGATTGCCTTGAGCGCTGGCTTGGCCAGTTCTGCCATGGCCGCAGATAAGGCAGACGTCCTTACAACCTATGCCGATATCGCAGCCGCAAAATATGCGGACAGTCTGACGACCGCGAAGGCCCTTCAAAGCGCCGTGGATGCGCTGATAGCCGATCCGTCTGACTTGACCCTG
>JABSSC010000182.1 GCA_013214635.1 Paracoccaceae bacterium | reverse complement strand
GGACCGGGCCCATGCCCGTCAAAACACGCCCCGAAGTGACGCGTCGCAGTGGCGTCGACCTTGCGCCGATTGATCCGACCTCGGCTGAGGGTGCGCTTAGGCTCCTGTCCTATCTTTGGCCGGATCAAGCCGACCGCTTGGCCCGCACGCGCGCGGCGATTGATATCGCGCAAGGCGCGTCGGCAACGCTGGCGGCAGGGGATGCTGCAGACTGGCTCGCCCATGCATTGGCACCCAAAGCAAGCACCTCGGGTCGCTTGGTGTTTCACACCGTGGCGGCCCAGTATTTTAACGCCGAAACCGCCAAAAAGGTCGATGCTACATTGGATGCCGCAGGCCGCGCAGCAAGCGCGCAAGCTCCCCTTGCCCGATTGGGCATGGAGGCCGACGGCGGATGCGGCGCGGGGCTCACTCTCACGCTTTGGCCCGAGGGCGATACACATTCGATTGGACGGGCGGATTTTCATGGTCGCTGGGTGAACTGGACCGGATTGTCCTGAGCCGCATTGGCGCTACTTCAACTCAATGGAAACCACACGCAAAGACCCCAGCCTGAATGTGCTGGGTGACCCGCTCACCCCCTGTTCGACCGATCCGATGACGGGTTTCTTCCGAGATGGCGCTTGTAACACCTGCGATGCCGATACCGGCTCGCACACGGTTTGCGCCGTTATGACCGCTGAATTCCTCGCCTTCTCGAAATACGTCGGCAATGATCTGTCGACCCCACGCCCCGAATACGGCTTTGTCGGGTTGAAGCCGGGTGATCGCTGGTGCCTGTGTGCCGCACGGTTCCGCCAAGCGGTGGAGGATGGTGTTGGGCCGAAGGTTGATCTGACCTCAACCCATTTGCGCGCCCTTCAGATTGTCCCGCTGGAGATGCTTGAAGCGCATTCCGTCGAGGCAGACGCCTAGGCATCCACCTCAAGCAAGTCTTCGATAAACAGGCTCAAAAGTTGCGGGCGCCCGGTGACGCCAGCTTTGCGATAAATCGCATTTGTTTGGGCTTTGACTGTGCCTTCAGCCGTGTTGCGGAGATCGGCAATCTCTTGTGTCGACGTGCCCTTGATCGCAAATAGCGCCACATCGCGCTCGGCGGGTGTAAGACCCCAATCACCGAACTTCTCTTCCAAAACGTCCATGAACGCGCCAGAGGCGCTTCGCAACGCATCTTCGGCCCTGCGCGTGCGTTGAGCTGACTGCCGCAACACCTGCGCCCCCATGATGAGCCCCACCAGAAGACCAATGGCGGCAGCGATTTCAATGAATTCGTGGATTTGCCAACTGATCGGTTCCACCTGAAATCCCACGACGGAGATAAGGATCTCATAGGTAAAAACGCCCACACAAATGACTTGGATAAGAACTACAAGCGCGATCGTGGCCGGATTGAACACGGTCAAGCGTCGTGCGCGGGGGCTGCTAGCGTGCTGGCTCATCAATCGTCATCATCATCGTCGTCGTCATCATCATCGTCATCGTCGTCACGGCCACCGGAGGACGATGAACCTCCGCCGCCTGAGGAGGAGGATGAACCACCGCCGCCGGAGGACGCTGTGCTGCCACGATCAGAGCCACTGTTGTTGTCGTCATCATCGTCACGCAGCAGCGCATCGCTGACGTTCAGAGAGATATAGTCGCGCAGGATCAAATCGTTGTTGGGATTAATTACGATCTCACGGCGCTGATCATCGTTGCTTGCGACAAATCTGAGCCGACCAAGAAGGGTTCGCGAGATACGGATTTCATCATACCCCTCTTCTGTGAGCTGCAGGACGATCCTGTCGCGGTAGGGATTGGACTGAGCCGTCGCAACGGACGTCGCGCAGACCAGAAAGAGGGCAAGAAGCAGTCGAAGTATCATCACCTTCACTCAGTAAAGGCCCCTGCTCTTCCAGGGGCCTTCTCAGTTAACTGGCGCGCGCCAGTCGTGTTTCAATTGGTTTGGGTGACAATGGCGACCGATCAGTCATCCAGGTCGTCATCGTCATCATCGTCGTCATCATCGTCATCATCGTCGTCATCCCAGCGATCAACGGCGTCGGCGCGGGCAAAGACGACCCGGTCATCTTCATCATCGTCGATATCAAAATCGGCGACCACGGACCCAAGGGCGACCACGATGACCCGTCGATCATCCCCGTCGCTCCCAATCAGTCGCGCCCCCAGCGGATTGCGCTGTACGCGAACCTCGCGGTATCCGTCATCCGCGAGCTCCTTAATCGCCGCGTTCACGGCTGGTCCGAAATCATTGGCAAGCGCAGTTGTTGAGGTCAGCGCGGCCATCGCTGTCAGAGCTGCAAGTTTCTTCATGTCGTGTCCTCCAAGTTTGGCGAACCGTGCTGTCGAGCCCGGTCCGGGTTGCGATGAGGAAACGATGCAGCCGATCGGCCCCCGCCTCTATTGAGCCAGGGTTTAATCAGCCTGGGATAGACCGATGGATTGTGTCGATAAACTTGAGTTTAGGACGCCCGAATAGCCTCAGGGCGCCCCTTCCATGTCAAAGCCGAGCGCGCGGGCAACCGTAAAGATGTCCTTGTCACCACGGCCACACATATTCATGCAGATGATGTGATCCGCCGGAAGGTCCGGTGCGATTTTGGTCACATGCGCAAGCGCGTGACTGGGTTCGAGTGCCGGAATGATCCCCTCTTGCGCACAGCAAAGCTGAAACGCTTCAAGCGCTTCAACGTCTGTGACCGAGACATATTGCGCCCGGCCAATATCATTAAGCCACGCATGCTCGGGGCCAATGCCGGGATAGTCGAGGCCAGCCGAGATCGAGTGGCCTTCAAGGATCTGACCATCGTCATCCTGCAGCAGATAGGTCCGGTTGCCGTGCAGAACGCCCGGTCGGCCGCCGTTGAGCGAGGCACAATGCTCCATCTTGTCGTTGACGCCCTTGCCCCCGGCCTCAACCCCGATGATCCCCACGTCCGCGTCATCGAGGAACGGATAGAACAAGCCCATTGCGTTCGAGCCGCCGCCAATCGCGGCAATCAGTGTGTCGGGAAGGCGACCTTCGCGGTCGAGCATCTGGGCCTTCGCCTCTTTGCCGATGATCGACTGAAAATCACGTACCATCGCAGGGTATGGGTGCGGCCCCGCAACCGTGCCGATGCAGTAAAATGTGTCGTGGACGTTTGTCACCCAGTCGCGCAAGGCATCGTTCATCGCATCCTTGAGCGTGCCGCGCCCTGAGGTGACGGGCACAACCTCGGCTCCGAGCAGGCGCATGCGGAACACGTTGGGGGCCTGACGTTCGACATCATGCGCGCCCATGTAGACGATGCATTTCAAACCGAACTTGGCACAGACCGTCGCCGTAGCCACGCCATGTTGACCGGCCCCGGTTTCCGCGATGATCCGGGTCTTCCCCATGCGGCGGGCCAGAATGATCTGTCCCAGCACGTTGTTGATCTTGTGCGCGCCGGTATGGTTCAGCTCGTCGCGCTTCATATAGATCTTGGCGCCACCCAGATACGCTGTCAGGCGGTCGGCAAAATACATCGGGCTCGGACGGCCCACATAATGCGCCCAGAGATCATCCATCTCGGCCCAGAAGGTTTCATCCGTCTTGGCCTTCTCATACTCGGCCTCAAGATCGAGGATGAGCGGCATCAGCGTCTCGGACACGAAACGCCCGCCAAACTTGCCAAACCGGCCAGCCTCATCAGGGCCAGTCATAAACGAATTGATCAGATCTTCTGGCATGAGAGCCTCCCTCGCCGCGCTTTTGGCGGTCTAACCGTGTTGGTTTGGGACGTAAAGCGCGGGGTGGCACCGGGCAAGACATGCCCGATGACGAAATGACGCAGCGTCGGATTACGCGCGCTCAGCGTACTCCATCGTCTCGGTATTCACGATGATTGCTTCGTCCTGCCCCACGAACGGCGGCACCATCACCTTGACGCCATTGTCGAGGATCGCGGGCTTGAATGAGTTCGCGGCCGTCTGGCCTTTGACGACCGGCTCAGTCTCAACCACGGTGCAGGTTACCTTCTGGGGGACCGTCGCGTTGAGCGCTTCAGCCTCGTAGTATTCGATCTTGACCGTCATCCCGTCTTGGAGGAATGGACGGCGGTCGCCCAGAATTTCTGCAGGCAATTCAATCTGTTCGAAGGTTTCATTGTCCATGAAGACCAGCATGCCGTCGCTTTCGTAAAGGAACTGCTGATCTTTTTGTTCAAGCCGGACACGCTCAACTTTGTCCGCCGAGCGGAAGCGTTCATTGAGTTTGGACCCGTTGCGCAAGTTGCGCAATTCGACCTGAGCAAATGCGCCGCCCTTGCCCGGTTTGACGTGGTCAACCTTCACGGCCGCCCACAATCCCCCGTTATGTTCGAGCACATTTCCCGGGCGAATTTCATTTCCGTTGATTTTCGCCATGCCTGTGGCTCCATCTGAAAGCGTTGAAGAACTCTTAACGCCTCCTATATCTTTGGCGTTCGGGGTGGGCAAGTCGCAGATATCGGAATCCTATGGAGCAGAGCCATGCGCTCGGTGCATATGTGGTATTCCAAATCTCGAAACCAGAATCGCTCAGAAAACGGTCATAAAGGACGCCACGCCGCAAAAAAAGAACGCAAGAATAAGGACGGAAAAATGTCTCAATTCGTTGATGGTACGGCCTTCAACCACGAGCAGGGCAACCGTGCCCGCAAGCTCTTTGCCGCCGTCGTACTCGCGGCACTTGATGACGCGATTGCAGATGACAAGAAATATGGCAACGGCCCCGATCAGATCGCCCGCTGGGCACGGTCGCGCGATGGCCGTGAGGTGTTGACCTGCGCCGGTATCGATCCCAATGAGCGGGTTGTCTCGGGCCTGATGCAGTTTGTTGAAAATGGTGTGCGCACCTCGGTCGCGTTGTCGCGCGAGGAAAGCGAACGCCGTCAGGCCGCTGAACAGGCACAAGCCGCATAAAGCAGGCTTAACGAACAACGAAAAAAGCGCCCGTCACTCCGGGCGCTTTTTTTGTTTGCCGGTCAAAGGTCCAGGCTATCAGTCAAAATTGCGCGCGGCCAAGGCACGCTCAATCTCCTGACGGACCATCTTGCGCACGTTTCGGGTGATGCGCTCCCCCATCACGCCTTGGATTTCTTCCCGGATCGTGGCGCGCACCAATTCGCGCAGGGCTTCCGCGTCTAGTGACACACCAGCGGCTTCCATGTCCGTCTTGGGCATCTCCGGCGCAGTCTGTGCATCCTCTGCCTCACCCGCTGACGCAGAGGCGTGCCGAAACTCTGCCGTCACAGTATCTGCCACAGCAGCTTCAGGCACGGTTGTCTCATCCGTGTTTGCAGCCGTTAGCGTCAAATTGCGCTCAACATCATCGGCTTCTTCGGTCATGTCGGTTTCGGGTGTCTCGGACACGACCGAAAGAACTGGCGCAAGTCGTTCCTGAGTTTCAACCACCTCATCGCCAGCCGCGACATCGGAGGTATCCGTCTGTTCTTCGGAAACCTCATGAAGCTCAAAGCTCTCGGTCGCTTGCGGATCGATCGCCTCAATCGCTGCGGCCAGCGCGCCAAGGCCATCCTCAGCTTCAAGCTCTTCCGCCACGATCTCAGAAGCGACCGATTCAACTTCCGCAGCAACCAAATCCTCAAAAGCTTCTGCTTCGGCTTCGGCTTCGGCTTCGGCTTCGGTTTCTTCCACCGGGCGGGCCAGGTCGCTCTTGAGCTGCTCAGTGACCTCGAGCATCGCTGACTCGATCGCGTCGTCCATGGCAGCTAGGCCGAGGTCGTTCCGGGCCACGCGCGCGTCCGTCATCGTGCCGATCCCTATCTGGATCGAGATGGTAATGACGACGAACAGGACGAGGACGCTCAAGAGCAGAGCGGCCCCGCGCTGAGACGCAGGGGAGGTTCTTCGGAGGGTTCTCATGGGCTGCAAGGGCTCAGACGCACGCGCCCCAGGCTTCTTCCCGAGGATACAGGCAGCGGGCCTCTACGGCACCT
>JABSSC010000181.1 GCA_013214635.1 Paracoccaceae bacterium | reverse complement strand
GTCGGGGGGTGCGAGTTGCTGGATCCGCCCGTCATTAAACACGGCAACCCGATCCGACATGGTCAGCGCCTCGGTCTGGTCGTGGGTCACATAGACCGTTGTGATACCGAGGTTGTGGGCAAGACGCGTAATCTCGAACTGCATGTGTTCGCGCAGTTGCTTGTCGAGCGCGCCGAGCGGTTCGTCCATGAGCACGAGCTCAGGCTCAAACACCAGCGCACGCGCCAGTGCGATCCGCTGTTGCTGGCCCCCGGACAACTGCGCCGGACGCCGTCCGCCAAATTCGCCCATCTGAACCATATCGAGCGCGCGGTGTACCTTCTCGTCGCGCTCAGACTTGCCCATCTTGCGAACCTCAAGCGGAAAGGCGAGGTTTTCGGCCACCGTCATATGCGGGAACAGGGCATAGTTCTGAAACACCATTCCAATTCCGCGTTTGTGCGGCGGGATGTTGTTGATCGGTTGCCCGTCCAGCATGATCTCGCCATGCGTTGCGGTCTCAAAGCCCGCGAGCATCATCAGGCAGGTGGTCTTGCCCGACCCCGACGGGCCCAGCATCGTCAGAAACTCACCCTTTGGCATGGAAAGGTTCAAATCTTTGACGACGAGCGTCTCGCCGTCATAACTTTTTTGCACACGCTGAAATTCGACGAATGCAGCGTCGGTCGAAGTGTCCGCCAAAGCGCTTCCCTGTTCTAGTCCTGCGCCGGACGTCCCCCCGGCTGCACGCGCGCCATTTAACGGCAACACATGCCGATGTGGCAACCGATTTTATTGTGTTTTCTCAAGGGGTGCCGGGTTCGCAGTCGCCACACCATGCGAGCGATCATATTTTGACCGCTCTGGAAACGCGTACCCCGCAAGAGTTTCCTTTGGAGGTGTAAAAATTGAGACTTCGAGAGGGTAGCACGCCGCCGTGTCTGACGAATGTTCAGAGCTGCAGTCTCCGCCCGGGCAAGCGGAGAGGCCTGCGATCAGATCGATCTCGGCAAAGAATTCGATGTAGTCACCGGGGCGGACCGGGCTGGCCTTCATAAAGTACTGGTGCGTGTCCTTGGTGAAGCCGGTGCACATAAATACGTTCAGCACGTCGTGGACCAAGGGTTCGGCGTCTTCCAGTGCCATTCCAGTGAAAGCGGCAAGCGCCCGCGTCAGGTTCGAATGGCAACAGTAGTGGTAGTCGTCGCCATTCAGCAAACGATTGGTGTAAGGATCACATCGCGTTCCGATCACGTCGTGAACGGACCCGCCGAATTCGTCGAAGCCGTACCAATCCAGCGTGTCTTGGATGACCGTCGCCATGGGGCGCATCGCGGGAAACGTCGACCACATGCGATCCCCGGTCGACAGGTGCGTCCCGTGAAGCGCGCGTGTTTTGCCAGAATAAAACTGTTCGGTCAGGTCGTGCGCATTCCAGAGGTTGAGGTCGCCCACCTGAGGGCCTTCAACGGAGGTAATCCGAAAGAAGCTGCCCTTGGGAACGGACACGCATCGCGCATCGCGCGGTGGAACGAGGACCGTATCAGCTTGGGTCGCACTGTTCCGAATGCTGCGGAGCGTATCAAGCGGGGCAGGGGCAAGCGCGTCGGTCGGATAGCATATCACCGGCTTAACGCTTTTGCGTTCCTCTACGTCAGGAGGAGGCGCGTGCTCGGGACGGGTGAGTTTCATCGGCAACTGACGCTTTGCAAAGTTTGAAGACAAATCGCGCCGAGGGTCGTCATCGGCGCGGTTCTGTTTGATGCTGTTAAGCCGCGTCGCCTTCGACGCTCTGACGTGCGCCGATGCGTTGCGTCATGGGTGTCAGGTTGTTGAGCGACTGAAGATGCAAATAGCACAGCTCCAACTCGTCAGTCTTTGCCATCTCGGCAAGCGTTTCAGCCGGGAGCGCCTTGAGCTTTTCGCGGTTGATCGTCTTGAAGCCGGTCAGTTGCGTGCGCTCACCGCTGGCCAGATTGAATTGCGCCTGCGCGGGTTCCAGAAGGTCAAGATCAAGAAGACGCTTGGCGAAGGCCTGGGTGCGCGTGAATTGCGCCTGATACTCAGTCGAGAAGGCCAACACGTTTTCAAGATATTGGGTCCGGTTGCCGTCTTCGTCGAAAAGACGCTCACCGCGCCCGTCCTTGTTCAGTCCGTCGTATTCTTCATCAATGCACAACGTGAATGTCTGTTCATCATTGGATGTGGCAAAGATGAACGGATAGCGGCGGAAAAACGCGGGCACATAGCGCCCGTCCCATGTGCCGTCTTCTTTGACGCAGGCGTTTTCGCCCTCTTTCATGCCCAGGATGACCGATGGAAACACCACGTCGCCTTCGCCTGCGAAGATGATTGTGTATTCCAGCGCGGCGGGCGCGAATTCAGCGGCGAGGATCGGGACCGAGTTCACGCCTTCCGCAAATTTGTAGGTACCGTCAGATTTAACGGACCAGCCCTTATGCGCCTCGACCGAAATCGGTACCGCCCGTTCGTAGATCATCAACTGTTTTGTCATGTGAGTTCCCCGCGTCTTATTGGGTTGTTTTTGTTCAGAAATTCAGCCGCATCAGGCGACGTGCTGGTGAGGTCAGTTGCGTTCTTCTGCAGCAAAGACCCCAAAGACCTGTCCGTCCGCACCGACCACGTTAAACGTACCGCCCGCCTCAAGCGGGCCTTGCGCGTCGCCGCCGAAGAAGGCCCCGGTTGCTTGTATGTCGCTTACGGTGCCAATGGGATCAACCGCGCCGCCCCCGTTCGAAGCTGCAAACGTGGTGCCAGCACCAGAGGCAAACACCGCGTCGCCTCCCGAGTTCTGGATGACCATGTTCCCGATCTCGACCGAGTCAAAGGTCGCCCCGCTGCCCGTCAGCGAACTCATGACGGCACTAACCGTGTTTGCCGCAAAGTTTGCGGTCAGCGTGACTTCGCCCATCGCTTCAAAGCTGCTGCCCCCAGTTCCCGCGCCGCTCAGGATCGCCGTTACAAGGCTTTGGCCTGTAAAGGATGCCGTGCCGCCGGATGGCAGGTCTTGTGCCCGAGACACCACGCCGATCAGGTAGGGCGTCGCAAATCCGCCGGAGTTGACTGTGACAGGAACGAAAAAGTCATACTGTCCTGTGAAGGGCGCCGAATTGATCTGTGTGACGGTCGTGCTGCCATCGCTCCATTGGTTGCCGCTGATGCCGTCGTTATCGACGATCAGACCTGCAATTCTGAGCGATTGGTTTTGGCGGCTCAACAAACCGGCGAGGTTGTCGACCGACACCACAAGGCCCCCGCTGTCACGGTCCAAGCCCACGGCACGGACATTGCTGTCGCCCGGAACCGTGCTGTCGAAGGTTTGATAGGTAAAGACCGTGTTTGGTCCCCCACCGCCAAGGTCGTCCGAGCCGCTGCCGCCGCATGCTGCGAGTGACGCGAGGAGAGTGACCGCGCCGCATGCGCGGCCAAAGTTCCGCGTACCATTATTCATAAAGGTTCGTTTCCGGTTCAAGCTCATAGAATGAAGATATCCTCATCAAGATCCGCGGTGTTGAGCCCGTGGAAGATGATCATCGTTCCTTCTGCAACAAATGTGGCGTGACCACCAGTGTCGGTTACGGCGGCCAAGGCATCGGCGCCATCGGACAGCGTCGCAAAGCCGTTAAGAGTGACAGTGTCGAGCAACGGATCAAAATCCTGCGCCAGACCAAACGCCTGGAACCCTGTCCCGCCTGAATAGGTCACGCCGGCGAAATCGGCGATCCGGTTCGTGCCCTCATTCGGGGCGAACTCAAACATATCCGCGCCGACGCCGCCGCGAAGAAGGTCATTCCCGGCCCCACCGTTCAAAACATCGTCGCCGCCGAAGAAATCCGACACCGAGTCCCCATCCAGAATGTCATTGCCCGGCCCGCCTTCAAGCGTGTCCTGGCCAATGCCGCCCTGAAAATAGTTGCTATCACCGGCATCAGTGCCCCCATCGTCGATGGTGTTTGAGCCGCTCAACAGTCTGACTTCGTCGTCCCCGGCACCCGCTGTGACGACGTCGTCCCCAAACGGGTCGGTGATCAGATCGTCCCCATCGCCACCTTCGATGGTATCGTTTCCGCGTCCCGTATCGATCCGGTCGTTGCCGGTTGTGCCGATAACCGTTGAAGGGCCTTCGCCAAAGAACGCCGTTGCCCCATCCCCGGCAAGCTCATAGCGCGGCCCTTGGTTGCCGATTATCGCCTCGTCGCGGCCCTCGATATCGAGCGTGAAAGTCACTGGCACACCATTTGACACGGTCGAAAAGACCTCGGTCACCACGTCGCCAAAGTTCAACGCCTGCAAATCGTTCTCGAGGAAGTACGTGAATTCGGTGCCATCCGGGCTGATCTCAATCCGGCCATTGGCACTGTCGATAGTGGCGCCAGCGAGGTCGGGATTGTCGTTCCGATCAGGGTCATCCAGCGCGAACTGGCCGGAATAAGACGAAAAGTCCTCGGTCATTGGCCCGTTGATATAGGGCGTCAGCTGTACCTCGGTCTCATCATCCTCGCCGGTGATGGTGATTAGGACTTCTCGTTGCCGCCCGTTCGAAGCGGTCAACAGAACGGCGTCCGTGGTGGTTTCGCCGTCGCCAAGGAAATCAAGTAGCGCGGCCCCCGTGACCACGTATTCCCACCGCTCCTGCGATCCCGGGCCGGTGGTAACGGTCAGCTGGCCATACGTGCCCACGCCTTCGGGTGTTGCACCGGCTGCAGTATCGAATGTTGCGGTCGCGTCGTCGGTGTCGGTGATCGAAAACGCGCCATCGACGCTGTTTTCTGGCACGCGCAAATCAATCGCGCCCGCGAAAGAGCCGCCAAACGACACTGTGGTGTTGGTTTCAAAGAACGCGATGTCTGGGGCAGACGCGCCGGTGAGAGCGGCGAGGTCGATGACGCCATCCGCGTCGCCGTCGAGCGCCTTGAGGTTCTCAAGACCGCCCAGAATACCCACGACCGCGCCGTTGTCTGCCGGACCAAAACCCTGCGCGCCGATGGCAAAATCGTTGATGCCGTCGTTGTTGATGTCGCCAAGACCTGCACCCGTCGGATCATCTCCCAGCAGCCCAAGGTCCAGTCCGGACAAGATGTACCCGTCCGCAGGCGAAAATGCCGAAAGGTCGATGTCCCCGCTCAGCGTCCCGCCGAAGACAAGATAAGCAAGCGCGCCGCCAGTCCCGTCAAGCCCGACGATCAGCAGATCGTCCAAGCCATCGCCAGAGGCATCACCGACACCCGTTGTAACGAGGCCCGCACGCTCTCCCGCTGCGGAACCGGATATCGTCAGGCCCGAGGCACCAAGATTTGTGGCGTCCAGCGTGGCGACGAAATCATCCGTGGCGCGTCCAAAGACAACCGTGATGTCGCCGCTATTGACGCCGTTTCCGTCACCGCCGGGTGTGCCAATCACCAGATCGGCAGTTCCATCTCCGTTCAGATCCCCAGCGTCCGAGACATCGGCCCCGAACTGGTCCAGATCAGACCCGCCTGTAACAATAAACCCGTTGGTGCCATCGAGCATTGACAGGTCGAAGTCATTCAATAGGTCGGTCGCGCCATCTTCGCCAAAGATGACATAGACTGCGCCCGTATCCCCGGCGCCCGGCGCAGAGACGGCCACATCGTTGGTGCCGTCGCCGTTGATATCGGCAAGGCCCGTGACCGAAGTGCCAAGGCCGTCAAGAGAAGCCGCACCGTCAGTCGTGTTCTGAACAAGCCCGCCAACGCCGTGATCGCTCAGGCTGGACAAAGCGCCTGACGACCCGCTGCCCGGTGTCCCGATGATCGCGTCGACATCGCCGTCATCATCAAAGTCGGCATAGGCGACGCTGGCGGGTGTTGAAAATGTAAACGCGGGCCCGCTCGAAACGCCTGTCGGGTCGGTCAGGCCGGCGGGATCGGCAACATCCGCGTCCATCGCGGTCGCGCCACCGTGAAGAATGTAGAGCGGTCCTTCGCCGTAAACGAGCGAGTCGCTG
>JABSSC010000180.1 GCA_013214635.1 Paracoccaceae bacterium | reverse complement strand
CCGGCCAATCCGAAAGCCATGGCGAAAAAAACGAAGGCGACCCAGCCGTCTACGTCCGGGATGCCCAGCCCAAGCCACGCTAACAAGCCAAAGCCCAGACCACTCAGCGAGGTGAACAGAATAAGGGAACGTGCTGGATGCATCAGATCTTCTCCAACATCTTATCAACCCACCCCAAAAGGCCTTTGGGCTCTTCTGCAACGGGGGCCAAGAGTGGGGCGAGAACGTCTGTCGGCTGATCCTTGGGGCGGGGAGGCAGGTACTTGTTGACCGGCCGTGCCTTGTTCCGGCATCAGATCCATGCCCCCGCGTTCCGCCACAAGTTTCGATACGTCGCTCTCTGGATCGGACAGATCGCCAAAGTGACGCGCGCCCGCCGGGCAGGTCCGCACGCAGGCGGGCTGCCGGTCTTCTTCGGGCAGGTTCTCGTTATAGATCCGGTCAACGCACAGCGTGCACTTCTTCATGACCTTCTCGGACGGGTCGAGTTCTCGCGCACCGTAAGGGCAGGCCCAAGCGCAGAGGCCGCAACCGATGCAGTCGCTCTCGTTGACCAGAACAATCCCGTCTTCGACCCGTTTGTAGCTCGCTCCAGTCGGACAAACGGTCACGCATGGTGCGTCGTCACAGTGCAAGCATGACTTTGGGAAATGGACAAGCTGAGCGGGCCCCTCGTCAGGCTGAACCTCAAAGGAATGTACGCGGTTTAGAAAGCTCCCCACGGGCTCATCGCCGTAGGCATCAACATCCGCCAAGGGTGAACCGTAGTTCTCGGTGTTCCATCCTTTGCATGCCGTCACACAGGCGTGACAGCCGACACAAGTGTCGAGGTCAATCACAAGGCCGAGCTTTTTCTCGGTATGGGTAGGAAGCATCGTCATTCGCGCACCCGTTCATATTCGCTGGTGACCGCCCGTTCTCCGATCAACGTGGTTTCCACGTGCCGGAAGATCGCGGGTTCGGTCATTTGGCTAAAGAGCGGACGGCCTGCGCCCAAGAGGATCGGAATCCGCGTTATGATCATCCGGTCGATCATGTCGTCTTCTAAGAACGACTGAATGGTCAAACCGCCATCTATGTAAAGACGATCAAACCCACGCTCGTTGAGGGCACTGGTTACCTCTGCCGGCGTTCCCTCAATGATCTCCGCCCGTCCGGAAAGCTCTTCAGGGAGGTATTCGAGCGACCGTGAT
Source organism: Paracoccaceae bacterium (assembly GCA_013214635.1). Taxonomy (GTDB): domain Bacteria; phylum Pseudomonadota; class Alphaproteobacteria; order Rhodobacterales; family Rhodobacteraceae; genus JABSSC01. The sequence continues at coordinate 4,846 of JABSSC010000180.1, read as the reverse complement.
AGTACAAAGACCGGAGCTTCGTACGGCCACACTCCAAAGCTCATGACAGCTTCATAAGTGCCGCGCCCCATCACGAGCGCGTCGACCTCTTCCATGAAGGCATCAAAGCCCGTGTCCTCGTCTTCCTGCGTCTTGCCGGTTTCGAGGAAATCGATGCTTCCTTCCTCGTCGGCGATGTATCCGTCGAGGCTTGTGGCAATGAAGATGACGTTTTCTCTGGTCATGCTGATTTCAAATAGGCCACGAGAATATCGCGCGCTGCTTCAAGGTCAGATTTATGGATCATCTCAGTGACTGTGTGGATGTAGCGTGTCCCGACAGTGATCCCGACCGCGCGCGCACCTGCGGCGGCCTGTTGAGCCGCGGCGCCGTCTTGCCCGCCTGAACGCAGCATTGTGCGCTGAAACGGGATGTCTTCCGCAATCGCCAGCTGTTCAATTTCGGCCACGAGACCCTTGTCAGCGATGAAACTGCCGTCCCGCACGTGCAATCCGAACCCTTCGCCCTGAACGGTGGTGCGGTCTTGTTCCGGCACCCCCGGCGTATCGCAGCTGAGCGTGACGTCGATGCCGATGCCGATATCTGGCTGGACGCGGAACGATGCGGTGCGTGCACCGCGCAGCCCGACTTCTTCCTGACTGGTGAACGCGACATGGATTTCGCACGCAGTGTCGGCGTCCGCGAGCCCTCGGATGGCTTCGATCCCCAACCAACAGGCGATGCGGTTGTCGAGCGCCTTTGAGACTATTTTGTCCCCGATCTCAATCAACGGCTCGTCCATGACGACCATGTCCCCGACCTTGACGATCTCTTTGGTTTTCTCGCCAAGTCCGAGATCGACAAAAAAGTCATGAGGTTGGGGGATCTTCTTGCGATCTTCTGGCGAGGCGATGTGCACGGGGCGCCCGCCTGGGTTCATCACACCTTTCAGGTCGCCTTCGTCTGTGCACACCAATACGCGACGGGAGAAGAGGTTGCGTGGATCAAAACCCCCAACGGGCAATAGGTAGACAAAGCCCTTGTCGCTCACATGGCTCACCAAAAAGCCGATCTCGTCCATATGGCATAGCAACATGACCTTCTTCGGCGCATCACCCGCCCGCGCGTCACGCCGACAAATCAGAGAGCCCATTGGGTCGGTTTCAACCGAGTCAAACAGACCTTCGATCTCTGCCTCGATCAGAGCGCGCACGCGGTCTTCGTGCCCCGGCACACCGGGCGTTTCGCAAAGTCGCTTCAGGAGGTCGGTATTCATGGTGTCCATTCCTCTTTACCCTGTCCGACGGGGCTGACGAGCGGCGGAAACTCCGGCGAGGCCTCAGCCGGCGCATCGACTTTCTCAACTCTCACGCGCAGGTCAAACCACGCTGCCTGCCCAGTGACCGGGTCTGAGTTTGCCCATCGATGCCCGTCGCCCTTGGGAGGCAGCAACTCGTGAATGATGTGGTTCAGAAGAAAGCCCTTGGTCGCCTCGGGTGCTCCGGGGGACAAAGCCCAGGCCCCTTTGCGCTTGCCGATGGCATTCCACGTCCAGATCGTGTTGTCGTTGAGCGCCGCCATATGAGCCACGGGGACAGTTATCGACCCATGCGGGGACGTAACCCGCGCCCAATCGCCATCTGCAAAGCCATTCGCCTCCCAAATCTTGGTGGGGACGTACATGGGGTTGCGGCCGTGGATTTGTCTCAGCCACGCGTTCTGGCTACCCCACGAATGGTACATGGCCATGGGACGCTGTGTCAGAGCGTGGACCGGGTATTCGTCTTCGATACCCCGTTCTTCAAACGGTGCATACCAGATTGGAAGCGGGTCCAAAGTGTCACCGATCCGTTCCCGCAAATGGTCTGGCGGCTGCACGTTGCCATGTCCCTCAGCGGCCAACTGAAACTTCCGCATCGGTTCAGACCAGAGCGTGAAAAGATAGGGTTGTGGCGTGTCGTACAGGCCAAGCGCGACTGCCCAATCCTGATAGGTGGCATTCCAAGGCTTAAAGAACTTGGCCGGTTCAGGCACCTCAATTTCCCAGAAGCCGCCGTGGTCAATATAGGCCTGCATCTGGTCAGGGTTCGGAACACCTCGACCCGAGCAATCGGCCTCTTTCCCGCGCCAACCGGCCAGCGGTCCGATAGACGGCTTGCGTTCATGGTTCACAATGTAATCGGCATAGTCCTGATACTTTGCAGAACCATCTTCATTTACGAAGCCGGGCAAACCCATCCGGGCGCCAAGGTCGATGAGCACGGACTGGAAGCCGCGCACGTTGCGGTCCGGCTCGACCACCGGCCAGCGGATCGCATCCGCCGCCGCGTCCGCCTCACAAATCGGGCGGTCGAGCAGGCTGATGCAGTCGTGTCGTTCCAGATAGGTCGTATCGGGCAGGATCAGGTCCGCATAGGCCACCATCTCGGACGAATAGGCGTCGGAATAGATGATGCGGGGGATGACATACTCGCCATCTTCGCCCTTGTCGGTCAGCATCTCCATGACCTTGGACGTGTTCATGGACGAATTCCACGCCATGTTCGCCATGTAGAGCATGAGCGTGTCGATCTTGTAGGGATCACCCGCATAAGCGTTTGAGATCACCATATGCATCAACCCGTGGGCTGACATCGGGTTGTCCCATGAAAACGCTTTGTCGATCCGCTTGGCGGTCCCGTCCTCCGTTACCAAAAGGTCATCTGGCCCATGGACAAACCCAAGGTGAGGACCGTCCAACGGCTGACCGGGCTGCGCGTTGGCGTGCGGTTTGGGATGCGCTGTCGCTGGCTTGGGGTAGGGCGGCTTGAAGCGGAACCCGCCCGGTGCCTCGACCGAGCCGAGGATGATCTGAAGCAGGTGCAGGGCGCGGCATGTCTGAAAGCCGTTGGAATGTGCCGAAATCCCGCGCATTGCGTGGAAGCTGACCGGGCGCCCTTGCATCGAGGCATGCTCTTCGCCTCGGAAATCGGTCCAAGGCTGGTCAAGGGTAAATGCCTTGTCGAACGCTGCATGCGCCAGTTGAGCGGCCAACGCTTCGATCCGCTCTGCCGAGATGCCGACGCGGTCAGCCACATTAGCGGGGGCGTAATCGTCGGACAGGTAACGCTCCACCATGTGATGAAACACAGTCTTGTGCCCATCATGCGTCGCCGTCAGATTCGGCCGTACGCCTTTTTCGTCGAAGGCGGTGAGCGCCCCGCTATTGCGGTCGACAACAACCTCTTTCCCGTTCACGTCGCGTAAAAGCAGTCCGTGATCTTCACCGCCGGGGTTGTTAATGACCAAGCAAGGTGCGTTTGTGAACTGAGCGAGGTAGTTCAGGTCGATCTTTCCCGCCTTCATCAGACAGTGAACAAGCGAGAGGATAAGCAAACCATCCGTGCCGGGCGTAACGCCGAACCACTCATCCGCGACAGCGTTGTACCCCGACCGAATTGGATTGACGCCGATCACCTTGGCGCCACGCTTTTTCAGCTTACCAAGCCCCATTTTGATCGGGTTTGAATCGTGGTCTTCGGCGACACCAAACAACACAAAGAGCTCAGTCCGGTCCCAATCGGGTTGGCCAAACTCCCAAAATGCGCCGCCCATGGTGTAGATGCCGCCAGCCGCCATGTTGACCGAGCAGAAGCCACCATGTGCGGCATAGTTTGGCGTGCCTACGGCCTGCGCCCAATAGGACGTGAAGGACTGCGACTGATCGCGCCCTGTGAAAAATGCAAACTTCGTCGGGTCAGTCTCACGCAGAGGCGTGATCCAGCTTGCCGCCATCTCAAGCGCTTCGTCCCAACTGATTTCCTCGAACTTACCAGACCCACGGGGGCCAACGCGCTTCATCGGTGTCTTCAACCGTGCGGGCGACTTGTGCTGCATGATCCCGGATGAGCCCTTGGCACACAGCACGCCTTGGTTCACCGGGTGGTCGCGGTTGCCTTCGATATAGGCCACCTCGCCATCCTTGAGGTGCACATTGATCCCGCATCGGCAGGCGCACATATAGCACGTGGTTTGACGGACCTCGTCAGAGACGGGCGGCGAAGTGTCGAGAGCAGGTTGCGCGTTCGTCATGTCTTGTGGGTAGCACGTGCGTTCCAAGACGCAAGAGCGCCGGGGACGACGTATTGGACCTTCCATAGATTGTGGAACGGATGTTCCGGCGTGCGCTCGGTTATATCGGTAAATGGAGGAAATGAAAGCGCTTACATTTGAGTGTATGAACGATCAACTTGTTCTGACCCAACTGTGATTGGCCTGAGATCGAAGGTCGCGCGACAATGGAACCTTGTTGAAACGACCGACGGCGCCTGCGGTAGTGGCTGAGGTCTCGTGAAAGGACCAAGGATGCGACTTCTCCAATCAACGGGCGTCATGCTTGCGCTGACCATCATGTTAGCGGGGGGCGCGCCATCTAAGCTCGATGCACAGACGAACGGATCGTCACCCGATTATGTGATCGATCAGTTCGGGGAGGGGCCGACGGTTCCAGATGGTCCACTGTCCGATGCTCTAAGCGCTGCTGTGCAAACGGCCTTTGTTGACAGCGTCACGAATTCCACTTGGGGACGTGAGCAACAGAACGCGTTACGGGCCGTTGCTGACTCGGGCGATCCGCGTCTGGCATGGATCATCAGCGACCTGATGCGATTTGTGTCCAACCGTCAGTTTAGCCTTGAGCTTGCCGGGGCGGCATCCGAGCTTCTTGAGCGGGACTTGCAGGTTGAAAACCCTTGGGGGGCCGTGACCGATCACTTGATCGCGTGGGACATTCCTGCGCCCCCAGAATACTTGCCCGTCAAGCGTGCCATCTTCACGTCCATCGTTCCGGGGTGGGATCGTATCTTCGTCGAAGGTGACATTGATTGGC
>JABSSC010000179.1 GCA_013214635.1 Paracoccaceae bacterium | reverse complement strand
CGGTATCAACCTCCGCCTCGCTGAGGGTCTGCTCCCCCCGTGCAACGGCCAGGGCGAGGCGCGCAGCTTCGGCGTAGGGCGCGCCATCCGCGCGCATCTGCCCTTTGGTGTCCATCAGGCGGTAGCAGGGGATATCGCCGCGCTTGGCCACCGCATAGTCGTTGAAGTCATGCGCGCCGGTGATCTTCACCGCGCCCGAGCCGAAATCGGGGTCGGGGTACTGGTCGGTGATGATCGGGATCAGGCGGCGGTGTTCCTTAGGTCCAACCGGAATTTCGCAGAGTTTTCCGACGATTGGCGCGTAACGCTCATCCGATGGGTGCACCGCAACCGCGCCGTCGCCCAGCATCGTCTCGGGCCGGGTCGTGGCGATTGAGATGTAATCCCGCTCTTCCTCCAGCGTGATGTTCCCGTCCTCGTCTTTTTCGACGTAGGTATAGGTCGCGCCACCGGCGAGCGGGTATTTGAAGTGCCACATGTGGCCCGCAACTTCGATATTCTCGACCTCGAGGTCGGAAATCGCGGTTTCAAAATGCGGGTCCCAGTTCACAAGCCGTTTGCCGCGATAGATCAGGCCCTTGTCGTACATGTCGACAAAGACCTTGATGACGGCGTCGTGGAAGTTGGGTGAGTTTTCGTGCCCCGTGCGCGGATCGCCCGGTGCACCGGCCATCGTGAACGCGTTGCGGTCCCAGTCGCAGGACGCGCCCAGACGCTTGAGCTGATCGATGATGGTGTGGCCGTATTCGCCCTTCCATTCCCAGACTTTGGCGAGGAAATCCTCGCGGCTGAGATCGGTGCGGCGCAGGTTCGATTCCGCCTTGAGCTTCTTTTCGACCTGAAGCTGCGTGGCGATGCCTGCGTGGTCCTGACCGGGCTGCCAGAGCGTGTCGAAGCCGCGCATGCGGTGCCAGCGGATCAGGATGTCCTGCAACGTGTTGTTAAAGGCGTGGCCCACATGGAGCGCGCCCGTCACGTTGGGGGGCGGGATCATGATGCAAAAGCTGTCGTCCCGGCTTTTGTTGGCCCCGGCCCGGAAAGCGCCTGAGCTTTCCCAAGCCTGGGATATACGGGCTTCGGCCTCGGCCGCGTCAAAGGATTTTTCCATCGGCATATGCGCGTCTCATCAGAGTGCTGGTCGGGCGAGGGTCTAGCGGATGCGCGCGGGGAGGAAAAGGGTTGTCATCTTGTCGCGGTTGGCTTTGCTGCACCTGCAAGATGTGGCAGGGAGACGGCATGCAACGCAATCGTTTTTCTGATCGTCGACGGGTTCTGACCGGCATGGCCGCGATGGGGCTGACCACGGCCTGTAGCGGGCCCGCCCCGTACCTTGTCGGTATGGAGAATGCGGACCGGCCGATCGACAGCGTGCCGGGCACGAAACGGCATCGGATTATGATCGCGACAACGCGCGAGGCCGCCCCCGATATTCCAGGGGCGTTCTATGGCAACCGGCGCAGCGAAGATCTGAATTTTGCCTCCGTCGAGGTGTCGGTGCCGCCCACGCATGAAATTGGTGTTGTCGAGCGCCCCCAGCAGTTGCCGCCTGATCCCGAACGGCATTTTGTGATTACTAACCCGAAGGTCGCCCGCACGAAGAGAGAGTTTGCGGCAGCAATTGACGCGGAACTGCGGGCGCGCCCGCGTGCAGACCGCAATGCCATGATCTTTCTTCACGGCTATAACAACTCGCTTTCATCCGCTGTTCTGCATCTGGCGCAGTTTGTCGAGGATACGGGTTATACCGGGGTGCCCATCCTGTTTTCATTTGCGAGCGCGGGGCGGGGGTATGACTATCTATACGACGTCAACAGCGCGATCATCGCCCGTGACGCGTTTTTGGAATTGCGGACACTTGGCGATATCCCGTCTTTGGAAGGGTTTGAGATTTTTGCCCATTCGATGGGGAACATCGTCTTGATGGAGGCGCTTCGCCAGCAAGCGCTGACGGGAACGCCTGTGCGGTCACCCAAGCTGCGCGGGATCGTGATGGCCTCGCCCGATATCGATTTTGACCTGTTCAAAACGCAATTGGCCGCCATTCCGGTTGAGGATCGCGCGTTTGTGGTTTTAACGTCAAAAGATGATCGGGCTCTGACCCTGTCGCAACGATTGGCGGGCGGTCAGGTTAGAGTGGGGCGCGCGGACCCCGAGGAGCTCGCCGCGCTTGGCGTGGCGGTGATCGATCTCAGCGAGGTCAGCAATGTCACGTCTTCGCATCACTCAAAGTTCTCTGAAAGCGATGAGTTCGTGAAGTTGGTGGGGGACCGGCTTTTGGCGGGGGATCAATTTGGGCGGGCCGATACGCTTACGCCGGGTCAGGTCATTTCACTGGGCGTGGATGGCACGATCGAAGTTCTGGGCGATGCGCTTGGCGGTTGACGGTCGTGGTGAGGAATTTTTGGACCAATGAAGCCGACAAACGCGCCTTAGTAAGCACGGTCGATGCGGGTGGAGAGGTGGATGAGGCTTTCGGAACTTTTGACACCGGGAAAGCCGCCGATTTTGTCCAGCATCTGGTCCAATTCCTCGGTCGTGTGGGCCGCGATAAGCAGGATGAGGTCGAAGCGACCCGAGCTTGTGTGCACGCGTTCGACCTGCGGAACGGCCGAAAGACGTGACAAAAGCGCCGGGGTGGCGCGCGGTTCAACCTGAAGCAGGACCGTTGCACGGATGCGCACCGGGTCCGCGCCGGGGCCACGGCGCAGCGTGTACCCAGCAATCGCGCCGGAGCTTTCCAAACGTTCGAGGCGGGACTGAACGGTTGTGCGCGCGATGCCCAGCCGTTTGGCGAGTGTGGCCACGGGAAGTCGCGCGTCGTCGGCGAGCGCTTGCATCAGGGCGCGGTCGGTTTCGTCCATATGTGTATAGTCCCCGTCATTATGACGAAAATTACCAGATATTATGCTGATATGACAAGTGCAAGTGACGGTGCTGTGCGCAACACTGAAACGGAGCAGGCACAGCACAGGATCCGATGTCATGAGCAGACAACCCGCCCTTTGGCCCGCGCCGGATGCGTTCTTGCGCAGCGAGCGTCCCGATCAACCGGTTCTGTTCTTTTGCCCGGCCACCTTGGCCGCGACATACCAAAGGTTTCGCGACGGCTTCCCCGGGCAGGTGACTTATGCCGTCAAAGCAAATGACCGAGGGGAAGTTCTGGAAAACCTTTCAAGTCTCGGGATGACGGCGTTTGATGTTGCCTCACCGAAAGAGATGCGGGCCGTACGCCGTGCGGCACGAGGCGCGGTTTTGCATTACAACAATCCAGTCCGGTCAGAGGCCGAGATCCAGGAAGCCGCCGATCTGGGTGTGGCGAGTTACTCGGTCGATTGCCCCAGTGAACTCACCAAATTGCAGGGCGTTGTGCCCGCAGGCACGGAAGTAAGCGCACGCCTGAAACTTCCCGTAGCGGGTGCGGCCTATGATTTCGGATCCAAGTTTGGGGCGGGTGAGGCGTCGTGTGCGGAGCTGTTGCGCGCGATTGCGGCGGCGGGGTATCGGCCCGCGCTCACCTTTCATCCCGGCACGCAGTGTGACGCGCCCGAGGCCTGGGGCGCGTATATCGATGCGGCAGCTCGGGTCGCGCAGGCGGCAGGTACCCGGCTATGGCGGCTTAATGTCGGGGGCGGGTTCGCGGCGCATCGCGGTGGGCGCGCGCCCGATCTAGAAGTGATCTTTGAGATGGTGCGCAGGCGAACGACGGCGGCCTTCGGCGCGGCGGCGCCCGCGCTTGTTTGCGAGCCGGGGCGGGCCATGGTGGCGGATGCCTTTGCATTGGCGGTGCGGATCAAGGCGATCCGGGACCGGGATGGGGCGGTGTTTCTGAACGATGGGATCTATGGCGCGCTGGCGGAGGCGCCGGTGTTGGGAGCGATCGAACGGTTTGCCGTCATGGGCCCGGATGGCGCGCTGCGGCAGTCGGCTTCGCAACCGCGCACGATTTTCGGACCGACTTGTGACAGCCTCGACAAGTTGCCTGATGCACTGGCGTTTCCCGGGGATGCACGCGAAGGGGACTATGTCATTTTCCAAGGCATGGGGGCCTATTCGACAGCCACAGTGACACATTTCAACGGATACGGTCACATCTTGATGACGACTGTTAACGGGCTGGTGTAGGGGGTTTACAGGCGCAGGTCAGCCGCACAGGTTGAGTGCTATGACTGGTTCGCGCCGCAAATTAGGGGTGCAGATATGCGCCTGACCGCCCGCCTGCGCGGTCTTTTGGATCGCATTGGTTTTTCGGCCAAAAGCCCGCCACCCAAGACGCGGGGGGCGATCACACATGTGGTCATTCTTGATGGAACCATGTCGTCGCTGGAGCCGGGGCATGAGACCAACGCCGGGCTGACTTACAAGATGCTGTGCTCCGCCGATCGACGCGATGTCTCCTTGATGTATGAGGCGGGCGTGCAATGGCGCGACTGGTCTGAGACTCTGGATGTGATCGAGGGTCGGGGTATCAACCGGGCGATCCGGCGGGCCTATGGGTTTATCGCGTCACGCTACAAACCAGGTGACCGGATCTTCCTTTTTGGGTATTCGCGCGGGGCCTATGCTGTGCGGTCTCTGGCGGGTGTGATCGATCGCGTCGGGCTTTTGACGCCGGAACATGCGACCGTCTCGATGATCCGAAATGCCTATCGCCACTACCAACACCCCGGAAGTGCCGAAGCTCTGGCAGAATTTCAGCGACTATACTGCCACCCACATGTGGAAATCGAGATGGTGGGCGTTTGGGACACGGTCAAGGCGCTGGGATTCCGCGCCCCGGTGATCTGGCGGTGGGCCGAGATGAAGCACGCCTTTCACAGCCACACGATTGGGTCATCGATCAAGCATGGATTCCATGCACTGGCCCTTGATGAGACGCGCGCGGCCTATGCGCCTGTTCTGTGGGACACGACCTCGGACCACAACGCCAACGAGGTTGAACAGTGCTGGTTCCGTGGCGGGCATGGTGATGTGGGCGGGCAGCTTTTGGGGTTCTCCGCGGCGCGGCCGCTTTCGAATATTCCTCTGGTCTGGATGTTGGAGCGGGCCGAACGATGCGGGCTGGGGCTTCCTGAAACATGGCGCGCGGGGATTGAGACCGACGCCACCGCCCCGTCAGCGGGGTCATGGCGCGGGTGGGGGCGGTTCTTTCTGGCCCGAAAGTCTCGCGTGGTGGGGCAGGACCCGTCCGAGCGCGTCCACCCCAGCGTTGGACCGCGCGAGGGCGCGACCGCAACGCTTGAGATGTCGGCGCAGCCGGGTGAGGTTTAGGCGCTGGCGCGGAGAAGTCGGCGCAGAATCTTTCCTGAAGCTGATTTCGGGATGCTGTCCACCATGTGAACCTCTTTGAGGCCTTTGTAGGAGGACAGGTGTGCCAGAATATGCGCCTGAAGGTCTTCTTCGGTCGCTGTGACATCGGGCTTTAGCACCACATGTGCCACTGGCCGTTCGCCCGCCTCATCATCAGGCACACCAAAGACAGCAGCATCGGCCACGGCGGCGTGGTTGAGAAGCATGGCTTCCAGCTCGGCCGGGGCAACCTGAAACCCTTTGACCTTGATCAGTTCCTTTAGTCGGTCGTGAATAGTCAGGTACCCATCGCCGTCGAAACTTCCCAGATCACCGGTGCGGAGCCAGCCGTCGGGTGTGATTGTTTCAGCTGTAGCGTCGGGGCGGCCGAGATAGCCCTTCATGACTTGCGGACCTTTGATCCAGACCTCGCCTTCTTCTCCTACACCGAGGCTATTCCCGGTTTCGGGATCGACGATGCGGCATTCGGTGTTGGGCGTTGTCTCACCCACCGAACCGGGATGCGGAGTTTGAAGGCGCACGAGATGCGTGATCGGACTAAGCTCGGTCATGCCATAGCCCTGAATGGCCGTGCAGTTGAGGCGCTGGCTGACAGCCTCACCCAATTCAGCGCCCAAGGGGGCCGCAGCGGAACAGAAGATCTCGACAGCGGAGAGGTCGAACTGGTCCACGAGCGGGTGTTTGGCCATGGCGATGGCCACCGGTGGCACGCACCACATATGACGACAGCCGTGTTCCGCATTGAGTTTGAGAAAAAGCTCAAGATCAAAGCGCGGCATGGTGACCAGACCGCCGCCATTAGCGATATAGACGTTCATCAGAACCGTCTGCCCGTAGATATGGAAGAACGGCAGGAAGGCGACCGTGACTTC
>JABSSC010000018.1 GCA_013214635.1 Paracoccaceae bacterium | reverse complement strand
GTGATCCCGACGACCGCCAAAACCGTGACGAGCACGCCAAGAGTGTTGGACTTTCCATAGCGCGAGGAAATGAGGTCAGCGATAGAAGTAATGCGCTCGGACCGTCCGATCCGGACGAGTTTGCGCAGAAGCGTGAACCACGCAATCATGACAAGCGTTGGTCCAAGGTAGATCGTCACAAATTCCAGACCCGAGCGCGCGGCGTACCCAACCGCGCCATAAAAGGTCCAGCCGGTGCAATAGATCGAGAGCGACAGCGTATAGACCCATGGGCTGCGCAGCCACGCGCTCAACCCTCGTTCGGCGCGCTTCTCTGCGACGAACGCCACCACAAACAACAGTGCGACATAGGCAAGACAGACAACGACGAGAAGGTTGAACGACAGCATCTAGCGACTGCCTCCGTCCTCGTCCTCGGGAGGTTCGCGGTTGAGCCGCGCTGCCAACACACCGGTCATCACGATCAAAGCCAGCCACGCAACGAAGAGATAGATCTTTGCCCCCGACGTTGCGGGGCTGTTGAACCACAAGACCGGCAACGCAAAGGCAAACACCCCGAGAAACGGCAGCAGTCGCGCGGCATCCATCAACCGCCGCCGGCGATAGGTTTCGCGCGCCAGAAATACCGGGGGGCGTGGGGGCTGGCTCATCCGCCAGCAAGCTCGCGCACCGAGGCGAGCACCTCGGCGTTTGAGAAAGGCTTGGTCATGAAACGGCTCGCGCCCACGCGTTCGGCCATTTCCTTGTCCTTTTTCTGCCCGCGCGCGGTGAGCATCAGCACCGGCAGATCGCGGGTGGTGTCGCTGGCGCGCAGATCGCTGAGGATGTCATAGCCCGAGCGGTTGGGGAGCATTACGTCAAGGATCACCAGATCGGGGTTGCGGCGCAGCACTTCGTCCACCGCGGTCGAGCCGTCGGAATGCGTGTCCACCGTCCATCCGTCGCGCGACAGGATGAAGCGGATGGCCTCAATGATATTAGGCTCATCTTCGATCAACAGAACGTGCCCGCTCATCCCCGGTCTCCTCCCGTAAGCGCGCGTTTTCACGGGACTATCGCCCAAGGCGAAAGCCGTGTCAAAACTCTCACGCTTGCGGGGCGACGGGATCTTCGAAGATCGATGGTTCAGACCGTGCACGACAGGTCCGACGCGGACAGACGCGGCAGGTGGTGCCCACGGGCTGAGACGGTTGTGGATCACTGCCAGACGGATCTTGAGGCAGGATCAGCATAGTGGCTTCGATGATCGATGGCCCGTCAAAGCCGTCGGCCTGTGCCGGTTGTGCGATGGCATAGGTCAGACAGGCGCGCGGCAGGCGGCCGGGCTGAGCCACAACGTCACGTCGCGGCACCATCGGACGCCCCAAGACCTGATAGAGCGGCCAGAGTGGGCAGGCCGCCCCAAACCTTGGCAATGCGAAGCCCTCAACTGGTTTGCGGAAAACCAGCGAGCCTGATCCGTCGCACACAGCAATGCCCATAGGCGGGGCATCGACCTCGGGCGGAAGGCAGGCCATGCGGCGCAGAACGGTGGGCAGATCGCTGCGAAACGCCTCGGCCAACCGCAAGGGATCCGGACCAAAGGCCTCCAGCGCTTCGAGAAGCGCGCCGAGCGGCACACGTTCGGCATCGGCCCGGTAGCGCGTCAGGTAGGCATGCGTGAAGGCCCAAGCCGCCGGTGTGGCGGGGGCATCCGAACCCTTCAGCAGGCCTTCGGGATCGGGGGCGATCGCGCGCTCCAGTTCGGCCACGTGAAAAGACCGCGCCGCGAGCCACCGCTCAAGCTCTTCCTGCGGCGTGCGGTTCGATTGAACAGAGGGGTCTCCCGCATCCAGATAGCGCACAAGGTGCTGGCTGGCCTCGGCCAGACGCTCGCTGTCTTCGTGGATATTGCGCTGAAACCGGGCCTGCCATTCTGGGTCGACATCCTCGCCCCCGGTCAAAATTGAGGAGGTGGCGTTGATCGCGGTCACGGTGGTGATCACGTCATGCAGGGACGCGGACAGATCGGGGTCGTGCGACAGGCGGTCAGACAGAATGGCGGCGGTGCGTTCGAGCGTGGCAATGCGCCGAGACTGTTCATCGACGAGCGCTGCCCATCCCGGAAAACGGCCTGCGAATTCTTCGGTTCGGTCAAGCTCAACACTGGCGTCGCGGGCGGCATCGGCGGCGGCCCGCAGGGCGCCGACCAACGCCACTTCCGCCCCTTCACTGAGCGCGCCAATATCCGTCTCCAGCGCCCGCGCGAGATCGCCCAGAAGTTTACCGCCGATTCTGCGGCGGTTGTGTTCGATAAGATTCAGATAGGCTGGCGATATGCCGCAGGATCGGGCAACGTCGGCTTGACGCAGATCAAGGTCCAGCCTTCGAGCCCGGATTCGGCTTCCTGTGAGAGCCTGTCGCGACAGCGCTAACATCCTTTCAAAAGAGGCAGTTGCAGGCGCAGCGTAAAGAATTTTACAAAATGCCGCAAGCGCGTGTTGATCGGTTAACAAAAAAACTCTTTAGACCAAACGGCTTGTTGAACTGTTTTCCGCCGACGCGCGATAATGGCACCGCCCTGTAAAGGGGCCTGTCTTGCGTTGAGGAGCGCATGACGGTTGTTCAAATGGGAGGATATACATGTCCAACACCTCACTCACGCGTCGTGGACTGCTGAAGTCGAGTGCCGTAGCCGGTGCCGGTCTTGCAGTGCCGACGATCTTTACGGCGTCATCGGCTTCTGCGTTCACAAACGAACCGACCGGCGGCTCCGTTACGCTTGGTTTCAACGTACCCCAGTCCGGCCCTTATGCCGACGAGGGTGCTGACGAACTTCGCGCCTACGAGCTTGCAGTCGAGCACCTGAATGGTGGCGGCGACGGCGGCATGATCAACACGTTCTCGTCGAAGACTCTCGACGGCACGGGTATTCTTGGCAAGAAGGTCGAATACGTCACCGGCGATACACAGACCAAGTCGGACGCGGCACGCGCATCGGCAAAGTCGATGATCGAAAAAGACGGTGCGATCATGATCACCGGCGGTTCGTCTTCGGGCGTGGCCGTGGCTGTGCAGGCGCTCTGCCAAGAGGCTGGCGTCATCTTCATGGCGGGTCTGACGCACTCCAACGACACCACGGGTAAGGACAAGAAGGCCAATGGCTTCCGCCATTTCTTCAACTCCTACATGTCGGGTGCAGCGCTGGCACCGATCCTGCAGGCCAACTATGGCTCGGATCGTAAAGCCTATCACCTGACCGCCGACTATAACTGGGGCTACACCACGGAAGAGGCCGTACGGACTTCGACCGAGGCTGTGGGCTGGGAGACTGTTGCAGCCGTTAAGACACCGCTGACGCAGACTGACTTCTCGTCCTACATCGCACCGGTTCTGCAGACAGATGCAGACGTTCTGGTTCTGAACCACTACGGCGGCAACATGGTCAACTCGCTGACCAACGCTGTTCAGTTCGGCCTGCGCGACAAGCTCGTCAACGGCAAGAACTTCGAAATCGTCGTTCCGCTCTACTCGCGCCTGATGGCCCGTGGTGCTGGCGCCAACGTTAAGGGCATCTTTGGCTCGACGAACTGGCACTGGTCGCTGCAGGACGAAGGCAGTCAGGCATTCGTCCGTTCGTTCGGCACGAAGTACGGCTTCCCGCCGAGCCAGGCAGCACACACCTGCTATGTACAGGCGCTGCTCTATGCAGATGCGGTGAACCGTGCAGGTTCGTTCAACCCATGCGCCGTCGGCGAAGCTCTCGAAGGCTTCGAATTCGACGGTATGGGCAACGGCCCGACGCTCTATCGCGCCGAAGACCACCAGTGCTTCAAGGACGTGCTGGTCGTGAAGGGTAAAGAGAACCCAACGTCAGAATTTGACCTTCTTGAGATCGTGGAAATCACCCCGGTTAGCCAGGTCACCTATGACGCGTCGATCTTCGGCGGTGAACTGGGCGCTTGTAACCCAGGCGCATAAGACAATCGCCGGGCGGGGATCCCCTCGCCCGGCACCCCTGGCCAGTCAGGCCAAAGCTGCACACCCAGAACCATCGAGGTGGGGACATGGAAGCCATTATCCTTCAAATTCTGAACGGGCTGGACAAGGGCAGCGCCTATGCGCTGATCGCTCTTGGTCTGACCTTGATCTTCGGGACGCTCGGCGTTGTGAACTTTGCGCATGGCGCGCTGTTCATGATCGGGGCGTTCTGCGCTGTGATCCTGCAGCGCCTTCTAAGCCTGAGCCATCAGGTCGTCGATGAGACGCGGACCGACTTTCTGGGCAATCCGCTCAAGGTCGATGTGCCTTATGTCTATGACTGGTTCGGCGAGGCCGCGGGACAGGCGATCATCAACTGGTCCGTGCCGCTGGCAATTGTCTTTTCGATCCCGGTCATGGTCGCGGCTGGCTTTGCGATGGAACGTGGATTGATCAAGTATTTCTACAAGCGTCCCCACGCCGACCAGATTCTTGTAACCTTTGGTCTGGCCATCGTTCTTCAGGAAATCATCAAGTACTTCTTCGGCGCGAACCCGATCCCGACCCCGGCCCCTCCGGCTTTCACCGGGTCCTTCGATTTCGGCGCGCTGATAGGACTTGAAAACATCATCTACCCCTACTGGCGTCTGGTCTACTTCTTGTTCTCCATGGCGATCATCACCGCGGTCTTCGGCTTTTTGCAGTTCACGACCTTTGGCATGGTGGTCCGCGCAGGGATGGCCGACCGCGAGACCGTGGGCCTCTTGGGGATCAATATCGACAAGCGCTTTACGATCATGTTCGGGCTTGCTGCAGCGGTGGCTGGGCTTGCGGGCGTCATGTATGCGCCGATCAACTCTCCCAACTATCACATGGGCATGGACTTCCTCGTCCTAAGCTTCGTTGTGGTGGTTGTGGGCGGTATGGGCTCGCTCCCCGGAGCGGTTCTGGCAGGGTTCCTCTTGGGTATTCTGGAGAGCTTTGCGTCGCTGCCGCAGGTGATCGACATCATTCCGGGCATCAACCAGATCATCATTTATCTGGTCGCCATCGTCATTCTGCTGACCCGTCCGCGTGGCCTTATGGGCCGCAAGGGCGTCATGGAGGAATAAGAAATGCTGGGCTTGAACTCCAAAGACACATCCCTTCTGCTGGTCGTCGCCGCATTGACGATGCTGGCCCCCTTCATCCTGAACCCCTTCCCTGAAGGATCGGAATTGGCGCAGTTCAACGCGGGCTATCCTGACCTGATGCAGCGTTTCGTGATCTTCGGGATCTTCGCGATTGGCTTTAACATCCTCTTTGGTCTGACCGGCTACCTGTCCTTTGGTCACGCGGCCTTCCTGGGTGTGGGGTCCTATGGCGCGATCTGGATGATGAAACTGGTGACGCTCAACGTGATCCCGGCAATCATCATGGCCGTTATCTTTGCCGGTCTCTTTGCGGTGGTGGTCGGATATATCTCGCTGCGGCGGTCAGGCATCTACTTCTCGATCCTGACGCTGGCCTTTGCTCAGATGTCTTATGCGCTCGCCTATTCGGTTCTGACGCCGATCACGGGTGGTGAGACCGGGCTTCAGCTCAAGTCGACGGACAACCCGATCTTTAACAACCTTGCGGAAGGTGAGATTGGCCGGGCGAGCCTGTTCGGCATGGACATGCGGACGAGCTTTGAGCTTGAGGCAGGGGCGTGGCTCTTCACGTTCAACGTTGGCTACTACATCGCTGCCGTGTTCATGCTGCTGGCATTCTATATGTCGATCCGCATCTTCCGGTCGCCATTTGGCATGATGTTGCGCGCGGTGAAGTCGAACCAGAACCGTCTGAGCTATACGGGTCTGAACGCCAAACCCTATACGCTCGCGGCCTTCGTGATCTCGGGCATGTATGCCGGTCTTGCGGGTGGCCTGCTGGTTGCAATGGACACTCAGGTGGGTCCTGAGCGGATGTTCTGGACAGCCTCGGGTGAAGTTGTGCTGATGACCATCCTCGGTGGTGCAGGCACGTTGATTGGCCCGGTTCTTGGCGCGGGCATGATCAAGTACATGGAAAACATCATTTCCAAGATCAACGACAACATTCTGCACCAGTGGTTTGCATGGATGCCGGACGGTCTTGAGGACTTTACCGTCTTCCTGATCCACCCGTTCATCGGCAAAGGTTGGCACCTGACACTGGGGATCGTGTTCATGCTGGTCGTGATCTTCCTGCCCGGTGGTCTGGTCGAAGGTGGCCAGCGGATCGGTCGGATGCTCAAAGGCCGCAAAAAGACATCGGGTGGCGATGGCGACCCGGAACATCACCCGAAACCTGCCCCGCACGTGGCTGAGTAAGAGGAGACTGAGACAATGGGAATCCTTGAAGTCAAAGGTGTGGGCAAACGCTTCGGCGGTCTGCAAGCTCTGGGCGACGTGAACCTGAGCGTTCAGGAAAACACCGTCCACGCGATCATCGGGCCGAACGGCGCGGGCAAGTCGACGCTCTTGAACTGCCTCATCGGCAAACTGATCCCGGATACCGGCTCGGTCATGTTCGACGGTCAATCGGTCCTGGGGCGCAAGCCGCATGAGATTAACCAGATGGGGATCAGCCGGGTGTTTCAAACGCCCGAGATCTTCGGTGATCTCACCGTGTTCGAAAACGTCATGATCCCCTGCTTTGCCAAGCGCGATGGGGCCTTCCGGTTGCATGCTTTTGAAAGCGTGCCAAAGGAAAAGGATCTTGTTCAGCAGGCCGAAGAGATGCTGACCGAGATGAACATGATCGACAAACGCCACATGCATGCCGCGGCCCTTAGCCGTGGCGACAAGCGGCGGCTTGAGATGGCCATGTGTCTGGTTCAGCAACCCAAGCTCTTGCTGTTGGACGAACCCACGGCAGGCATGGCGCGCGCCGATACCAACAACACGATCGACCTGTTGAAGGAGATCAAGGAAAAGCGCGACATCACCATGGCGATTATCGAACACGACATGCACGTGGTGTTCAGCCTGGCCGAGCGGATCACCGTTCTGGCGCAAGGGACGCCGCTGGTCGAAGACACGCCTGACAACATCAAGGGCCACCCGAAGGTACAAGAAGCGTACCTCGGTCAGGCCCATTAAGGAGACGGAACGATGAACGAACGTCCCGATTTCTCGGCCCATGCCAATCAGGCCAAGACGGCCCCTGCCTATTTCTCGGTCTACGACATGCACGCGTATTACGGGGAAAGCTACATCGTCCAGGGTGTGAGCTTTACTGTGCACGAAGGCGAGATCCTTGCCCTTCTCGGCCGTAACGGCGCGGGCAAAACCTCGACCCTGCGCGGCATCGCGCGGATCGGCTCGCCGCTTGTGACGCATGGTGAGATCTGGCTGGACCACCAGCCACTTCACAACATGTCGAGCTTTGAGGCGGCGCAGGCCGGTTTGGGGCTTGTCCCCGAAGATCGCCGGGTCATTCCGGGCCTGACGGTTGAGGAAAACCTGCAACTGGCACAAATCGCGCCGCCTGTGGGTTGGTCGATCGACAGGCTCTATGATCTCTTCCCGCGGCTCGGCGAACGCCGCCGTCAGGAAGGTGTCACTCTGTCCGGTGGGGAACAGCAGATGTTGTCCATCGCCCGCGCGCTGGCCCGCGACATCAAGGTTCTGCTTCTTGATGAACCTTACGAAGGTCTGGCACCGGTGATCGTGCAGGAGATCGAAAAGACCCTGACGCACATCAAACAGCAGGGCATCACCACGGTGATCGTTGAACAAAACGCGGTTGCGGCGCTGAAACTGGCGGACCGGGCAGTGATCCTTGATACCGGATCTGTCGTCTATGACGGCTCAGCCGAAGAGGTGCTGAACGACGAAGCGCTGCGCGCCGAATACCTGGCCATCTGATTTGACGCCGCCCCGACCCCCGGGGCGGCGTTTTTGCAAAAGACCAAATACCCGAGGGAACAGTCATGCTTAATGACGCTGAAAAGCTTTACCCGCCGTCGGCGGAATTTGCTGGCGCGGCCCATGCCGATAAAACCAAATACGATGAAATGTACGCCGAAAGCATCTCGGACCCGGATGCGTTCTGGACACGTGAAGCCCAGCGGATCGACTGGATCAAGCCGTTCTCCAAGGTCAAAGACGTCAATTATGAGTTTGGCAATGTCGGTATCAAATGGTTCGAGGACGGCACGCTGAACGTCTCGGCCAATTGTGTGGACCGGCACTTGGCCACACGCGCAGATCAGACCGCGATTATCTGGGAACCGGACAATCCTGACGATGATGCAAAGCACATCTCGTACAAAGAACTGCACATGTCGGTCTGTAAGATGGCCAACATTTTGGAAGAACTGGGCGTGCGCAAAGGCGACCGCGTGGTGCTATACCTCCCGATGGTGCCTGAAGCAGCCTATGCAATGCTTGCCTGCACACGCATCGGTGCAATCCATTCGATCGTGTTCGCCGGCTTCTCCCCCGACGCATTGGCCGCCCGCATCAACGGCTGCGATGCCAAGGTTGTCATCACCGCAGACTACGCGCCCCGCGGCGGGCGCGAGACGGCGTTGAAATCAAACACCGACAAGGCGCTTTTGGCCTGTAAGGACACGGTCAAATGCCTGATGGTGCGCCGCACAGGCGGTCAAACCACGTGGGTCGACGGCCGCGATTTCGACTATAACGAGATGTTTCTGGAGGCCTCTGACGTTTCAGCCCCGGCGGAGATGAACGCCGAGGATCCCCTGTTCATTCTCTACACGTCCGGCTCAACCGGTCAGCCAAAGGGCGTGGTTCATACGACCGGGGGGTATCTTGTCTATGCGGCAATGACCCACCAATACACGTTTGACTATCACGACGGTGACATCTTCTGGTGCACGGCCGATGTCGGCTGGGTCACGGGGCACAGCTATATCGTTTATGGACCGCTGGCCAACGGCGCGACGACGCTGATGTTCGAAGGCGTGCCCACCTACCCGGATGCGGGCCGGTTCTGGGCTGTGTGCGAAAAGCACAAGGTAAACCAGTTTTACACCGCCCCCACCGCAATCCGCGCACTGATGGGCAAGGGCCCGGAATTCGTTGAGAAATACGATCTGAGCGACATCAAAGTGCTGGGCACCGTGGGTGAGCCGATCAACCCCGAAGCGTGGAACTGGTACAATGAAGTCGTCGGCAAAGGCAAAGCGCCCATCGTTGACACGTGGTGGCAGACGGAAACAGGTGGTCACCTCCTGACCCCCCTGCCCGGCGCGATTGCGACCAAACCGGGATCGGCCACAGTTCCGTTCTTTGGCGTACAGCCCGTTATCCTTGATCCGCAGACCGGCGAAGAAATCACCACAACCGAAGCCGAGGGCGTGTTGTGCATGAAGGACAGTTGGCCGGCCCAGATGCGGACGGTGTGGGGCGATCACGAGCGGTTCCAAAAGACCTATTTCGCGGACTACAAAGGGTACTATTTCTCTGGCGATGGCTGCCGCCGCGACAAGGATGGCTATTACTGGATCACCGGCAGGGTTGATGACGTGATCAACGTCTCGGGCCACCGGATGGGTACGGCTGAGGTCGAAAGCGCACTTGTCGCCCATGAAAAAGTGGCCGAGGCCGCTGTCGTAGGCTACCCGCACGAGATCAAAGGGCAAGGCATCTATGCCTATGTGACGCTGATGAACGGTGTCGAGCCCACCGAAGAGCTGCGTAAAGAGCTGGAGACCTGGGTCCGGGCCGAGATCGGCCCGATTGCCAAGCCCGACCTGATCCAATGGGCGCCCGGTTTGCCCAAGACCCGCTCGGGCAAGATCATGCGCCGTATTTTGCGCAAGATCGCCGAGGATGACTTCGGCGCACTTGGCGACACATCGACCCTTGCCGAACCGCAAGTGGTGGACGAGTTGATCGAAAACCGCATGAACAGAAGCTAAACCCGGCTTGAACAACCGCGAAAAGGGCGGCCCCCAAGGGGTCGCCTTTTTTGTTTGTGACACGTTGAAATCCTGAGCGGCCCCGAACACATTCAAAGCAACTTGGAGAGTACGGATACGAAACCCGATTGTCTGCTCCGTTGCAATCGCCGCGATGGTCCTGATGGCGTCCGAAGCCGCCGCCAGGAATATCTCAAACCGTGAAACGACAGATACAACGCCAGATGCCGGTCTGCCGCGCAGCGCGAATGGCCAATCCGCGGACCTATTGACGGCGTTTCATGGGCTCGACGCCCTGCCCCGCCTGTCGAACGTCATCTGCCGAGGCTCGCGCGGATTTGTGGGGATGCCCGTGATCTTTGCCACCGAGATCGACATTGAAACGATGCAGGCAGGCGATTTCCGCGTCACGCTGCAATCGGGTGCCATGGGCACAATGCACTGCGCTTCGGTGCTCCCTGCAACCGATCCGGGTGAGTTACGGACGGTTCTTCTGATCGGGGATTTGGGCAATTCAGAAACAGACCCGCCGGTATCCGTCGAAATTGTCGGCAACATTCACAGCATGGACGGTAAGATGACCTACCGCGGAGCCTCGGTGGGTGTCGTTCCACTGGCGGATGGACCGTCACTTGCCTTTGCCGAGACGGTCAAAGATTGGACCCGTGTCGGAACACTCGGACCGCGCCGCGTTCGCGGCAGCCTATGCCCGGAGGACGGCACGGTCCAAGCGGTGCGCGTCACTTGGGAGGGCGGCGTCACGTTGGAAGGCGGCGCAGAGCCCGATCAATCACATGCCGCGCTTTATGCCATGACCGTCGAAGGAGCGGACGGTACCCCGCGCGAGGTGACACCGTTCCATCTGGCAGATCTGGGTGACGGGGATAACAATCACATGCTGTGTATGGACACGACAGACCGGCCAGTTTCGGTCGCCTTTCCACCGGGAATTCTGACCGATCCGAACAATGACCTGAACCCCGCGACCTCAATTGAGGTTTCTCGCGCCGAAACGCGATGAACGATGTCACGCGCCGCTTGGCGCCCAGTCGACGGTCATGATCCGCATGACGCCCTCTTCCATCCGGCAAAAGATGCGAACGCGCTGACCTTCGACGGGATTGGGGGCATCTGCCCCCGACAGCTGCATGGCAAACGACGTGGCACCGGGACATGTTGGACAGTCGATCTCAACAACCCGCGCCTGCGCCCCGGGGAGTTCGGTCACAAACGCCACTTGCGCCGGAAACGGCGTCAGCGGCGTGTTCATCTGCGCCTGTGCAGATGAGCCCAAAAGCGCGACGGCAACGGCTAAAATAGTCTCACGCATTTCTGTCCCCCAAAGACCATGCCCCATTGACCCCGACCTAGCGCGGACCGCTTAAACGAAAAACGCCCCACTAACTGGCGGGGCGTTTTTTCTTTGAGGGCAGGTTACTTCCCGCGCAATCGCCGGAAAATCTTGCCGTATGTTCCAAGATACGTCAGGCGCGCCCGACGGCGATCCAGACGATGGGTGACAGGCAACATGCCTCGTGCTGCTGCGACGTTCATGGTTGGGTTCCTTTCTGCTCAGAGGCTTATGTTTCGCCCCCTTGAATTACGCAATATATACCTCAGGTACACAATTGGCAATCCTTGGACAATCTGAGCCTAAAAGCTAACCCCAAATCCTAAAGAAAATCCTTCGTATCCGTCCCCAAAGACGTAGCTAATCATGACCCGTCCTGCGGTGAGATACGGCAGATCATAGGTCGATGTATCAAGCTCCAGCCCCGCACCAATAGTGGCCAGCCAGTTCGTGCCCAAGACACGGGCCTGGTCGCCATAGTAATACCCCGCCGTGGCATCCAAGACGCTGCGCATCTGCCCCCCTTCAACCTGCCATCCGGGGATGTCCCTGCGGACGCGTGTCATGGCAGAGGTGCGTATGGCGTTTGCGCGCGCAGCTCCCGCCTGCGGCGCATCTATTGGAAAAAGCTCAAGATGCGCATGACGCAGGCGAATTTCGACATCCCAAGTACCGATATCACGGCGACTTAGCAGCCCGGCGGATGCACCGACCCCGCCTGAAAGCAAGCCACCCTGAATGGCGTCCTCGATCTCACCCGGCGGCAGCGGCAATGGCGGAAAAAAACCTCCACCGTCAAAGATCGCATCGGAGAAAACATAGCCCAAAGTGACATGCCCCATCGGGCGAAACGTCCAATTCTCAGAAAGGGCAAAATCCCATCCGATGCCACCCGTCCCGGTCATGCTTGACCATCTCACGTCAAGCGAACCGCCATCGTCCGCCAAGCGGGCGAATTCCGGAAGAAAGACGGTGGGATTGTATTGCTGAAGCCCCAGAAACCCTTCGAGATAAATCGACCGGTTGCTTGGCAGGTGAAAGCCACCACCAAATTGCGAGGACAGAAAATCCGACGCTTCACCACTCGCGCTCAAGAAGTTGAAGGCGGCAAGCCCGTCGTTGGGTACAGCGCCCACGCCCAACACGGCGAGTGCGGCACGCGCCGCGGCCTCGGACAGGCCCGGTGCGGTTTGCGCGGCTGCCGGCGCGGCAAGGCAGGCGGCAGCGCAGACCGCCATCACATACCGGGTGCCGAGATTTGAGTCTTTGCGCGGCATTGCGCCTCCTGCTCTGTGCGCAGTGTGTCCGGGAACCAGCAGTTTCGCAACGTCGGATCCCGGCGAAAAAGCCGTCGCGAACCGGCTTGCGCCTGCGCGTCACCGGGTGGACACTACCGGGACTTTTTGCCGTTGAGTGAGCCGAGAATGACTGTCCCCGCCCTGCCCCCCGCCCCGATCAAGGACGCCCGAAACTGGCGCGGTGTCGAGCTTGCCCAGCACACCGACCTCTGGCGCTATGACCTGACCTCAATTGACATTGCCGAGCTTGAGGCCGCGGCCGCGACCTATCTCAGCACCGGCAAGGATATTGGCGAGATCACCAAGGAGGCGTTTCCCCTTCCTCGGTTCGCCGCGCATCTTGAAACGCTGGCCGCGCAGCTTCTTGAAGGGATCGGGTTTGAGGTCATGCGCGGGCTGCCAGTTGACCGCTATGACCGGGAAACGGCCGCGGCGATTTTCTGTGGTATCGGGGCGCATTTGGGATCCGCACGGTCGCAGAACGCAGACGGGCATATTCTGGGGCATGTGCGCGATGTTGGCGCGGACCCGACAGCGCCAACCACGCGCATCTATCAAACCTCCGCCCGGCAAACCTTTCACACGGACTCGGCGGATGTGGTGGGGCTCTTGTGCCTGAAAGCCGCGCAGGAGGGCGGAGACTCTCTCCTCGTGAGCGCGGTCGCAATCTATAATCGCATGATCGAAGACCGCCCCGACCTCGCCACGCTTCTTTTCGATCCCATTGCGACGGACCGGCGCGGAGAGGTGCCCGAAGGCCAAAAGCCGTACATGGAAATCCCGCCCCTCAACTGGTTTGAGGATGCGCTGACGGTCTTTTACCAACGGCAATACATCGACAGCGCCCAGCGTTTTGACGATGCCATGCGGCTCACGCCCGCGCATGTAGAGGCGCTGGACATGTTCGATGCCCTCGCCGACGATCCTGACATGCACCTGCGCATGCGGCTCGATCCGGGGGACATGCAGTTCGTCTACAACCACGCGTTCTTGCACGACCGGACCGGCTTCACGGATTGGCCCGAACCCGAAAACCGCCGTCATCTTCTCCGGCTTTGGCTGTCGATGCCGGGCGACCGCGCGCTGCCGCCGGTCTTTGCCTCGCGCTATGGATCAATCGAGATCGGAAACCGTGGTGGCATCATAACGTCAAAGACAAAGCTTCACGCGCCGCTCTATTGAAGCCCGGCTTCTTTGTTTTGAAAGTACTCCGGAGCGCGAGGCAGCGCCTGGCAAAACCCAAAAAAGGGCACGCGAAAGCGTGCCCTTGCCGTTTTTGTTGCCGCGTGACGTTAGTTCAACGCAGCGTCCGTGATGGCGTGTGTCCACGCCCCCTCGGGACGTGCGGTGATCACGGGGTCAGAGCCACCCGCGAGAAGCGTATCAATCGTCCGCTCAAAATCAGCCGGATCAAGCGCTCCGTTTGAACCCGCGGTCAGCTTGGCAATCTCGCCCATCATGCGCTTTTGATGCGTTTCGGTCTGAGCGCCCGTGTCATCGTTGTCGAGCACGATTTCCGCCGCTTCATCGGGGTTCTCCTCGGCGTATTTCCAGCCCTTCATAGAGGCGCGAACGAAGCGAACCATTTTGTCCTGAAACGCCGGATCGGACAGGTTTTCTTCCAAAGCATAGATACCGTCTTCGAGCGTCGCGACGCCCATGTCTTCGTATTTGAAGGTCACGAGTTCATCGGGGCTAACGCCCGCATCGATGACCTGCCAGTACTCGTTGTAAGTCATGGTCGAAATGCAGTCCGCCTGACGCTGAAGAAGCGGGTCGACGTTGAAACCCTGCTTGAGCACGGTCACGCCATCATCGCCCCCATCGGTCGAAATGCCTTCCTGGCTCATCCAGCTCAGGAATGGGTATTCGTTGCCAAAGAACCAGACGCCGATTGTGCGGCCCTTGAAGTCCTGCGGCCCAGTGATCCCGGTGTCCTTCCAGCAGGTGAGCATCAGACCGGAGGATTTGAACGGCTGTGCGATATTGACGACAGGCAGACCCTTTTCACGCGCGGCCATGGCCGAGGGCATCCAGTTCAGCATCACGTCAGCACCACCACCGGCAAGCACCTGCGGCGGTGCGATATCTGGGCCACCGGGCTTGATTGTCACATTGAGGTCTTCTTCCTCATAGAACCCTTTGTCGAGCGCCACATAGTAACCGGCGAACTGGGCCTGCGTGACCCATTGTAGCTGAAGCGTGACGTCATCCGCGGCGTGCGCCGCTGTCGCGAACCCCAGCGCGGCAGCGCCTGCGATAAGATGTTTCATGAAATAGTCTCCCCTATGGTTATTCATTTCTGGTGCGAGGGGTGCCAGAAGGTCACCCAACGTTCGATCAGGGCAATGCCCCCGTAAAACAGTGAACCCGCAATCGCGGCCACGGTAATTTCAGCCCAGACCATATCAAGCGCAAGCTGCCCCACGCTGGTTGATATGCGGAACCCCATCCCCACAATCGGGCTGCCAAAGAATTCTGCTACAATCGCCCCGATGAGCGCAAGGGTTGAGCAGATTTTCAACCCGTTGAAGATAAACGGCATTGCGGCAGGAAGGCGCAGTTTGAAGAGCGTTTGCCAGTAGCTGGCCGCATAGGTGCGCATCAAGTCGCGCTGCATGGCTGTTGTTTCTTTGAGCCCCTGCACGGTGTTCACAAGCATGGGGAAGAAGACCATGACGACGACAACAGCCGCCTTCGACTGCCAGTCAAAGCCGAACCACATCACAAGGATTGGTGCCGTGCCGATGATTGGAAGCGCCGCGATGAAGTTGCCAACCGGCAGAAGCCCGCGCTGAAGAAAAGATGACCGGTCGACGGCAATCGCGGTCAGGAAGGCGGCAGAACACCCAATCGCGAACCCCGACAGAGCACCTTTGACGAAAGTCTGCACAAAGTCCTGCCAAAGGATCGGCAGACTGTCCGCGATCCGCGCGGCTATTGCGGTCGGTGCGGGCAAAATGACCAACGGCACGTCATATAGCTGCACAACCATTTCCCAAAGGATCAGCAGCGTCAGCCCGAATATCGCCGGTACAGCATAGCGTGCCGCCGTACTCCCAGAGGCCGCGATCACCGTATTCAGCCGCCACAACCCCAACCAGACGGCGAGGACCAAGCCCAAACGCCAATCGCTCAGCGCACCCAGTGCCACGAGGCTCAGACCGACCCAATCAGGGATGGACCAACGCAACGCGGCGTTCATGCGGCCATCCCCATACGGTTCAGCGTCACCCGCTGGATCAGGCCAATCAGCCCGACAAGCGTTGCCGCAAGGATCGCCGCCCAGAAGAGCGCCGCCCAAATCTGAATTGTCTGCCCGTAATAGGACCCGGCCAAAAGCCGCGCGCCAAGCCCGCCCGCCGCACCAGTTGGCAACTCCCCCACGATGGCGCCCACAAGCGAGGCCGCGATCCCGATCTTCAACGATGTAAAGAGATAGGGCATCGACGCAGGCAAGCGCAATTTCCAGAGTGTCTGCGCGCGCGTGGCCGAGTAGGTCGTCAAGAGATCAAGCTGCATTCGGTCCGGCGACCGCAACCCCTTCACCATGCCAACAACGACAGGGAAAAAGCTCAAGTAGGCCGAGATCATTGCCTTGGGCACAAGTCCCTGAACTCCTACGGAGTTCAGCACAACGATGATCATCGGCGCGATGGCGAGGATCGGAATTGTCTGGCTCGCAATGGCCCAGGGCATCACGCTCATGTCCATCGCCCGCACGTGCACAATCCCCACCGCCAATGCTATCCCGGCAACCGTCCCGATGGCAAAGCCCAGCAGTGTCGCGGAAAGCGTGATCCATCCGTGATAGACAAGACTGCGTTTGGAGGTGATGCGCTTGTTGGCCGTCGTCTCCCAAATCTCAGCGCCGACCTGATGGGGCGCGGGAAGTCGTGGGCGTTCCTGCCCAAAGGCCGCCTGAACCGCAGCGGGGTTTTGCAGGACCAGCGAAACGCCCGCCATGTCCCGCCGCTCCGCCGCCCCTCCTGGCACGACGACCTCGCCGGCCCGTTCCAAATCTGTCACCGACTGGTGCGCGTTCATTGGAATGCAAGCAAGGTACCATAGCCCGGTGATCGCCGCGACCACGACAAATACGGGCAGGACGCGGGTCAGCATTCTTGCACCCGCTGTATTTCATTGGTCCCCAAATACCTCCGCCGGAGGCATCCAAATCTTTGACCGGGATCTGGACCGCTGCCGTCGCGTATCAGGTATTTTTGGACCAATGAAGTTAGTGCCGTGTTAACCTTGATGGGTGATGCGTTGTGGCGCGGTACAGGCTGAGGAGCCGATGTCCGTGACCAGTGAAGTCGCCTCGTGCCGCTAGCGGCGCGGGGCGCATCGGGCCACTCAAGTTTCAATCCGCCGCTCATCCGCGCCGCCTCGCCACAAAAAACAGTGCCGCATTGATCACGACGAACGCCAGAGCAATTGATCCGGTGATTTTCATCGTGCCAATAGCGTCTGCGCAATTGTGATTGCCCACGTAGGCGGCGATTTCGGTACAGTTTTGAAACCGGTGGTCCGACAAGGCGGCAAAGAAGACAACCGCCAACAGAATAACCGCCAAGGCCGCCAAGGCTGTTATGAGCGCGAGCAAGATCATCACACGTCGTCCCCATGTCCGGCCCGCAACCCTTCGCGCACACGATGGGCAATCTCGATGAACTCAGCCGAGTCCCGGATATCCAGCGGACGTTCTTTGGGGAGAGGACTGTCGATCACGTCTGTGATCCGACCCGGGCGCGGGGACATCACCACGATCTTGGTCGACAGATACACGGCCTCAGGTATGGAGTGCGTCACAAAGCCAATGGTCTTTTCCGTGCGCGCCCAGAGGCTTAGCAACTCTTCGTTCAACCGATCGCGCACGATCTCGTCCAGCGCCCCGAACGGCTCATCCATGAGCAAAATGTCGGCATCAAAGGCCAGCGCCCGCGCAATCGACGCGCGCTGCTGCATCCCGCCCGACAACTGCCACGGGTACTTTTCTCCAAAGCCATCGAGATCGACCAACTCGAGCACACGCTCTACGCGCTCTGCCTGGTCAGCCTTGGCATACCCCATGATCTCAAGCGGCAGGCGGATATTGCCCGCAATCGTCCGCCACGGGTAAAGCCCCGCCGCCTGAAAGACATAGCCATAGGCGCGCGCCTGCCGTGCGGCGTCCGGGGTCATCCCATTCACAGTAATCTCACCCGATGTCGGCGTCTCAAGCGCCGCGATCACGCGCAGGAAGGTCGTCTTGCCACAGCCCGATGGACCAATGAACGAGACAAAGTCGCCCTTGTTGATCTCAAGGTTCACATCCGTCAGCGCCCGGACCGGACCGTCATTCGTCTCAAACGTCAGCCCGAGATTTTCAGCCTTTATTACAGTATCTTGCGTCATACGGACCGTGTGATGCCCCCATCGACGCGCAGGTTCTGGCCTGTGATATAGGCGCCGCCCTCGGACGCAAGAAAGGCGATGGCAGCCGCGACCTCTTCCGTCTTTCCATAGCGACCCATCGGAATACGTTCGCGGAACTCTTCTTTCTCGGGAAGGCTGTCGATGAACCCAGGAAGGACATTGTTCATGCGCACATTCTTTACCGCGAATTGGTCCGCAAATAGCTTGGTATAGGCGGCCAGCGCGGCGCGCATCGCCGCCGAGGTCGGAAAGACAGGATCAGGTTCGAACGTCGCGAATGTCGAGATGTTGATGATCGCCCCACCGCCTTGTTCGGCCATAATGGGTGCCACGATCCGGGCGGGCCGGACGGCGCAAAGGAAGTAGACCTCCATCCCCCGGTGCCAGTCGTCATCCGTGATCTCTGTGATCGGCGCGCGTGGTCCATGCCCGGCAGAATTCACCAACACATCGATCCGCCCCCACTCAGCCATGACCTTATCGACG
>JABSSC010000178.1 GCA_013214635.1 Paracoccaceae bacterium | reverse complement strand
ACTTGCCTCTGGCTCCATCACAGGTTCGGGATCTGGTTCCGGCGCAACCTCAGGCTCAGGCTCAGGCTCAGGCTCAGGCACCGATGCCTCTGCGTCAACGTTTTCTTCTGCGGTGGCCGGTTCGCCTTGTTCAGCTTCAACTGGCGCCTCCTGCGGCGCCATCAGATCGATAAGGTCGGGTTCTGCTTTGGGTTCAGCTTCATCATCAGCAACCACGGGCGGCTGAGGCTCTTGCGCAGCATCCTCATTTGAAGAAGCCGCTGCATCTTCTTGTAGCTCAGGCGTGGATTCCGCGTCGTCGGCATTATCCTGCGCTACGCCGTCCACCGTGGGTGCTGCGACCACAACTTCTTCTGCAGTCAGTTCAATGATCTCGTCTTCATCTTCCGTCCCATCGACCGGCTGCGAAAGTGATGCGACGTGCTTAACGCCTTTCTCGCTGAGGATCTTTTGAACAGCGCGTATGGTTTGCCCGTCGTCGTGCAGCAAGGTTTTTATACCGCCGATCAGTTCCATGTCGGCTGGCCGATAATATCTACGTCCGCCGGCACGCTTTACTGGCTTGATCTGAGAGAACTTGCTTTCCCAAAAGCGCAAGACATGCGTGGGTACGTCAAGCCACTCCGCCACCTCGCTGATGGTCCGGAACGCGTCACGGGATTTGCGCATCTGGGCTACGACCGGTTGCCTGCGGCAACACGCTCTTTCATCAAGTGAGACGGCCGAAATGTCAGAACGCGACGCGGGTGAATCGGAACTTCCTCGCCCGTTTTCGGATTGCGTCCGATCCGTGCGGTTTTTTCCCGGACCGAAAACGTCCCAAAGGACGAAATCTTGACTTGCTCACCATCGACCAACGCGTCGGACATGTATTGCAGGACAGTTTCAACCAATTGTGCGGATTCGTTCCGGCTCAGACCGACCTCGCGAAACACGGCTTCGCTTAGGTCCATGCGGGTGAGGGTCTTTTCGCTCATGCTCTCTCTCACTTTGGTGTGAGCAGCATAGGGGCTTGGGAAAATCCGAGTCAATATCAAGGGCTTGCGGAATGGCCCTCAACGGCGGTCACCAGCGCAAAACAACCGCGCCCCAGGCCAATCCACCACCGATTGCCTCGGTAACAAGCAGGTCACCCGGCTTTATCTGTCCGTTTTGCTTGCCCACAGACAGCGCAAGGGGAATCGATGCTGCCGACGTATTGCCGTGATCCTGCACGGTTACGACCACACGCTCCATCGGAAGACCCATCTTCTGAGCCGTGGATTTGATGATCCGCAAATTCGCTTGATGAGGGACGATCCAGTCGACATCGTCGCCGTCCAACCCGACCTTGTCGAGCGCGGTATGCGCCGTTTGAGCGAGCTTTTCGACCGCGTGACGAAAGACTTCCTTACCCTGCATCCGTAGATGACCGGTCGTTTGGGTCGAGACGCCGCCGTCGACATAAAGGATGTCCTTGTGGCGGCCGTCAGAATTCAGGTCGGTTGACAGGATGCCGCGATCGTCAATCGTTCCATCGCCTTCCTGCGCTTCAAGCAAAAGGGCACCGGCACCATCTCCGAACAGGACACTGGTGGTCCGATCAGACCAGTCCATTATTCTGCTAAAGGTCTCTGCTCCAATAACCAGAATTCGCTTGGCTTGACCGGAAACGATAAGCGCATTTGCGTTAGCCAAAGCATAGACAAAGCCGGCGCACACGGCCTGCACATCGAAGGCAAAACCACGGGTCATGCCCAAACCGTTTTGAACCATGGTTGCTGCGGAGGGAAATGTCAGATCCGCGGTCGAGGTTGCAACGACGATCGCATCCACGTCATCCGTGGAACATCCTGCATCTTCAAGCGCAGCCTTTGCAGCCGCTACAGCGAGGTCGGACGTGGTTTCGCCATCGGCGGCGAAATGGCGACGCTCAATACCGCTGCGGGACCGGATCCATTCATTGGTTGTATCGAGGCTTTTTTCGAACTCAGAATTTTCAACCACACGTTCGGGGAGGTAGTGTCCAACCCCTCGCACCACAGCGCGTGTCGTCATTGCATCTGCTCGTTTATTGCTTCTGGTTGATCGGCATAGTGACCCGGCTCCAGACCCGATGCAACCCGTGCAGCCAGCCGTTCGTTAAATCCTGATTCCGTTAGCCGAATGGCAAGCTTAAGTGCTGCGGCAACGCCTGTTGCATCTGCCGAGCCGTGGGATTTTACGACTGTGCCATTCAACCCCAGAAAAACGCCGCCATTGACCCGGCGTGGGTCGATCCGCTTGCCCAGTCGCCTCAACGATGTAATCGCCAGAAATGCCGCAATCCGCGACAACGGTGTCGCCTTGAATGCCTGGGAAAGAAACTCACGAATTAGGCCCGCTGTACCTTCCGCTGTTTTCAGTGCAACGTTCCCGGTGAACCCGTCCGTGACGATCACATCAACCTTGTCAGATGGTAGATCACCGCCCTCAACAAACCCGACATAGTCGAACTGGGACGTCTCCGCCACGGCGGGGAACAGATCATGTGCAGTCTTTAATTCCGGGCGGCCTTTGTGATCTTCGGTTCCGACATTCAAAAGCCCGATCCGCGGTGAGGCGATTCCCAAGCCGTTTCGCGCATATGACGCGCCCATTTTCGCGAATTGAATAAGGTCGGTTTCATCGGCGCGAATATCCGCACCGACATCCAGCATCACATTGAAGCCGCCTTCATTCCGCGACGGCCAGAGACAGGCGATGGCAGGTCGGTTCACGCCGGGCAGCTTCCGCAAACGCAGCATGCTCAGAGCCATAAGCGCGCCAGTGTTGCCGCAGGAAACGACGACGCTTGCCTCTTTTTCCCGAACGGAGTCGATGGCAGACCACATCGACGTCCCCTTACCGTTGCGCATCACCATCGATGGCTTGGCGTCCATGGTCACGACATCGTCGGCATCGCGCACCTCAACAAACTCTGACAGCCGCTTCTTGCGCCTAATAAGTTTCTCGAGTGTTTTGGCGGGCCCATGGACAATGAAGAAAACGTCCTCACGCTTCTTCAGAACACGGGCTATGCCGTTGAGCACAACCTCGTGCCCCTGATCACCGCCCATGGCGTCAACAGAAACAACAATGCGCCGCCCGGTGGACGGCGCTTTGTTTGATGTTGGTGTCTCGGTCACGATACTGCGTGACGCCAGACCGACTTACGCCGCGTCTTCGTCGAGATCGATTTCGTCTGCCTGAGCGACGACTTCGCGGTCATCGTAGTACCCGCATGCACCGCAAACGTGGTGGGGGCGCTTAAGCTCACCGCAGTTGGGGCATTCGGCAGGGTTGGCTGCAACCAGTGCATCATGTGCACGGCGCATGTTCCGGCGCGAACGCGTGACTTTATTCTGAGGGACGGCCATGTCTCAACCTTCGTAGTTTCGGGCCCGGTGGCCCTGTTTGATGTTTGTCTCGATCGACGGCCTGTTACACCCAGAGGCGCAGCCTGTCTAACCTTATCTTTCCGAATGAGGCGCGGAACATACTGCGATACCGCTAAAGTGCAAGGGGAATTCACGATTGTTCAGTCCTCGTCCTTCGAAAACTGATCCTTGAGTGCGGCGAGCCCGGCAAAAGGACTCGCTGCAGCATCTGTCAAAGGCTCTGCGCCGGGTGGCGAAAACAGCCGTTGTTCAAGCTCCGCCCCTTCGGATCGGGGATATGGCGGCAGAGCAATCGCCGTCACTTCATATACGATATCCAACAAATCAAGGGTTTCGGGCAAGTCCTCAATCGTATCGTCCTCTGGCATCTCGATCTCGTCACCGTGGGGCAGATCGGGCGGATTGGCGAGGAAGTGCCGTGTCACGTCTTCCTCCAGCCGTGTTGTCACGGGATCGCCGGTCACGACGCAGGCCTGAACGACCGTTACCCCAAGATGTCCTTCAAGCACCCAGTCCTGCGTTCCATCAGGGCGCAGTTCCCCCTCAAACCGCAGTTTTCGCAGATCATCGATTCCCAAACGGTCCCGAATCTCTTTGAGTGTGTCGGCACTTGGCACCACTGAAAATTTGGTGGCGCGCGTATTGTTCAGGTCTTTGAGCACAAGTCTGTGCGTCGTTTCGGTCATCGCGCGTCAATCGGATTGCAAGCTTCACTTGGCTTGGATATTGCGGATGTGTGATCGGCAAAGCAAGTGGGGCGCGCGTGCGCAAAGCGATCCTGAGTATATTTCTGGCATGTGCAACGACCGCCTGTGCGATTGTTGACACCCATGGTTACATCCCCGCCGAAAGCGACCTTGAGGAAATTGAGGTGGGTCTCGACACACAGGATACGGTCGAGGTTATCGTCGGGCGCCCGGGATCAACCGGCTTTCTCAATCAGGATGGGTGGTACTATATCAAGTCAGAGTTCCGCCGCAGGGGATCCACCAACTGGTCGGAAACCGAACGACAGGTCGTGGCCATTCTTTTTGACGAACAAGGTGTCGTCCAGAACGTGGAACGCTACGGTTTGGAGGATGGTCAGGTCGTCACGTTGTCGCGGCGCGTGACCGATAGCAACACGGCCGGCGTCGGGCTGATCAGTCAGTTGCTGGGCAACCTCACGAACTTCGACCCGGCACAGCAGTTCTGACAAGCGCTACTGCTCTGGACCGTCTTCAGGATCGAATTTCAACGCGACACCGTTGATACAATACCGCAAGCCTGTGGGCGCGGGGCCATCGAGAAAAACATGACCGAGATGCCCGTCACACCGGTTACAATGGACCTCGGTCCGACGCATAAAGAAACTCCGATCTTCCTTCTCACCGACCATGCTGTCGTCGATTGGCTCATAGAACGACGGCCAGCCTGTTCCGCTGTCGAACTTTGTGCCTTGGTCAAAAAGCGGTGCGTCACAGCCTTTACAGCGAAAGGTACCGGGGGCTTTGGGGAAGTTGTCATGAGTGAAGGCGCGTTCGGTTCCGTGCTTGCGCAGAACTTTGAATGCCAGATCGGACAACTCGTTGCGCCATTCCGCGTCCGATTTGATGACTTTTTCCATTTTTTTGTCCTTTGGCGTCGTCGAAGTGACATATGTTGTGGCCATGAAGCGGCAAAAGGGAATCTAGTGAACAGGCAATCGTCTTTGAAGAAGGGATCGGGTCAATGATAACCCGTCGCAGGTCAAAGTTTCGTGTGAGGTTTGCCACGTCCCAAACGGACGTACATCAGGCGCAACGCCTGCGCGGCTTATGTTTTCGCCGCGATGGTGCGCCGGATCAGGATCGGTTTGACGATCTCTGCAAACATGTGTTGGTCGAGGATGAACGGAGCGGCGATCTGGTGTGCTGTTTTCGGTTTCTACCCCTCACAAACGGGTCCGAGATTTCGTCTTCCTATTCCGCACAATACTACGATTTGACTTCGCTCCACACATATTCGGGAAAGATGGTTGAGATGGGGCGCTTTTGCATCCACCCCGACAAGCGGGACCCAGATATTCTGAGATGTGCTTGGGGCGCCATGACACGCTATGTCGATGATGAAGGGATCGATCTGCTCTTTGGATGCTCATCCTTCGAGGGAACAGACACGCGGAACTACCACGATGCCTTTGCGATGCTGAGGGACCGCCATATCGCGCCAAAGCGATGGCTTCCGCGCATCAAGTCGTCCAACATCTTTGAATTTGCGCGCAAGCTTAGGCGAAAGCCGGACAGAAAGCGCGCGATGCTGACAATGCCGCCATTGTTGCGAACCTATCTTGTCATGGGGGGCTGGGTCAGCGACCACGCAGTTGTCGACCGTGACCTGAACACGTTGCATGTGTTCACCGGGCTCGAGATTGACGCTATTCCTCCGGCAAGGGTCAGAGCTTTGCGCGCAGGTGCAACTTAGAGTTTTGGTTGACGCCAAAGTCTGCGGACGGTAGCGGCACAGTATGGCACCCGCACCGCTTATTCAGCTTTCCGACGTAACTTTAGAATACGGAGACAAGCTTCTGTTTGATAACATTAATCTTGTTATCGCAGAGGGCAATCGTTTTGCGCTTGTGGGCCGTAACGGAACCGGAAAATCGACCCTTATGAAGGTGATTGCCGGACTTATCACCCCGGACGATGGCAAGATCACGTCGCCTGCGGGCACCAGCATAGGATATCTGGACCAAGACCCTGATATGGAGGGGTTTTCAACGCTCGAAGAATTCGCGCAGTCCGGTGTGGCGGATGGTGCACGGTACAAGCTGG
>JABSSC010000177.1 GCA_013214635.1 Paracoccaceae bacterium | reverse complement strand
TCGATAGTGAACCCGGAGACTTCAAAAGATCTCGGTGCTTCGCGCATACAACAACCTCAATTTTGGTGAGTATGCTGCGGCAATAGATCCTGTGTCAGGCTCTAATCAGGAAGGTCGATGCACCGCTTACGCTCACATGGGTCCTCGCGCAGATCGCCGACCACAAGATCACACGTCTCGACGAGCTCCTGCCTTGGCGTTACGCTGCTCAGGCAGCGTAACAGGCGTCGCGACAGGTCAACAGGTAGGGTTCAACGGACGGGCAACTTTGGAACGCCCTTTGTCGCAAGAGCGAGTACTGTAGAAAACCACATGGATACTATTCCCTTTTTTCTGAAAATAGGGATTTATTTGGTAGCTTTATTTAAAGCAACAATTCTTGATATTTCCTGATATACAGCAGCACTCTCTTTGACGCCAACCAGTCGAATTGATACATCAGATCTCATTCTCAACATATTCAAGGGAACCCATTGAAAACCTTGCAGTGACATCCGAAGTTGAATTTTGTCGACTTCCCCAGTTTCGTCGAATACTTCTGGGAAATTAATCCTTGCTTCGTTGGCATACCTAAGAGGCAATGATACTTTGACCGGTAGGAATACTATTGTATCCTCTGTCACGGTTATTTTTCTTACTAAGAAATAACTTCCGCCAAAAATTAACACTCCAAACCCAAGCACAACCAATGCAAGAATTGATCTTCCCGTGATATCTTTTTCAGAAAAGACTATAAAAAAGAAATAGGGAACCCATAGCGAAGCAAGAAAGAAGCCAATAAAAAGATCTTTATAGTTATTCACAGAGAAAGATTTAGCACGTGCCACCACAATTGCTCTCCGGACGGAAAGTGCGTCCGGTCAACCTTACACCAAGATTGTTTCATGACAATATATTTGCGTTCGTCTGACCTGAGCGGTTGTAACGAGGGAAAGCATATACACTGTCTGATGCCGTTTCGTGGCTGCGCCTTGCCGCCCAGAGAGCTGCTCCCTCGAGCGGAACCTCACGCACACTTTCTAAGCCTAGCCTCTTGGTTTCGTGGTGAAAAATTCAACGAGGATCCCAAGCCGAAACGGCAGTGTGTGCCTCTTTGCCTCCAACTGCTTCAAAGTCATGCGCCGTCGTCGAATGACCGACCGTGCGATCCTGTAGTCGAGCCGTCGTTTTCGTTCTAACCAGCTTTTGGGCAGCACTTTCCGCAACCATCTCCACAACCAGTTGAGCTGCAGGAAGGCGATCGCACGAAACAGCATCTTTTGCAGACTCGCCCAGACCATCCGCCCGGTTGTCGCTGCCAGTGCGGCGATCCAAATCGGGAGTTTGACCGAAAACAGGATCAACCAAAGACCGATCGACGTCACTGACAGAGCAAGTGTGGTGAAAAGAATGATCAGTGCGGCGAGGATTTGTTCGAAGCGGCCGAGCCCAGCATACCACGCCAACATTGCGTCATAGCGCGCCCGCAGGGCTCTTTGATATCGGGCGACGAAGGCCGAGATTTGGCGCAGAACGGCGTTACCTAGGATGAGCGGGACGACCGATGTCGTCATCCAGCGCTTTAACAGCTCGATCCGAAAGAAGATCTCGGCCTGGGCTTTGAGCCAAGCTAGGATTGCTGGAAGTTCGATGGCCGGAATTTTTTTCGCGATGAGCTTGGTTTGCGCAAGAATCAGGCCAAGCGCAATCAAAACGTCCTGCCCAAAGTACAGCGTCGCGGCAACGGATGCCGCAATAACTATGCTCAGAATTGCGATTGAGCGCAGGATCATAATCTGACTTTGTCTATTGGCCATCTCATGATTGAGCAGGTCGAACGGAATGTAAAAGAATCATGTCGTTTTGCTGCGAATCCGCTTGTGGCCTCTAGGCGAAGGGTCTACATCCACAGTCCTTGGCGCGGGGTGGAGCAGCCCGGTAGCTCGTCAGGCTCATAACCTGAAGGTCGTAGGTTCAAATCCTACCCCCGCAACCAAACTCAAAGAAGCCGCCTGTGGGCGGCTTTTCTATTGAAATGCGCGTTCGCGGAACGAGCCAGGAACGCGGTATTTCTTTATTTGTCTCGGTGATCTCGGACGGATTGCGCAGCTTTCGATATCACCGCTTCGGTGGAAGCTATGCGCGAGGCGGGTTTCGCGGGCATACCAGTCCGGCGTCATGGTGCGGGGATCGAGAGTTTCGTCCAGAATTTCACTATGGCGCATATGCCCGGTACGAGCCACTCGCTTCGATCCTCGGCGTTGCTGCTGATACAGTCGAAATGATGAACGACGAGTACAACGAGGCATCCATTCGCTCGATCCATGCGGCCTTGTTCGCTTCGATCATGGAGAACACTCTCAACAAGACGTTCACCCGTGGCATCCACGACATGATCGTCATCCTCAGCGAACCAGAAGGCTATAAGGCAGAACGAGCCTTGAACGCTTTCGCCTCCTCGTTCGTGCCCAACGTCCTCAACCAGACGAACGGTGACGAACTGATCAGGGAGACCCGTACGCTCACCGATGCCTTCCTCGCGAGGAGGCTCCCTCATTCATAACGGGAGTCTGCGGGTCTGGTTTTCATATTCGTCGTCGTTGGTTTGGGCAAGCGCGTCGGGCGCGGAGCCCTCATTTAGCTCAAGCGTCCGACGCGCTTCTGCGGGTGTCCGGTTTCCTAGCGATGAATGCGGCCTGACGTTGTTGTAGTCGTAGCGCCAAAGGGCCAGCTTGCGCCTTGCATCTTTCAGGTTGTCGAACATCTCCTCGTTTAGGAGTTCGTCGCTTAGGCTGCCGTTGAATGACTTGATGAAGGCATTCTGCTGCGGCTTGCCGCTCATTCGGCGTCGTCAGTTCTTTCCCAGCAGGTCCCTCAGGACGACGTTGTCCCGCATCGTATCGGCCAGCAGGCGTTTAAGTCTGGCGTTCTCGTCTTCCATCGCCCTCGGTTTCGCGACGTCAGATACCTCCATGCCGCCATACTTCGATTTGTACTTGTAGAACGTGCCCTGGCTGAGACCGTGCTTGCGGCACACCTCCGCCGTCGGCATCCGGGCTTCCTGTTCCTTGATCATCCCCCCTCTCGGCAGATTTTTTTCACAAATCGCCTGCCGGGCAATGGATGATCTGGGCTTCCGTGAAACGGCTCTTTCGCATTCGTTTGCTCCTTCAAAAGGTTGAGCAAACTCTACATCAGAATGAGGGAACTTTCGGGGGGGCAGGTCAGCGCCTGTATCCCCGGTCGAAAGCCGCGCAAGACGACTGTCAAATACGACAAGCGCCGATACCAATGGCGCAACCGGATCGAAATACTGTTTGGCAGGCTCAAGGATTGGAGACGCGTGGCAACACGCTATCACCGCTGTCCTAAGGTCTTCCCTCCCCGCCATCGCGCTCGCTGCTGTCGTGATATACTGGTTATGAACCCTGACTCTAGTTGTGCTCTCTATACAAGGTCCACGCGTCGACCTCCGTGCCATCCGGCAAACGGCAAATGCCAAGTTGTCCACCTTCTCCATCGCGAATTTCATAGCTGCCACCAATTTCAATACAGTATGTGGCAGCCGGGTTCGCTGTCTGGTTGGAGGCCGCGTGCGCTTCTCGGTAGAACTCCCAGGCGTTTACTTTTGTTCCATCTGGCAAGCTGCCGATTGATGTCTTCAAATCGTATTTTCCCTGATTGAGAATACAGAACGAGGCCGCCGGGTTCGCAAGACCCACCTGGTTCGGTTCACGATCTCCTTCCGCCTTGTCTCGCAAGAAATCCCAAGCGTCCACCTCATCCCCATTTGCCAAAATACACACACCTCTTTTGCCGGTTTCATCATTGCGCATTCCGTAGAACCCGCCTTCCAACACGCAGTGTTCTGCTGCTGGATTGGTGAGGCCCAAACTTGTTGCCATCGAGGGATTGGGAGAAACGGCTGCGCCTGCAGTTAACACAAAGGCTGCGGCAATCGACCAAGTCGTTAGACCCTTAAGGCCGCGTCCAACTCGGGCCAGTGTCGCGAGTTTCAACTTCAGCTGCGTAGACAGCGCGTCTTGAAATGCAGTGGCATTTGTTTGGATGACCATTTGGTCTGCCTCCTTGATCGCGAGAACAAGCATGTTCGACACTAGACCAACTGGGGCAAAAAGTGATGCCGCAAACGCACCTGGCACTTGCGGCATCTTGCTGTTTTGCGACTTGTCGTACGCTTTTACTGTTGGGCTTTGTTGATAAACTCTTCGACAACATTCGACATGTCGAAAGACGATCCGCCTTGCACTGGTGGATAGTCGCTCAACGTTTGCAAATGCTTGCCCATCAATACACCCATCGGTTGGATCAGCCAGGATACTTTCTGCATCAGGTGACCGTAGGAGTCTGAGGTGTCGTAGCTTTCATACGGGTCTGACCGGATGTTGAATACCAATGGAACGGTGCGTGGGATTACGTTTGCGTAGTAATCTTCCTTTGTCGAGAAATGGAACTTCCACGGTCCCATGCGCACGGCTGTCAGTTTGCTTTCGTAGTAATGGAAGATATGTGTGCGCGCTGAACGCTCTTCCTCGCCCAGCCAGTAGGGTAGATTGTTGAGACCATCGATATACTGATTTTTCTGCTCCATGACTTGTGCGGCAGGGTCTTGGACCCCAGCGGCCACTGCCAATGTTGTGAACATATCCTGGTGCGCTTGCATGCCGTTCAAGACAGATCCTTCAGGCAACACACCCGGCCACCGGATCATTGATGGAACACGTACACCGCCTTCATAGGTGGTCATCTTTTCGCCACGGAAAGGTGTCGTTCCGCCGTAGGGCCATGAAGAATGTTCTGGACCATTGTCGGTTGAGTACCAGACGATCGTGTTTTTCGCCAAACCTGACTCATCCAAAAAGTCGAGCACATCACCGATCTGGTTGTCATGCTCGATCATGCCAGATCCGTGATAATCGCCTTCGAATGTATATGTCTCTGCAAGGTACCGCGATTCATCGCTCAGTCGCGTATAAAGGTGCATACGGCTTGTGTTCATCCAAACAAAGAAGGGTTCGTCTGCTTCTTTGGACGCATTCATGAACTCGATCGCACGTGGAATCATCTCTTCGCCATCAAACGTTTTCATACGTTCTTGGGTGAGCGGCCCTGTGTCTTCACACTTTTGCTTGCCCACAACGCCAAAGCGTGGATCCTCTGTTTCGTCCATGACATCAGTCGCGAAGCAATGCAAAACACCACGGGTTCCGAATTGTGCTTCGTAAGTTTCGATGTCGCCTGAAAATTCGACCCCAAATCGCTGATAATCTCGCTGTTCAGATTCTTCCTGCGTGTTCAAGTGATACAGGTTGCCAAAGAACTCATCGAAACCGTGCATCGTGGGCAAGTGTACATTTCGATCACCAAGGTGGTTCTTTCCAAACTGCCCGGTGCGATAGCCCTGATCTTTCATCAGCTCGGCCAGTGACGGCGATTCGACCTGCAAGCCAAGCGGTGATCCCGGTTGACCCACGGTGGTCATTCCCGACCGGATTGGATATTGGCCGGTAATGAAAGCGGCCCGCCCCGCAGTGCAACTTGGCTGCGCATAGTGATCCGTAAACATCATGCCATCTTTGGCAATACGATCGATATTGGGCGTGCTATACCCCATCACTGCATGGTTATAGGAAGACAAGTTCGACCACCCGATATCGTCGCCCCATATCACCAAAATATTAGGTCTGTCTGCACCTTGACTATTTGCTGCTCCTTCAGTGTCGCTGGCGTACAGTGTACTAGAATTTAAGGCTGAGAAAATTGCAAATATACTCAGCGAAAGGCTATGCTTCATAACGCGCTCCCCGTTTTAAATGCGTAATTTATATCGTAACAGATCCTTCGCCTTTGAGAAGATTGTTGCGTATTTTTATGAATTTATTTGTAGGATCTTCAGGCTGGCCACGCTGCTCTCACGGGTGCTGATCTGTTTTTGACCGCGCTGGCATTTGAGGGGAAGAAATGGCTGTGTTCAGCTTGGGCTACAACCATCAGACCTTCACACTCAGGTTGCCAACCTGGACGGTAAATTCGGTCAAATTGAATTTACAAGCATCATGCTGCTGTATCGCAGAACGCAAAGCCATCAGTTCTCTGGATGCTGCAGTACTGATTTTTGTCATGGTTGGCGCGCCAACCATCACCATGGTTTTTGGCATTTTTCGGCGTATGTATGTCACCAAAAGGTAATCCAGGATAATGACCAAACTGTATTTTTATCAACCTGTGCAGGG
>JABSSC010000176.1 GCA_013214635.1 Paracoccaceae bacterium | reverse complement strand
CTGCGTAAGCTGCACCAACCATGCCCGGAGGCGCGCGGAAGCGCATTTGACGGAAGTCATCCATCGAGGTGATGGGCTCTGGGAACCAGCCCAGTGCTTCGGGGCCAACCGGCTGAAGCATGAAGCCTTTGACGTTCACGCCCATTTCATCCCACAGGCGGTCGTAAAGCTCTTTGCCGCCGCCATACTGGAACCAGCTCAGGAATGCGATGTTGTCCATGCCAACACCAGCACCTGCAACCGGTGCACCGAACAGGTTGGCCGCGACGTGCTTGCCACCCCAATAGTGAGTCCAGGCAAAGCCACCTTCAACAAGACCAGCATCTACTGCGTCCATGATATCGCGCGGGCCAACAACGGCACCGGCAGGCAGCACTTCAATCGTCAGCGACCCACCGGTCAGCGCAGCGACGTCCTTGCCGAATTCATTCAGCATAAAGACCTCGTCAGCGGTGTTCGGTAGCACCGACTGAATGCGAAGCACCTTCTCGGCATAGGCTGCCGACGCCATGAGCGCGAGGCTTGTCACCCCTGCCGCTACTGTCTTCAAATTGAACATTTCTGTTCCTCCCTAGTATCGTGCCCTCGTGTCTTGTTCCCCGGCGCGGACGAAGGCGCTGCCATGCCGGGTTGTGGTCTGGCGGGCCGAAAAGGGCACCGACCCAAACCGAAACGTGTCTCCTTTACCGCGCATCCTCCAATACGAGGTCAGAAGCCTTTTCGCCGATCATGATTGCCGGCGCATTTGTGTTGCCGCTGGTGATCCGCGGCATAATGGACGCATCCGCGACCCGCAGGCCGCGCACACCGTGAACCCGCAAACGAGGGTCCACGACTGCCATGGGATCATTGCCCATTTTGCACGTACCGGTGGGGTGATAGATCGTCACAGCCGTTTTTCGGGCCCAATCCAGTGTCGCGACCTCATCATCAAACGCAACATCCCGCCCCGGCGCATACTCTTCTGTAATCTGCGACTTCAGCGGCTCCGTCGCGGCTATCCTACGGGCAATCTGGATGCCCCGCACAAGTGTTCGACAATCCGTATCAGTGGCCAGGTAATTGGGGTGGATCTCGGGATGGTCGTCCATGTTGGCTGACTTCAGCTTCAAATGCCCTGCGCTTTCGGGTCTGAGTTGTAGGACCGAGGCCGTGAAGGCCGAGAATTTGTGCGGCCCGTCGCTGGGCTTGTCCGCGCTGAAAGGTTGAATGTGGAACTGAATATCTGGCGTCTCAAGGCGCTCGTCGGTCTTTAGAAAACCAGTGCCCAGGCTGGCCGCCATGGTCATCGGCCCACGCTGGGTCAGCGCGTATTGCAGCGCGACCATGGCCTGCTTTAACGGGTTGTTGACCTCCACGTTGATCGTGCTGAGCTTGGTCTTGAAAACAGGCCTCGCCTGTAAGTGGTCCTGCAGGTTTTTGCCCACGCCCTGAACATCGGCCTGTACCTCAATCCCGTGACCGCGCAGCTCATCTTGGGCCCCGACCCCCGACAGCATCAGAATTTGTGGGGACCCAATCGCCCCGGCGCTGAGAATGACTTCGGCACGGGCTTTTATGTCTTGGACCACACCATTGACACGTGCGCGAACACCAACGGCACGACCGTCTTCGATCAGGACCTTTTCCGTTTGTGCGTTCGTGATAATTT
This sequence comes from Paracoccaceae bacterium, assembly GCA_013214635.1. GTDB lineage: Bacteria > Pseudomonadota > Alphaproteobacteria > Rhodobacterales > Rhodobacteraceae > JABSSC01. The sequence goes on along the minus strand of JABSSC010000176.1, from coordinate 4,616 downwards.
CCAGATTTCGACGACCGCGGGCGGGCTTGAGATACGCCACAGCCGATGAACACCGCCGCCCACCCTTCATGGTAAGCTGGAAATGCGCGACGCCTTCCTGATCATAGTCGTTGTAATCTTCGGCGCGTTTGTAGCCGGCCGCCTGTGCCGCATCGATCCAACGATCTACCACTTCGCGACTTAAGCGCGATGTTTGAACCGAGAGCGGGCCGTCCCGCCCGCGCAACTCTGTGCCATTTGGGCCATTCCAAGTCTCGGCGCGCTTAAACAGCGGCAGCACGTCATCCCAGGACCACCCCGTGCACCCCAACTGCGCCCAACCGTCGAAATCCTGAGGCTGCCCGCGAACGTAGAGAAGCCCGTTGATTGAGCTCGACCCTCCCAACACCCGTCCGCGCGGCCACGAGATTGCACGGCCTGCAATGCCCTCATCGGCTTCGGTCATGTACCGCCAGTCGGTCTTGGGATTGCCCATCGTTCGGAAGTAGCCGACCGGAATATGGATCCATGGGTTCGTATCCCGGGGGCCCGCTTCCAACAATGCAACGGTGTATATGCCACTCGCTGTCAGGCGATTGGCAAGTGCGCACCCGGCAGATCCGGCGCCTACAATGATGAAGTCAAACTCCATCACCCTCCCTTTATTCAAAAAATGAGACTTTTTGTCCCGATTTTTATTATTTCTGGACGCTACAGTGATTCTGGAAGAAAACAATGCAAGAAATACCGACTGCTGAACGATGACGTCCTCTGACCGAATACCGACAAACCTCCGGACCTTGCTCATTCTCGAAATCCTTGGTCGCAGCGATCGTCCAATGACGGCGACCGAAATAAACGAGCAACTGGGTCTGCCCAAACAGACCGTCCACAGGTTATGTGCAACGCTTGAGCGTGAAGGTTTCCTTAACCGACACGGCACTTCGCGCAGCTTTTTGCCGTCGCGCCGCTTGCGTGAGTTGGGTGTCGGTCTGATGTTCAGTTCCCGCAGCCACATGGCGCGTCGCCAGATTCTTTTAGATGTCGCGCGGGAGGTCAGGGAGACCGTGAACTTTGCCGTGCCAAAAGACACAGGGATGAGCTACCTCGACCGCGTGGAGACCGATTGGGCGCTACAGATGCAGTTGCCGATCGGCACAAATGTCCCGTTTCACTGCACCGCCAGTGGCAAGTGTTTTCTCGCCAGCCTGCCCGCGCGTGAACAAAAGCGTTTCGTCTCTTCGCTCGATCTGAGACCTTGGACAGATGCAACCAAGACCCAATCCGACGCTCTCGAAGCTGACCTGACCGAGATCAGGACCCGTGGATATTCGCTCGATGAAGAAGAATTCTACGACGGTATGGTGGCCATCGCCGTTCCTGTTACGGACAACCAAGGACGCTTTGTTGCGGCTTTGGCCTTCCACGGTCCGACGCAACGGCTTTCGATCGCAGACGTGGTCGAACAGAAATCGTTCATGCAAGAGGCGGCCGGTCGCTTGCAGGAAGCCCTGTTTCCTGCTTGACCTGGGCCACCAGAATACGTGACGCCGTGTCAGTGATCGCCGCTCAGGGCGACAGTCACCGCAAGCGAAGTGACGATATCGTCTACCGTCGCGCCACGGCTCAGATCGCATACGGGCTTGCGAAACCCCTGCAAGATCGGCCCAATGGCTTGGGCACCACCCAATTCCTGCATCAATTTATAGGCAATGTTTCCGGCATCGAGGCTCGGGAACACCAGCGTATTGGCGACCGTTCCGTCCAGCCCCTTGGCCTCCGCAATCACGGGATTGAGCGCAGCGTCAGCCTGAACCGGACCTGCGACAGCCAAACCCATTGCGCGCGCGGCCTCGGTCGCTTCCCGAACAAGATCGACGGTGGCACCTGCCCCCGAAGACAACGTGGAAAAGGACAGCATCGCAACCTGCGAGCGCCCCAAAAGACGCCGCGCAGCGCCAGCGGAATCCACCGCGATCTGCGCCAAAGCAGCCGCGTCGGGCGCCACGTTCAGAGCGCAATCCGCAAATACAAAACCGCGCCCGTCGGGCATCAGCATCAGAAAGAAGCTCGACGGAATTGCGTCCGGGCGGGCAAGACCAACGGTCATCGAAGCAGCCTCCACCACGCGCCGCGTTGGTGTGGCGGCCCCTGCGATCATCGTGTCGACCTGTCCCGTGGCCACCATTGCGCCCGCCCGATAAAGCGGCCGTTCCAGCATGCGTCTTGCCGTGCCTTCCGTTGCTTTGGCGCGCACAGCAAAGATCGCCGCGATTTCGGCCTCTGTCGGCTCGGTTTTCGGGATTGGCACGATCTCAGCCAATCCGTCCGCTTCAATTCGGTCCACCGCCGAACGCATGCGTGGGTCGTCGATTTCCGGCAAGACCACGCGCGCACCCTTTGCCCGGGCGATCTCAAAGACTTGCTCGATCATGTTTACTGTCCTCACCCCTGACTAAAGTGGAGCCCTCAATGTCAGACACAGTCAAGATTCACCGTGGTCTGAAAGGCGTATTTTTTGAACGCTCCGATGTCAGTGACATCGACGGACGTGCAGGTACGCTGGTTTATCGCGGGTATTCAATCCACGACCTCGCAACGAAATCCACTTTCGAAGAAGTGTGCTATCTGCTGATCAAAGGTGAACTGCCGAACGCGTCTGAAATGGCAGAGTTTGATGCAGCACTAAAGGCCGCACGCGAACTGCCAAAGGCCGCCTATGATATCATTGCTGCCACGAAAGACGGCCATCCGATGGACGTTCTGCGTACGACCGTATCCGCACTAGCGGCACTGGATGATGGCACTGATGAGGTTAGCGAGGAAGCATTTGTTGCCAACGGGATACGTCTGATCAGTCAGGTTCCAATCATCATCGCCGCCCATCACGCGATCCGAAATAGTCGCAATCCGGTTACACCTGACAAAACACTCAGCCACGCGGCCAACTGGCTGTATATGCTCAAAGGCGAAAGACCTAGCGCCGATGCAGCGCGTCTTGCCGACGTTGACTTCATCTTGCACGCCGAACACGGCGCGAACGCGTCGTCCTTTGCGGCTCGCGTGACCGTTGGAACGGAAGCCAACCTGCACGGTGCAATCGTTTCGGCATTGGCGACGCTCGCCGGGCCGGCGCATGGTGGCGCGGCCGAGGACGTCATGAAAATGGTGTCCGAGATAGGACAACCTGAAAACGCCGCGGCCTACGTGGCCGAGAAACGTGGGAACCGCGAAGCGGTCACAGGGTTCGGCCATCGGGTGTATCGCACCGAGGACCCGCGCGCCATTCACATGCGCGCAGGGGTCGAGAAACTCGGCCAAGAGATGGGCCAACCCGAGTGGTATGAAATTCTGCAAGCGGTTGTTGAGGCCATGAAACCCTACTCACGTCACGGGTTGAACGTAAACGTCGATTTCTACTCCGGCGTTGTCTATCAACTTCATGGCATCCCGATGGACCTCTACGTGCCGATCTTTGCCATTGGTCGCATGCCCGGTTGGATCATTCAGTGCATAGAACAAGAGCGGCGGAACATCCTGATCCGCCCGCTCACGCTCTATTCGGGTCCCGAACCACGCGACTACGTAGAGATCGCCGACCGGTCCTAACGCCCACGGGCGGCGAGATGCTGACGTAGGTCCACAGACAGCTTGCGCTGTGACGAGACATAGATGAACTCAAGGTTGGCGCGTTCGCGGATCATTTCTCCGGGGAACGGCAGATAGCTTAACTCTGCTGACCCAAAGGACGGGGACGCCGTGCCAACCTGCCACTCTGTGGACAAGCGTACATCAACCAGTTTCAATGTGGGCCCACCCCCATCATCCGCAATCTCGCGCGGGATCCCTGCGAGTTCCAGATAGGCCGATTTGTCTCGCGCGGTGGTGAACCCGTCGATGAATTCTGTCGCAAGAACCTGAAGATCACCTGCCGGGTCTTCGTCATGCATATGGCTGTGAAGGTGATCTCCGTGGGCATGGTTATGGCCATGACCGTGGGGATGAGGGTGATCATGTGGCATTAGACCACCTCCGCCCTTCAAATTCACCCGCTGGGATGCTGACCGGTTTGTCAATGAACTGCTTGTGCCTACCCAGCGTCCCGTTTGAGACCATCGACCCAAGCACATCCACGATCACGCGCGTCCCCATCAAAGCCGTGATGTCGGACGTGTCGTAGGGGGGCGAGACCTCAACCAGCTCCATACCGCAGATGCCTTCTGCCGCCACTTTCGAGGCGAGAGCCAATGCTTCGCGCGGCAAAAACCCACCGGGTTCCGGCCAGCCGGTTCCGGGGACAAAACCACAGTCGATGCTGTCGATGTCAAAGGACATATAAACCATATCGACCCCGTCCCACGCCATCTCAAGCGCCATCTCGGCGGTCTTGTCGACGCCCATCTTTTCCATGTCGCCCATGGTGATGATGTTGGTCTCACGCTCGCGCGCAACCTTTACGGCCTCACGGGGCACCTGCCAGCCGCCGATCCCGACCTGAACCAGGTTCTTGGCGGGCACGTTGGGCATGTTTGTCGCGTGGAACCACGGCGTGGTGTGCATCCGCTCATCGAGGTCCTTTTCCTGAATATCAGCGTGCCGGTCGAAATGAACAATCCCGATCTTTTTCGACGTACATT
>JABSSC010000175.1 GCA_013214635.1 Paracoccaceae bacterium | reverse complement strand
CTCGTCCTGAGCTTTGTCCTGTCCCTGTACATACCGCTCTACGGAATCCCTTTGATTTTCCTACTGCTAATCGCAGGAGTCGCGGTGGAGTTTTCGGGGATGCTTCGGAGGATTGCCCGAGATTATCACGATGCGGACAACCGTATTCAAAAGGCGTTCGCGGGTCTCGGTTGGACGGCCTCTTGGCGCACTGCAAAAGGCAAAGGTAGTGCCCTTGGATTCACGGTGTTCTTGGCCGTCAACGCTCTTGCGGGCCTCTTTTTGGCCGCCTTTTTGAATGGAACATCCAATGCTTGACGGTGCCGAAACATACATCACCGAGGACGGCCGCACGATTGGCGGGACCGTTATGGAGATGCGCAATATTACCCTTCGATTTGGTGGGGTTACGGCGATCTCGGATATTTCGTTTGATATTCGCGAGGGGGAGATACGGGCGATTATCGGGCCGAATGGGGCCGGCAAATCCTCGATGCTGAACATCATCTCGGGGTTCTACACGCCGCAGGAGGGTGAGGTCTGGTATCGTGGCTCCAAACGGCCCCAAATGAAGCCGTATGAGATCGCACGGCAGGGCGTTGCGCGGACGTTTCAGAACATTGCGCTGTTTGAGGGTATGACGGTTCTCGACAACGTCATGACCGGGCGGCTGACGCATATGCATGCCTCAATCCTGTCTCAAGCGATTTGGCGCGGGAAAGCCGAACGGGAAGAGATCGAGAACCGTGAAAAAGTTGAGGAAATTATTGATTTCCTTGAGATTCAGAGCATCCGCAAAACACCGGTTGGGCGGTTGCCCTATGGCTTGAAAAAGCGCGTTGAGCTGGCACGGGCACTGGCGGCAGAGCCGTCACTGCTGCTTCTCGATGAGCCGATGGCGGGGATGAACGTTGAGGAGAAAGAGGACATGAGCCGCTTTATCCTCGACGTGAATGACGAGTTCGGCACGACCATTGCGCTGATCGAGCATGATATGGGCGTGGTGATGGACCTGAGCGACCGCGTGGTCGTCATGGATTACGGGCGCAAGATTGGCGACGGGACACCCGATGAGGTGCGGTCGAACCAAGACGTGATCGATGCGTATTTGGGGGTCAGTCATGACTAAACGCGATGTCGGCATAACGTCGGAGTTTCGTCGGAGAAACGTCGGGCAGATGGGGGGCAAATGGAGTTTCTGAGCAAGGTATTCATCGACCCGTTTGTCGATATGGTCGCCGCGCCTGACTTCCTGATGCAGGTCGTTTGGGAGGGGCTGGTGTCGGGCGTGCTCTATGCGCTCATTGCGCTGGGCTTCGTCCTGATCTTTCGCTCAAGCCGTATCTTCAACTTTGCCCAAGGCATCATGGTGGTCTTTGCCGCGCTGACGCTGGTGGGGCTGCACGAGGTCGGGGTGCCCGCATGGATCAGCTTTGCACTGACCCTTGGGGTGATGTTCCTTCTGGCTGTCGGGATTGAGCGTGTGGTGCTGCGCCCCTTGGTCGGGCAGCCCGATATCATCCTGTTCATGGCGACGATCGGGATCACGCTTTTCCTGATTGGCGGGGGTGAGCTGATCTTTGGTGGCGAGAACAAGCGGATGATCACCGAAGAGCTTGGCATCCCAACAGGCAGCGTCGTGCTTGAGCCGTTTGGCGGGCTTTTGATCCTTGAACAAAAGGACATCACTGCGGTGATCGGGGCCGTTGCACTGGTGGTCGCGCTGCTCGCCTTCCTGAACTACACGCGCATGGGCCGCGCGGTGCGGGCACTGGGCGACGATCATCAAGCGGCGTTGTCAGTGGGGATCAGCCTGCAGACGATCTGGGTGCTGGTCTGGTTCATCGCGGGCATCATCGCGCTGGTTACGGGCATCGCCTGGGGCAGTCGGGCTGGAGTGTCCTTTGCGCTTGAGATCATCGCGCTGAAGGCGCTGCCGGTGCTGATGCTGGGTGGGCTGGAATCGATCACGGGCGCCATTATCGGGGGCCTCGCGATTGGGGTTCTGGAGAAGCTCTTTGAGATCTACTGGGGTCAGCCTCTGCTCGGTGGCAACACGGAGGCGTGGTTTGCCTATGTGCTTGCGCTGGTGGTGCTGCTGTTCCGTCCGCAGGGTCTTTTTGGGGAGAAGATCATTGAGCGGGTTTGATATGGCGATGTGGGAGCGCCTGCGGCGCGAGTATTTGGAAAACAAAGAAGCCGGGAGTGTGACATGGCCAAGCTGATTGCGATTGGAAATGTCGTGGCTTGGGCCGGGTTCTGGGCCTTTGGCTACCTTGCTCTGACGGCGGGCGCTGAGAATTCCGGGCAGATGGTGACGGCGGTGATCCTTGCCGCGCTGGGCGGTGCGTTTGGGGTCTGGGCGTATTTCTGGCTGGTGCGGCATAGCGAGGCGACCGGCTATGCCAAGCGCGGCAATCAGGTGCCGCGCGAGCATCACCGCGAAGGGGCTGACGATGCTTTATAAGATCGCGGGTCAGTTCAAGACGACTTACCGGGCGGATCAGGCGCTCTACCCGATCCGGGAGGATGCGTGGCTTTTGGGCGTGATCCTTGTTCTGGCATGGATTGTCTTTCCGCTGACCGCCTCGGAATTTGCATTCCAGACGTTGTTGATCCCGGTGCTGATCTATTCATTGGCGGCGCTGGGGCTGAACATCCTGACGGGCTATGCCGGGCAGTTGTCGCTGGGCACTGGCGCATTCATGGGTGTGGGCGCCTATGCTTGCTATAAGATGGTGACGATTTTCCCCGAGATGAACCTGATCGCCGCGCTGCTGTTGTCGGGGGTGTTTTCAGCGATGGTGGGGGTGGTCTTTGGCTTGCCCAGTTTGCGGATCAAGGGGTTTTATCTGGCGATTGCGACGCTCGCCGCGCAGTTCTTTCTGATCTGGCTGTTTGAGAAATGGGCCTGGCTTTACAACTACAACGCCAGTGGGGCCATTCAGGTGCCAAACATCGATCTGTTCGGCGTCGCGGCAGCGGGTCCGCTCGCCAGTTCGGTGACCCAGTATTACGTCATTCTGGCCATGGTGACGGTGATCACGATGGTCGTCATCAACATCACGCGGGGCAATCAAGGGCGGATCTGGAAGGCGACGCGCGATATGGACATCGCGGCAGAGCTGATCGGGATCAACCTGATGCGGTCCAAGCTGATGGCCTTTGCCGTGTCGTCGTACATCGTGGGTGTGGCGGGCGCGATGTTCGTGTTCCTGTGGCGCGGGGCGGCGGAGCCGAACCTGTTCGATATCGAGCTGTCGTTCCGGGTTCTTTTCATTGCGATCATCGGTGGGCTTGGGTCGATCCTTGGCAATTATCTGGGTGCCATTCTGATCGTGGCGCTGCCGGTGGTGTTGAACATCGTGCCGGAATGGTTGGGGCTGGATATCAAGTCGGCCACACTTGAGCACCTGAACATCATGATCGTGGGGACGCTGATCGTCGGTTTCCTGATCCTTGAACCGCACGGGCTGGCACAGTTGTGGCGGCTGGCGCGCGAGAAACTCATTCTATGGCCGTTCCCGCATGAGGGGCGGCAATAATCCAAGTGGACGAACAGGTATCAAAGGGAGGAGATACATGAAGAGCTTCACGAAACTGGTGGCAGCGAGTGTCGTTGCCGCGGTGACCGCAGGCGCGGCCGCCGCTGAGAGCATCTATGTGCCGAACCTGAGCTACAGGACCGGGCCGTTTGCGGCGACGGGTATCCCGCTGATGAACGGTCAGCGTGACTACATCGCGATGCTGAACGCGCGGGATGGTGGCATTGGCGGCATCGAGATCGAGTATGATGAATGCGAGACCGGCTATTCGACCGAAAAAGGTGTCGAGTGCTATGAAAAGACCAAAGGCACCGCCGTTGTGACGCAGCCATGGTCGACCGGCATTACACTGCAGGTCCTGCCGCAGACCAACGTGGATCAGATCCCGATCCTCGCACCCGGCTATGGCTTTAGCCCGATGTCGAACGGGGAAACGTTCCAGTGGGCGTTTAACCCACCGGCAAGCTATTGGGACGCGGCGTCGATGATCCTGCAGTATATTGCGGATGGCGACATGTCGAACCTTGCGGGCAAGAAGATCGCGCACCTGCATCTGGATCACCCTTACGGCAAAGAGCCGATCCCGCTGTTTGAGGCGATGGCCGAAGAGCATGGGTTTGAGTTCCTGCCGATCCCGGTTGGTCTGAGCGAGATGCAGAACCAGTCGGCGCAGTGGCTTCAGATCCGCCGTGAGCGGCCCGATAATGTGATCATGTGGGGCTGGGGTGCGATGAACGCGGGTGCCCTGACCGAAGCGGTCAAGACCCGCTATCCGATGGATCAGTTCATTGGTGTTTGGTGGTCTGGCCATGACGGTGACCTTGTGGCGCTGGGCGACGACGCCAAGGGCTATAAGTCGATCAGCTGGTCGGCGCCCGCACCGGACGCTCCGGTAATGGCGGCCATTCAGGAGCAGGTGATCGACGCCGGGAAATCGGATGTCGGCGCGGATGAGCTGGGCTGGGTGTTCTACCAGCGCGGTATCCTGATCTCGGCCATGCTGGCCGAAGGTATCCGAAAGGCGCAGGTGATCCATGGTGAGGGCGATATCGATGCGGTTCAGCTGCGCGATGGGTTGGCCAGCCTAGACTTCACGCAAGAGCGCATCGACGAGATGGGCCTGACGGGGATGATCGCGCCGTTCTCAACCTCGTGCACAGATCACACCGGACACTCGGGTGGTTGGATGCTGGAATGGGACGGGTCGCAATTCGTGAAAGCATCCGACCTGTTGCAGGCGGATCGCGATGCGATTGAACCGCTCGAGGCGACGGCTGCAGCTGCTTATGCCGAGGCCAATGCGCCGTGGCCGATGAACGACGGCTGCTAAAGATATCTCCCCCGGCGGCTCATGGGGCTGCCGGGGGATTTGAGTATTTGGAGACCAATGAAGATGCTGGACGCTGCGCCCGACCCGGAGACGCTTCTGGAGGTCAACAATATCGAGGTGATCTATAACCACGTGATCCTCGTGTTGAAGGGTGTGTCGCTCACGGTTCCCAAGGGCGGGATCACGGCGCTTTTGGGTGGTAACGGCGCGGGCAAGACGACAACGCTCAAGGCGATCTCGAACCTTTTGCATTCTGAGCGGGGCGAAGTGACGAAGGGGTCGGTCATCTATGACGGGACGCCGGTTGAGCATCTGGACCCTGCCGCCTTGGTGCGGCGCGGGGTTATTCAGGTGATGGAAGGGCGTCACTGCTTTGAGCATCTGACGGTTGAAGAAAACCTGCTGACGGGGGCGTACACGCGGCGCGATGGGCGCGGGGCGGTGAGTGATGATCTTGATTTGGTCTATCAGTATTTCCCGCGGCTGAAGGAGCGGCGGAGCGCGCAGGCAGGCTATACCTCGGGCGGGGAACAGCAGATGTGTGCGATCGGGCGCGCTTTGATGTCGCGGCCGGAGATGATCCTGCTGGACGAGCCGTCGATGGGGTTGGCGCCGCAGTTGGTGGAAGAGATTTTCGGGATCGTGAAGGATCTCAACGAGAAGGAAGGCGTGAGCTTTCTTCTGGCCGAGCAAAACACGACCGTGGCGCTTCGGTTTGCGCATTACGGGTACATTCTGGAGTCAGGCCGTGTCGTGATGGATGGCGATGCGGCGAGCCTGCTTGAGAACCCGGATGTGAAGGAATTCTACCTCGGCATGTCGGAGGCCGGGCGCAAGTCGTTCCGCGATGTGCGGTCCTATCGGCGGCGCAAGCGGTGGCTGAGTTGAGGGGGCGCAGGCATGGACTTCTTTGACACGCTGGAGACGCGCTCAATGGATGAGCGGTCCGCGGCGCTGGCCGAGGCGTTGCCCGCCCAGATCGCGCGGGCGCAGGCCGTGCCGGGCGCATCCGAGGCTTTGCGCGCGGTTGAGGCTGCGAGTGTTCAAACCGCGGGTGATCTGGCGGCCTTGCCGGTGCTGCGCAAGTCCGACCTTGTGGCGGCGCAATCAGCCAATCCGCCCTTTGGCGGTCTCATCTCCGGACCGGTGCACCATATCTTTCAGTCACCCGGGCCGATCTATGAGCCCGGCCAGACCAGCACGGACTGGTGGCGCGTGGGGCGGTTTCTGCATGCTGTGGGTGTGGGGCCGTCTGACGTGGTGCAGAACTGTTTCGCCTATCATTTCACGCCGGCGGGCATGATTTTCGAAAGCGGTGCTGCGGCGGTGGGCGCGACTGTTATTCCGGCGGGAACCGGGCAGACGGATCTTCAGGTGAGGGCGGCTGCGGATTGTGGGACAACGGCCTATGCCGGGACGCCGGATTACCTGAAGGTGATCCTTGAGCGTGCGGATGAGCAGGGCGTTGCGCTCGCCATCACCAAAGCGGCTGTGGGCGGTGGCCCTCTGTTCCCGCAGTTGCGTCAGTACTATGCCGATCGGGGCATCA
>JABSSC010000174.1 GCA_013214635.1 Paracoccaceae bacterium | reverse complement strand
TTGCTTTTACCGTGACATCCTGTCCGCCAATCGCCTTGGTCGTTTCGTAGTAAAAAACTGGAAGGTCAGTGAAGATCTCGGGCCCGGTTGCGTCGAGTTGGGAGTCGACCGAGCGAAAGGTTAATTCGCCCATGCCACCGTCGCCAACGAATGAAACGACGTGGTCTTGGAACACCGCGCTATTGGTGTCGAACGTGCTGATCACCTCGCCATTCCATAGTACTTCGACGGCACCAGACAGCGCGCTCGCGCTATAGTTCGCCGCCAATTCAAAGCTGATCTCGTAGATTGCTCCGGCGGCAGTATCGATTGACTGTCGCATACTGGTGTGGCCGTTGGCCTCGTCCTGTACCGTCCATGCGCCGGTTTCACCGTACTGGGCAAAACTGGTTGCGGTATCGACGCCATCCAAAAGGTTTTCACCAATAAAATCACCATAGATGACGTCTGCTCCGCCGGCACTCTCGATTGTGTCATCACCCGCGAGGCCAAGGATCATGTCTGCGTTTGAACCACCGGAAAGGAGTTCAGTCTGGCCGGTGCCGATGATTTCGTTCAGTTCATTTGTGTTGCTAGGCATATTAATATCTCACCCTTTGCTCGTCGTTCACCAACCAATGCCTTGATATGCATTGGTTTTGGGGCATTCGTCGTACAAGCGAACAACATCAATTACGGGTGTCTTGTTCGTTTCAAACGCCATCTGAGCGACCCGCGAATAGGTCACGTTTCGCTGCGTTACGATGATCGCGTCGGCTGTTTGCGCGACCTCTTCTGGGGTCTCGACGAGAAGATCCCGAAGCTCACTTGAAAGGGCTGCCAGTCCTGGACTGCCGTGTTTGACATAGCCAAGCTGGCTTTCGATTGCCGTTTCGCGCGTAATCGCCGGATCATGCGCGACGATCTCGATACCGTTCTGGCGAAGGTCCGACATGACTTCGAGGATGGGGCTTTCGCGCAGGTCGTCGGTGCCCGGCTTGAACGCGATACCCAGGATTCCCACACGCTTTGCGCCGGTCTCAAGTGCCATGCGCGCGGCGTTTTCGATCTGCTCGCGATTGGACACGCCAAGGTTTTCGATTAGCGGGAGTGACACACCTTGATGCTGCGCGATGTGTGCCACTGCGCGCACTTCTTTGGGCAGGCAAGAGCCGCCATACGCAAAGCCGGGCTTGAGGTAATACGGCGACAGGTTGAGCTTGGTATCCTGGCAGAAGATGTCCATGACATCATGACTGTCGACGTCGAGTGATTTGGACAACCTTCCCACTTCGTTGGCGAAGCAGACTTTCGTCGCATGCCAGACGTTATCGACATATTTGACCATCTCCGCGGTCGCGATCGAGGTGGTAATGGTTTGCTTATCCACCGGGAGGTAAATCTTCTTAAGGATGTCCGCAGTTCGGTCGCAGGTCGCACCGATCACAGTCTTCGGCGGAGAATAAAAGTCGGCAACGGCCACACCTTCCCGCAGAAATTCCGGATTAAAGGCCACGCCGAAATCGATGCCGAGCTGTTTTCCCGAGAGCTTCTCAAGGATCGGCGTCATGACTTTCATCGTTGTCCCCGGCGGGATTGAGCAACGCATGACAAAGACGTGGAACCCCGATTTTTGTGCAAGACCATCAGCCATTGATCGGGCTGCGGCTTCAATGAAACGATAGTCGCAGCCACCATCCGGCGCGGTCGGAGTGCCGACCGAAACGAAAGTCACATCCGTGTCGCGAACAGCATAGGCAAGATCATCAGTTGCTGTGACGAGGCCGGCGTCCACTCCTTCGTTCAAAAGTCGACCAAGGTCTTTTTCGTGGATTGGAGAACGACCCGCGGCAATGTCTTTGACCTTTGCCGGGTCAATATCAACGCCGACAACCCGGTGTCCGAGACTGGAGAGGCACGCCGTCGAAACGGCACCGACATAACCAAGACCGACGACCGAAATGGCGACCTTTTCAGTCGCAGGGAAAACGGCTTCGATATTGACCAGTGAGAAGTCTATGGGGCTGAGATCCAACATTTTATTCGCCTTTCAAGATAACGGAACGTTGTGTTGAATTCTGTCTAACCCGCTGAAACCAATAAGGCTTTTGCGCGAAAGGCTAATGTGTTTTCCAAAGGAGTGTGCGGACTGTTCTTTTGGATAGGTGGCCATGAATTCATGTCGAACAGACAAAAAAAGCCCGCGATGCCTTGCTAAATTGGCATCGCGGGCACTGCCTTAGTTGGAGGGACAGGTTAGGCAGCTTTGGTATTGTCTGTTCTGGCGTAGACATCCTCGTAGCGGATGATGTCGTCTTCTCCCAGGTAGGCTCCAGACTGAACCTCAATCAAATTCAGTGGCACCTTGCCTCGGTTTTCCAACCGGTGAACGGCCCCAAGCGGGATGTAGACTGATTGGTTTTCAGTGATGAGCGATACGTCTTCATCGACCGTGACATGCGCACTTCCTTCAACGACGACCCAGTGTTCGGCACGGTGCACATGACTCTGCAAGCTAAGCGCTGCCCCTGGCTTGACCATAATGCGCTTTACCTGGAAGCGTTCTCCAAGTGAGAGCGTCTCGTAGTAACCCCACGGGCGGTGGCAGCGACGGAAGCCCTCTGCTTGCGGTGAATCTTGGATCTTTAGCTCTGCAACAACTTCCTTGACGCGCTCGCTGTCATCTAGATTTGCCACAAGGATTGCATCTTCAGTGGCGATGGCCGCGATGTTTTCAAGACCGAGGCCCACCAGCTTGGTATCTGAGCAGTTTGACTTCAGCATGGTGTTCTTGCAGTCGATTTGCATCGCATCGCCTTGGACCGTGTTGCCTTGAGCATCGTGATCAGAGGCACCGTGGACCGAACGCCAAGAACCGAGATCGGTCCAACCACACTCGACCGGCACAACAGTCAGGGCATCAGCGACTTCCATGATCGCAAAATCAACCGAGATGTCTTCGCAACGCGCGTATGCCTGTTCGCCGAGACGGAAAAAGCAAAGGTCGGTCTTCCCCGCCGCAAGTGCGGCGCGTACCGGCATGACGAGCCGCGGCGCAAGCACTTCGAAAGCTTCGATGATCGTCCCGACCCGAAACATGAAAATGCCGGCGTTCCAAAGGTGTCGACCTCCTTTGAGCATTTCTTTGGCAACAGCTGCGGTTGGCTTTTCAACGAAAGACTTGAGGGGCTGCGCTTTGCCGTTAGAGGCATACTCCGACAGCTCAAGGTATCCGTACCCGGTTTCCGGGCTGTCTGGGGTGATCCCGAACGTCACAAGGTTGCCTTGCGCAGCGGTTTTCTCGCCGATGCGGACGGCTTCCAAGAACGCGGCCTCGTCCGCGATCTGATGGTCAGAGGGTGAGACCATCAGGATAGCGTCAGGGTTGGACTCGTGGCGCAGTGCCGCAGCCAGAATGGCAGGTGCAGTGTTGCGACCCATCGGTTCCAGCAGAATTTCGGCGTCGTTAATACCAGCATCATCCAATTGCTCTGCGGTGATGAAACGAAAATCGTTGCCGGTAATAACGGTCGGGGCGGCAAATCTCTCGCCGCTTAGGCGCTTGACTGTGCTTTGAAAAAGGGTTTCGGCGCCAGCCAGTTCAGTGAATTGCTTGGGATAACTCTTGCGCGATGCCGGCCACAAACGAGTGCCAGAACCTCCAGCGAGGATAACGGGGATAATCATGACTGTTCTCCTTGGGACTATCTGTTTTGAGCCCACAATGCCGACCGATCTTGGGAACATCTGCTGTCCTAGAGGGGGGTGAAGGGTCGAAAAAGTGGAGGCCGCTATCCGTAGGGATAGGGTCAGAACCAAGTCGGTGCAGGCAACGCGCCGATGTGAATCGCTAGCAGCGTGACGAAGGTCGCGACCGCCGTGACGAGTTGCGCCTTTGCCGTCCAATTCTGTGCCTTTGCGACAAATCCATCGCTGCCGCCAGAGGACTGATTTCCGCGGTTCGACCATTTTTGCTTGGACAGGTGAAAGATCATATAAATCTTCACTGACGCATTGATCACCTGGTTGAAGTAGAGAATGAAAGGCCAGCTCAGATCTACCGTCCTGCTGTAGCGGTAGAGAAACAGACAGAGCACTACCCGAGAGGACATTACCCAAATCAGCGCGCTCCAGAGATATGCGGGATCGACAAAGGCTGCGAGAATGGCAAGCGTTGGGCTGACCATCATTGTCCACATCGCGATGCGCTGATCGACGATGCACCACCAGATGAACGGCTTTACAGTTCGAGGCCCTAAAGCAATCGCACGACTGCCGTTGCGCAACATGTTGCCGGACCAGCGGCGGAAGTTTTGAACCATCCGCTCAAGCCCATTTTCCTTGATGACTTCAATCGTATAGACCGTCGCGTCCGGGACGTATGTCATTTTCGATTTGCAGGTCAGCATGTGATACCAAGTCGATTTGTCGTCCCCTGAAAGGAAGCGAAACCGCCCCCAAAGCCAGTGGTCCAGATGGTCGGATTCAATCGTGCGGATAAACTTTTCGCTCAGCATGTGCTGGGCGCGAAATACGCTCATGCGCCCCGTCAGTGTTAAGACTTTGTCCGACATCGCATGGCTTTGCATTGCGAGGCGACGCTGGGCGAACCGCATGTCGAGCCAGTTGGCAATCCACTTCGGGCCGTAACAGATGACCTCTTCATCCGTCGTCAAAGCTTGAAGCTCAGAGTCTGCACCGAACATCGAGAGTGTCTTTTCCAGAACGTCGTCGCCGTACAGCGCATCGCCATCCATGAAAATCACCAAATCATCCGGATCAACACCATTGCGATTGATCGCGCGCAAGATCAGGCCGATTGCCATTCGCTTGCCCGGTTGGTTTTGTCGAATGAAAACGAGTTCGGCAAGGTCGTCCGGAATGTCCTGCGCATGGGTTTCCACGAAAGACCGGATAATCAATTCGTCATAAGAAGACCCTGTTCCGATACATAGAGTCGTGGGTATCTTCTCGCGCCGGATCTGGCCGAGGATCGATCCGATGACGCGCTTGGTGATCGCAGGCTCCTCGTAATAGGTCGTCATCTGGATGTGTAGCCGGCGCGGCCTCCAACCCGACTGCCAAACGTCATTGGCCTGATCGCGCATGACTGGCCATTTGAACTTGCGATAAATCTCCGCACGAACCGCATGGGTGAACCACCACCCAAAACGCCAGATACCGAGAGAACCGATCACAAGGGTTACGTGCAGCACGTCAGGCTGAAAAAAACGATTGTTCGTGGTAACGAGCAGGTAGATCAACACGACCATTGTTGCGATCAGCATGAATAGCTGCCCAAATGACCATTTCTGCAATCCCTTTTTCACTGGCGCACCGTAGGTACGTAAACGCTCTGTTAGGTCCTTATCGAAGGCATAGTCTGATTCAGGAGCGTACATTGATCAGCTCCCTGAGCTTGTTGAGCCATGGTCGGCTACGTTCAAGCGAGAGTTCCATTGGCGCATCAGGCTGAAGCAGTTCCGGAGCATCCCGCGCAACCCAATCGGCAGGAAGAACCAATACGCGAAGCCCAAAGGCGCCGCTTAGATCGGGATTGGCCATAGCGGCAATCTCGACGACTTTGCCTTGGATAAGCCGCGTCTGCCCGCCGCTATTGGCGACCATTTTCGCCTTCATGCCTGGAAAGACGGCTGCTGCCAGGCCTTCATCGAGCCATCCTACGACATGGCGTGGACCATCCGTCTCAAGCGTGAGAGCGACATCACCACGGGAGAGGAACTGGTCTCTAAAGACTGGAAGTTCAGTGATCACACCGTCTTCCGTTGCTACGATGTCTGCGGCCCCCCCAATGCTCTTTTCGGCGCTAAGCTCCCGTTTGAGCTGACTGAGTTCGTCCTTACGTTGGCGCAGGATGTCCATCAAGAACGCGCGCCTGGCATGAAAATCACCTTCGGCCTGAGACACCTCTGCGTCAAAAAGCTCCAAAGCGCGTAGTGCGCGCCGAACCTCGCCCATATCATAGTTAGCGAGAAAGTCGTTTTGCCGCCGCGCCGCGATGGCGCGGTCTAAAACTTGCAGAAAATCACGCCGAGCATCGTCAAGACCTTCGAGATGCAACTCAAGTGCGCGTCGCGCCTGCCGCACATCCCCCTCTACGCGTTTAAGATCAGAACGGATTTCTGTCAGCGACGAGCTGTGGTCAGGACTTGTGAGTTTCACAAGCGTATCGCCTTGTTTGACCACATCTCCCTCAGCGACGAGAATCTTTTCAACGTAAGATCCGACGGGCGCATGATGCTCGACCAGTTCTGCGACCACTCGTGCCTGACCGACCGAGATCCTGCTCAGGTGAGACCAAATTTGCTGTCCCAACAATCCGAAAACCATTGCTCCGATCAGCGCGTAGATAGTGAGGCTAAGAATGACGCGAAAGAGGCGCGGCGTCTTTCCCTTGGTGCCTTCGGCTTTCTCTTCTTCTGTCTCCTCCATGGGAACGAGATCGACGGGGGTGTCGAGAC
>JABSSC010000173.1 GCA_013214635.1 Paracoccaceae bacterium | reverse complement strand
AACCCAGCACCAATCACCAGTGACCAGATCAATGCCGGGCGAAACGCTTCGCCCGTGGCAAAGCTCATGGCGATGGCAACAGTCGTCGCGATCGTGAAGGTCCACAAAGCGCCGAGGATCGGGCCGGTGATGTATCCGTGATAGAACAGTTTCACAGTCCTTCCTCCTGGCTCATGAATTTGAAGAAGAAGATCGAGAAGGTGAGGAGGCAGAGGAAAATCACAACCGCCACCGCGATGTTGGACACCGCAAACGCCTGTTCATAGACATTCACCGTTAGCGTCCGCGTTCCGGCGTTACCGCCTGTCAGCAGGAAGATGTCGTCAAACTTGTTGAACGTCCAAATGAAGCGCAGCAGGAACAGAACGCTGAGCACACCCAAGAGCTGCGGAAGGCTGAGGTACCAGAACTTCTGGAACGGTGAGGCGCCATCCATATCGGCAGCCTCATACATGTCCGTGTCGATCGACTGCATCCGCGCTAGGATGAACAGGAACGACAGCGGGAAGTACCGCCAGATCTCGAACACGGTGACCATGATCAATGCCAGAGGGCGTTCACCAAAGAAGTTGATGGCTTCATCCGTCACGCCCATCTGCACCAAAAGCGCATTGGCCGACCCAGAGAACGGGTCGAACAGGATCAGCCATGAAAATGCGACCGCGATAATCGGCGCCACATAGGGGAACAGATAGAGCCCCCGCAGGATGCCCTGACCACGGAAGGACTTGTTCAGGAGCATCGCCGCGAAGAGCCCCACGACCAGCGCACCGATGGTGCCGAAGACCGTGTAGAAAAGCGTCACGCCCAGAACGCCCCAGAACTCGTCACCGTCAAAGACGCGGGCAAAGTTGTCGAGCGTGAACGTGGTGTTTGTGAGGATACTGTCGGACCGACCGGAAACCTCGGGCTCGCTCGCCTCGGCGGCTTCCTCTGCTGCATCGGCGTCGTCGGCCATAACTGGAATGCGGATGCGTTCGTTGTACCCACCGTCGAGCGTCCCAACCTCACAGGTTAGACGCGACCCAGCGACCGAACATCCCGCAGGAAGATCACCTGCAATGGTCATTCCGGCAGGAAGATCATCGACAAAAAAGACTTCCGTGACCTGATCAGATTGGCTGGAGTTGCGCACGCGGTACTCGACCCGCATGTCATCGCCTTCGCCGCGAATGCGTTCGCTGACGATCGCAGCCGGTGGTCGTAAATCAGCAAGGCCAATCGGTTTGAAGCTGATCCAGAAGATCGCGATCAGCGGCAGAACAACGACAAGAGCGACGCTGATCATTGTGGGGGCTAGCAGGCTCCAAGCCAAACGAGCCTCGCGCCGAGCCATCGGCGTAGTGCCGGTCGGGGGTGTCGGTTCCATGGGTCCAGTCTCGGGTTGTCTGATTGGGCCGCCCCGCAATTGGGGCGGCCCGGGTCAGCTTTGTGGGATTAAATTCCCGAAAGCTCGTCGTTCATCGCGGCGACAGCCGCCGCAGCGTCAAGCTCACCGTCGATATACTGACGGACGACGCGGTTGATTGCCTGGCTGTTGATCATCTTCGATGCCAGCGCGAGTTGGCCTTCGGCCACGCCCCAACGCTGAGCAACATCAAGACCACCGACGATCTCGTTGATCATCTCGGCATCATAGAGATCACCAAGCGGCGCTTTGCGATCTACGCCAACTGGAAGGGTTGCCCAGAGATCCTTGAACTTCGTTGGATCGTCGGCCGTGCCAGCACGCACAGGGAACTTACCTTCAGGTGCGATCGACAGCGTCTGACCATAGCCCTCATCAACCGAGAACTTCACGAAATCCATTGCGGCGTCCGTGTCAGCATCAGCCGTGATACCAAAGTAGCGGATGTCACCCCAAGCCGCGCCATCGGGGTTCGATGGACCGGAGAAGTTCGTCACGATACCGGTTTTCGACGCCAGCTCGCCCGATGTTGGATCATCGGTGATGGTTGGCGGAGCGCTGTCGCGCAGACCGGCCAGTTCATCAAGGATGAACGGTGACCAGATGATCATTGCCGCGTTGCCAGAGAAGTAGAGCGTGCGCGACTGATCCCAGTAGAGATCACCCGGAGGCGACGCTTCAGCGATGGCCTTGTAGAACTCCAGAACTTCGGTTGTCTTGGCTTCATCAAGCGGCTGGAACCCGTCCGGCCCAACAGGCGACACGCCGTTGGCAAGGAACACATGCTCTAGAACCTGGCTCATGAAATTCTCGTCGACCTTGGTCGCGGCCACGAAACCGTACATTTCTGGCGGATTGTGCAGCGCGTCGACAGCGGCCAACACGTTGGCATAGCTTGTGGGCGCTTCGAGGCCGGCCGCGTCGAACAGGTCCTTGCGGTAGACAACCATTTGTGTCCAGCCATCCACTGGAACAGACGCGGTGTCGCCCTCATAGGCGGCCATCGCGATCGCACCCGGTGCGAAAGTGTCGGCACCCAGTGCTTCGATCACTTCGGTTGCAGCTTCGGTATCAAGGATGCCAGCCTCGGCCCAAGGCAATGCGTACTGCAGAGTGTGGTAGATCACGTCTGGCAGGTCGCCCGCAGCAAAAGCCGCCGTTGCACGCGTTCCAAGATCAGATTCCGATACAGGAATGACCTCAACTTCGGTTCCGGTCGCGGCTTCAAACTGCGCCGCCATCTCTTCTTGCTTAGCAAGACGCTCTGGCTGCTCTTCCGTCGTCCAGAAGCGCAGCGTGTCAGCCGACACCGCCGCTGCCGACAGGCTGAGCACCATGGCTGTCCCTGTCATAAGTTTCGTCATTTTCGTCATACCTTTTTCCTCCCTAAGGATATGAGACGTTTATGGGTTAAGCCGCATGAGGTGCCGGGCCATCCGACCCCCCCTTGCGAAAGGTTGCCTGAGCGAGCGCTCGAAGCGTTTCGGGATCCTCGCCACGACACTGGCGGATCAACATATTGGCAAGCCGCTCACCTGCTGCACGCACATCGACCGTGAATGTCGACAGCGGCGGATCGAGGTATTGCGATTCAGGGGCCCCATCATACGAAATCACCGACAGATCAGAGCCGACTTTCAAACCCCGGCGTCGGGCCGCGTCATACGTTCCCGCTGCGGCCGCATCGACCGAGCACAAGATAGCGGTCGGCGGATTCGGTAAATCAAGCAGCACGCCCACCGCCGCAGCGCCGTCTTCACGCGCGACGGCAGAGGCGGCAATCAACTCAGGATCAAAGGCAATCCCAGCGCCCGTGAGACCGGCAAGATACCCTTCCAAGCGAAGCTTCGAATAGGTGTAGCCCTCTGCACCCGGAACGAAACCGATCCGCGTATGACCTTGCGCCACCAGATGCGCCACGGCCTGAGCCATGGCGGCTTCGCTTTCGATGTCGTACCACGCGCAGCCGGTCAGATCGTCGGTGCGGCCATAAAGGACGAAGGGTGTTCCTGTCTCCCGCAGACGGTTCACGCGGGGATCGTCTAGCCGTGTACGAGGAAGGATGAACCCATCCGCTTTCTTTTCCTGCGCTAGACGATCAAGAAGTTTGAGCGTTTCCGCGTCGCTCGACGCAGTCGCGACAGTCAGGCTCCAATCTTCCGCGGACGCCGCGGCCGAAACTCCGGCAAGGAAGTCTGCGACAAAGGGACGGTGTCCATCATGTTCGTTCATCTGAAGAACCAGACCGACTGAGCGAACACGACCGGTGCGAATGGCCTGGGCATGGCTAAGCGGGCGGTATCCAAGCTGATCAGCGGCATTGCGGACGCGCAAACGGGTGCCGTCCGAAATATCGGGATAGCCGTTTAACGCACGGCTGACGGTGCCTTTTGCCAGACCCAGATGCTCGGCCAGGTCAATTATGGTGACCCGTCCCGTCGCATGTTTGTTTCCCGGCGCTTCTCGAGCATTTTGCATCCCGATTCGCCCTCCCTATCTCGAAATTCCGCTACGAAACCGGTTTCGGCAAGTGTTTCGAACAAAAAAGTCTCAAAAAAGGGTACTGGAGCGCGTCAGATCGGAGTTGCATCTGCAATCCACGATGGGAGCAAACCCAAGCAAAACCTGACCAGAACGATTAATTGAACAGGGCAGCCCAACCGAAGCTGAGCTGCCCTGAGCTTGCGTTATCCGCAGACGATATGATCTGGGATCGCGGCGAAAAGCGACCGAAACCCAAACCCTTCGCTTAGGGTGATCCTATCCCCCGGCCATTACTCGTGGCAGCCAAAGTACCAGTTGCGGGAACATGAACAGCAGGATCAGACCGATCAACTGGATGACCATGAACTGCATCATGCCTAGATAGATGTCTTTGAGATCCCAGTTCGGAACGACGCCTTTGAGGAAGTAGGCCGAGAGCGCCACGGGCGGACTGAGCCAAGCGGTTTGTAAGTTCACCGCCACCAATATCCCGAACCAGACAAGCATGTCATAGGTGCTGTCAAAGCCCGGCAAATCGAGCGCGATCACCGTCGGCAACAAGATCGGCACAACAATCAAAACGATCGGCACCCATTCAAGCGGCCAACCCAGGAGAAAGACCAGCGCCATGATCAGGATAAGAACCATGTAAGGCGACATATCCAGCGCAAGCAGCGCCTCGGTCATCATCTTTGGCGTGCCAAGACTTGAGAACTGGGCCCCAAAGAAGTTCGAAGCCGCAACGAGGAACATGATCAGAACGGTGATTTCCAGCGATTTGATCAGGCAGTCGCGGAACCCGTTCCACGTGAACTTACGATAGGCCATCGAGAGAAGGATCGCACCGAACGCCCCCATCGCGGCCGCTTCTGCAGGCGTCGCGAACCCAAGCAAGATCGAACCGAGTGCGAAACTGATCAGGATAGTTGGTGGCATTAGGCCTTGGAAGAATTCGTCCCATAGATCTGAGAAGAAGAATTTCTCCGCCGCGTCAGCGCGATAGAGCGGCAGGATCAGGTATCCCGCGACTGTCATCAACAACAGCCATGCCGCGCTGACGACCAAACCGGCCACTGAGACTTCCCCGCCCAGAATGGCCATCGCAGAGATCGCCATCTGCCCCAGAATGACAATCGGCGCGACGATGCGAAGGACATTGAGATTGCGATAGGCCAGATAGGCAATTCCCAAAGCAGCCAGCGTCACCAAGAGCCCCGCAAAGGGAACGGTGCCAGCAAACGCGCCACCAAGTGCCCAACCGAACACGCGGCAGACCGCCAGAACGCCGACGCTGATCAAGACGACTTCGATGCCGTAACGATTTGATGTGACCGGCTGATCCTCTTCCGAAAGGATTGGGCCAAGGCTTGGGTTCAGCCAGCAACGACCGAGCGTGTAGATCAGGTAAAGCGATGCCAGCAACGCTCCTGGCACAAAGGCGGCCCGGAAGAGGTCGAGCACCGACACCTCAAGCACCGGACCCATCACGATCAGCATGATCGACGGCGGGATCAGAATTCCAAGTGTCCCGCCCGCAGTAATTGTGCCCGCCGCCAATTGGACGTTGTATCCCGACCGGCTCATCGTCGCGCCGGCCATAATGCCGAGGATCGTCACCGATGCCCCTACGATGCCGGTAGCTGCGGCAAAGATCGTGGACACCACCAGCACCGCAATAAAGAGCGCGCCGCGTACCCGCGCCATGATCATCTGGATCGACGCGAACAGCCGCTCCATCAGGCCCGCCTGTTCCATCACGATGCCCATCAGCACAAACAGCGGTACCGCCATCAGCTGATCGTTGAGCATGGTCGAGTTGGTGTTGAGCGTCATCAGAAGCGACGTCAGCTTAAAGTTCGCGCCCCAGATGCCGAACACAAAAGCTAGGAAGATCAACGTGAACGAAATCGGGAACCCGATGAAGATCACAAAGAACATCGCAACCAGCATGATCAAACCGATCGTCGGCTTGTCCAAACTCGGGCGCGCGCTCATCAAATCGCTGAACCACGCTCCGCCCGGAACGATATCTGGAACGAACACGGCCAAAACCAACCAAATCAGCGCCACCAGATAGATCGGCAAAAAGCGAATGAAAATCCGCTCACGTTCTTTGCCCATTTTGTGGAACGCGCGGAAGATTTCCGGAATGCCCTGGATCAGCAGGAGGAAACCACCCACTGGCATAGCGGTACGCGCCGGCCACAAAAGGGGCCCCCACGCGCTATCGATCTGCATCGTCTCTCCGGTGGAAAACGCCAGCCACCAGAATTGCGCGGCCACCACGGTGAAGAAGATCATCGAAGGAATGAAGAAAAACAAATACAACAGCGCGTCGACAGTTGCCTGCGTCTTGGGCTTCCAGGCGCGATAGAGGAAGTCCGCGCGGATATGCACACCGCGCATCAGGCCATAACCAGCTGCCGCCATAAACAGCACACCCGCAAGCATTCGGCTTGTGTCGTAGACCCACAGTGTGGGTCCGAGACCAAGTGACCGGGCAAGGTCCTCAAAACCTGCATCCTGAAGAATGGCGAAAGAGTTTCGCGAGATGACCTCGTACACCACGACCGCGATGAGCGGGATC
>JABSSC010000172.1:4965-6566 GCA_013214635.1 Paracoccaceae bacterium | reverse complement strand
GCCGCATTTTTCGCCAGTGTCTGCTCTGGGTCAAAGCTGCCGTTGAAGCCGCGCCCCGTTTATAGGTCCAGAGCCTAAGTCGCCACGTACCGGTCCCGCCGATGGTTGAAGGCGATCACCCCGTTCAGCACGACCGCGCCGAGCAGCGAATAGGCGACGACCGAGGCGGGGAAGATGAACACCGCGACGGCAAAGATCGCCACATCCACCAAAAGCTGGACATACCCCGCCTTGAACCCGGTGCGGTCCTGAATGACGAGCGCCAGAACCCCCAGCCCGCCAAGCGACCCTTTGTGCCGAAAGCAGGCCAGAAGGCCCAAACCCACGGTCACCCCAAAGACCAGTGTTCCAATGATGGGGTTGAGGCTTTCAAATACGATATAAAGCGGCAGGTAATCCGACAGGACGGACACCGCCGTCACGCAAAAGAGGCTTTTGAGCGTGAACTCCAACCCCAGGCGCAGATAGGCAAAGACGTAAAACGGCAGGTTGATCAGGAAAAATACAACCCCAAAGGACCACCCCATGGGATAGGCGATCAGCAACGCAATCCCCGCCGTCTGACCCGTCAGAAACCCCAGATGGGTCAGAAACACCAACCCGACCGAGGTCAGAAAACAGCCAATGGTCAACCCCTGCACATCCTCTAGCGGTGTGTGGGCAACGGCGTCGAGATCAATGGTCATTGGCGCGGGCATGGCCGAAATCTACGCCGCAACGCAGCAATTGCAAGTGTGTGTTCGGTTGCAAAGGCTACGATCGGCGCCCATACTCAAATGGTGAAAACCTTCTTCAAAATCATTGGCTTGCTTATCGCTGGAGCGGTTGTTTGGATCGCGTATTTCGTCTGGACCACCCACCCCAACCGATTTGCCGTGGACGAAATTCAGCGCGTTCTGGAAACAACCGATTTCGACGAAATCCACGAACTTCTTGCAGAGCGTGGCTACAGCGTGAACACCTACATCTACTACGCTCTCGCCGACGTCTACTCAAACGGCTCTGGCGTTAATCACACCTTGCCTTCGGTTGATATCCGCAACCAAATCAAGGGGCTTTGCGGCGAGATTTGCGACGTCACCTACGGCTGGCGACAAGTGGAACTGCCACTTGGCTTCTTGCACAATTTTGCCTTCGTCATTGTCCGTACAGATGCCGGCGCACAGCACGTCTTAACGGACCACGCCAACTACGCGATGATCCTGCCTTAAGGCGCCCCACCCCCTTCATTGGTCCAAAAATACCTGCGCCGCAGGCATCCCACGGCTTGAGGCCCACGCAACGCCGCATTACCTCTGTTCCAAACGCCAAACGGAGCCCCTGCCATGATCCCCACCACGCGCCCGACCTATGATGCCGATGCCGGCGGTTCGAAAGAGCTTGGGAACCTTCCCGATTGGGACCTGACCGATCTCTATGCCGCACCGGACGCGCCGGAGTTCGCGCGCGACATGGGCTGGCTTGAGACGGCCTGCGCCGAGTTCGCCGCCGATTATCAGGGCAAGCTGGCCGATCTTGACGCAGCGGGCATGTTGGACTGCGTGCAGCGGTACGAGAAGATCGACGTGGTTGCGGGGCGGATTAT
This sequence comes from Paracoccaceae bacterium, assembly GCA_013214635.1. Taxonomy (GTDB): domain Bacteria; phylum Pseudomonadota; class Alphaproteobacteria; order Rhodobacterales; family Rhodobacteraceae; genus JABSSC01. The sequence continues at coordinate 4,981 of JABSSC010000172.1, read as the reverse complement.
GTCCTTTGCAGGTCTG
>JABSSC010000172.1:0-4955 GCA_013214635.1 Paracoccaceae bacterium | reverse complement strand
GGCTGTCAAACGCTATGAAGACATCGACATCATCGCAGGGCGCTTGATGTCTTATGCGGGCTTGCGCTACTACCAGATCACCACCGATGCCGAGCGCGCCAAGTTCATGGCCGACGCGCAGGACAAGATCACCACGTTCACCACGCCGCTGGTGTTCTATTCGCTGGAGATCAACCGCATCGACGACGCCGTGCTTGAAGCGCACTTCGCCGCCAATGCCGACCTCGCCCGCTACAAGCCGATTTTCGACCGCTTGCGCGCAATGAAGCCCCACCAGTTGTCGGACGAGTTGGAACAATTCCTCCATGACCAGTCCACCGTTGGCTCAGCCGCGTGGAACCGGCTTTTTGACGAAACGATTGCCGGGTTGACCTTCACCATCGACGGGGAGGAGTTGAACCTTGAGGCGACGCTCAATTTCCTGACCGAACCCGACCGCGCCCAGCGCGAGGCAGCAGTGCACGAGCTGGCCCGCGTTTTTGGCGAGAACATCAAACTCTTTGCCCGCGTCCACAACACGCTGGCCAAGGAAAAGGAAATCGAAGACCGCTGGCGCAAGATGCCCAGCCCGCAGGCCGGGCGGCACCTGTCAAACCATGTGGAACCCGAAGTGGTCGAGGCGCTGCGCAACGCCGTGGTCAACGCCTATCCCAAGCTGTCGCATCGCTATTATGAGCTTAAGCGCAAGTGGATGGGCCTTGATGTGATGCAGGTCTGGGACCGCAACGCCCCCTTGCCGATGGAAGACACCTCGACCGTCGATTGGGACACCGCGACCAACACGGTTCTGGACGCTTACGCCGATTTCGACCCCGAAATGGCCAAGATCGCAAAGCCGTTCTTTACCGATGGCTGGATTGATGCAGGCGTCAAACCCGGCAAAGCACCGGGCGCCTTTGCGCACCCCACGGTCGTGGACGTGCACCCCTATGTGATGCTGAACTACCTTGGCAAACCGCGTGATGTGATGACGTTGGCGCATGAGCTGGGCCACGGCGTACATCAGGTTCTGGCCGCCGGTCAGGGCGAGCTTTTGGCCTCAACCCCGCTCACACTGGCGGAAACGGCGAGCGTCTTTGGTGAGATGCTGACGTTCAAGAAACTGCTGACCGAGGCCAAGGACGACACCCAGCGCAAGGTTCTCTTGGCGGGCAAGGTCGAGGATATGATCAACACGGTCGTCCGTCAGATCGCGTTCTATGACTTTGAATGCAAACTCCACGACGCCCGGCGGGAGGGCGAACTGACGCCCGAAGACATCGGTGCGCTGTGGATGAGCGTGCAGGGCGAAAGCCTTGGGCCCGCGTTCACATTTGCCGAAGGGTACGAACACTTCTGGGCCTATATCCCGCATTTCGTCCACTCGCCCTTTTATGTCTACGCCTATGCGTTTGGCGACGGCCTCGTGAACGCGCTTTACGCGGTCTATGAGGAAGGCGATCCGGGCTTTCAGGAGAAATACTTCGAGATGTTAAAGGCCGGTGGATCCAAGCACCACAAGGAGCTTTTGGCGCCCTTCGGTCTTGATGCTTCGGACCCTGCCTTCTGGGACAAGGGTCTGAGCATGATCTCGGGCTTCATCGATCAACTGGAAGCGATGGAAGACTGACGCAGCGTCGCCACTGGCCCCTCTCCGCGCGCTTTGGCACTCTGACAGGATAGTCTGCGAGAGGGTTCCGGTGTGCGTGTACTAAAGGTCGTTTTGTGGTCGCTGCTGGCGGTCGTCATCGCTGCTGCGGGGTATCTGTTTTTCGCCCCCCCCGATGTGCTGCGCGTCGGCACGAACTATTCGGCCAAGATGGTCTGTTCGAACGTGTTCATTGCCGGTCGCGACGCGGACGAGGTTCTCGCGGTCGACGTGCAGGCCCCCGGTCACCCGCTGTTGCGCCATGTCTCGGTCAGCGTTGACGAAGACGCGCAAACGGTTGAGGCACATCTTTTCGGCGTGCTTGCACCCGCCGTTTCGCAGTATCGGACGGGCTTGGGCTGCACCAACATCCATGCCGCAGATTTGAGCGATATCGAGCTTCCGGTCACCAGCGCCTTTACCAACAGTATCTGGCCCGCCGGTAACCGCGTTGAGCCCGCTCAGAACGCAGCCCTAACCGCGGCTCTCTCCGACAAAGACCTGTTGGGAGAAGGCCACCGTGCCGTGGTCGTTGTTCATAACGGACGGATCACAGGTGAAAGCTATGGTGCGGGTTTTGGGCCGGAAACCCCGCTTTTGGGATGGTCGATGACCAAAACAGTGACAGCGGCCCTGATCGGCACGATGGTGCAATCGGGCGACATGGCGCTGACCGACCCGGTGTCGGACACCTATTCCGACTGGGCCACGGACGACCGCCGCGACATCACGGTCGCCGACATGCTGGGCATGGAAAGCGGTCTGCGCTGGAACGAAGGCTATGGCAACGTCTCGGACGTGACCAAGATGCTGTATTTGGTCGATGACATGACCGGGTTTGCCTCAGGCAACGAGGCCGAAGCGGCAACGGACGCGGTCTTTAATTATTCTTCCGGCACCTCGACGCTCTTGTCGCGCGTCTGGCAGGATCAGGTGGAGGGCGACAGCCTGAGCTATCCCCGGACGGCGCTGTTTGACCCGCTGGGCATGGGGTCGGCTGTTATGGAAACCGATGCGACGAATACGTTCGTTGGCTCAAGCTACATGTACGCGACCGCGCGGGACTGGGCCCGGTTTGGGCAATTCCTGCTGCAAGGCGGCACATGGAACGGGCAGCAGATCCTGCCGGAAGGGTACACGGATTGGATGTTCCAGCCTGTGAAAGTCTCGGACGGGTCATATGCCAACGGCCACTTGTGGCTCGATGCCCCCGGCGCGGAGCAACCGTTTGAGGACTCGGTCTGGCTGCGTGGGCATGATGGTCAGTCGATCGGGATTTTCCCGTCCCATGACCTTGTCATCGTGCGCCTTGGCCTGACGCCGTCGGACCGGGGGTATTCGTCCCTGCCGCTGGCCAAGGCGGTGATTGGGGCGCTGCCGAACTAACCCTCCCGCGCTTTGGCATAGACCGCGTCAATCACGGCCTGAGTGCCCTTGGCCTCCTCCAGTGACCACGCAAACGGGGCACCGTCGCGGATCGCGCGGCAGGCCGCTTCGACCTGAAGCACGTATTGGTTGGCCGCGGGGAAGCGTTCATATGTCACCTCAGCCCCCGGACCCGCATGCGTGTTGCGGTGGACCTCAAGGATTGCCGGACCAAAGACGTTGGCGTTGAACGGCGCCGAGAGCTTCAGTATGCCTGCATCTCCGATGAAAATCATGTCCTGAATGGGGTGCATCCGCATCGAATTGACCCAATGGGCGGAGAACCCATCAAACCGGGCCGACGTCCGCGCCAGCACATCGACGCCGTTTTCAAAATCGATGTCAGAATGGGTGATTTCCAGCGGCTCCTGCCCGGTTACAAACCGCGTTGATCCAATCGTATAGACCCCGATATCAGGAAGGCCACCGCCCCCTGTTTCCGGTCGATTTCGGACGTTTTGCGTGTCTGCCGCATTGTTGTAGGAAAACACGCCTTCCACGTGCTTAAGCGTCCCAATCGCGCCCTCGCGATAAAGCTGCCGCGCGCGCTGCCACTGCGGGTGGTGGACGATCATGTACGCCTCGCACGCAAAAAGCCCGGTCGCATCGCGCGCCGCGATCAGGGCATCAATCTCGGCCGCTTCCATGGCGATGGGTTTCTCACAAAGGACATGCTTGCCCGCCTCCAACGCCTTGAGCGTCCATTCCACATGGAGGTGATTGGGCAGCGGGATATAGACCGCGTCGATTTCGGGATCCGCCAAAAGCGCCTCATAGCTGCCATGGACTTTGAGCCCCGGGCGAAACGCCGCAAAAGGTGCGGCCTTGGCCGGATCCGAGGTTGCCAGTGCGGCAAAATCAGCGCCTTCGGCCGCGTGAATGGCCCGGGCCATGTGTTCGCGGGCAAACTTCGCTGCCCCCAGCACGCCCCAACGCACCGTCTCGGTCATGATGTGTTCTCCCTCATTCCGGCGGAGGTCAGCCTAGCCGCTGCGACACGGGCGTCAATTGCATCACCGCGCTTGAGCGGTAGGACGACCTGCCCTAGCCTGACCTCAGACAAAAAACCAATTTGGAAGGGAACCCTCATGAAGAAACTGTTCATTTCTACGGCCGCAGCGCTGGTCGCGATGACAGGAGCGGCAACCGCGCAACCTTTCGATGCCAAGGGCAGCGCGGGCGGCTGGAACGTCTTTTTCAATCAAGCCACCGGCGGATGCTTTATCGAACGCCAAACCGGCCAGGATATCGTTATGCAAATCGGAACCGAGGCCGCATTGGTCGAGGCAAACCCCGACGATCCGATGGGATTTCTGTCAATTTGGATCCCCGGCGAAGCCCCCGAGAACGCAAATCCCGATGAGTTGGTGATCGTTGAGATTGGCCCGAACAAGTATATCGGTATCGCGGCCCAAGGTGCGCGTGAGGGGTTCCACGGGGCGACAGTTCTGGCGGCTGGATCAGAGCTTGGGTTTGATCTGCGCAACCGCCGGTCGATGACGATCTTCTCGACTTCGGGCGCAGAGGTTCAGGTGCAACTGAACGCGTCGAACCTTAATGCAGCTCTCGATGCGCTGGTCGCCTGCCAGCAGGAAATGGGCTGATCCAAGATACAAGACTGCGCCCGGGTCCTCCGGGCGCGTCACGAACCCCAGATCTTTTCTTCCGACGTCCCTAGCGCGTCCAAGTCCCCCTCGCGCAAGGCACGGTCCGGCTCCCACGCGAGATAGAATTCGTCCAGTTGCGGGGGCGCACTCCCCGCAACCTACAGCATCCCATGCACTTGGCCCCGATGGTGTATCTGATGCTGGATTAAGTGCAGAAACGTGCGATCAAAGCGTTCGACCTGTTCGGTCTCACCCCGGAGCATCGTGACCGGGCGCGCAGCCAACGCGGCGTCGGG
>JABSSC010000171.1 GCA_013214635.1 Paracoccaceae bacterium | reverse complement strand
AAGTTCTTTTGGGAGAACGACCTGCGCACGGTTGGAACGGTCGGGCTGGCCGGGATGGCGGCCCCGTTGGAGCATGTGACGTTCCAAAGCGCGCTTGGGTCCGAAGCGCAAAGGATCGCGCGCATTGCGGCGCTTGCACGTGAGATTGCGCCGGTTGTGGGGGCTGATGTCGATCTGGCAGAGCGCGCGGCAACGGTTGTCAAAGCCGATCTGGCCTCAGAAATGGTGTATGAATTCCCCGAGCTTCAGGGTGTGATGGGCCGGTATTATGCCGAAGCCGCGGGGCTTGACCCGGCGGTCGCTGCGGCCTGTGAAGAACATTATTCGCCCCTCGGCCCCTCCGACGACGTGCCGACCGCGCCGGTGTCGGTGACTGTGGCGCTGGCGGACAAACTGGACACGCTGACCGGGTTCTGGGCCATCGACGAGAAACCCACCGGGTCCAAGGACCCGTTCGCGCTGCGCCGTGCGGCGCTGGGTGTTATTCGGCTTTTGTTGGAAAACGGGTTGAACGTCGATCTGCTCGCGCTGATCCGGGCTGGGCTTGCGCAGCATTCTGATGCGTCAGACGAGGTGGCTGTCGACTTACTCGGGTTCATCCATGATCGTCTCAAGGTGTCGCTGCGCGACAAAGGCCTTCGTCATGATGTTATTGACGCAATTCTGGGATTGGGCACAGGCAATGACGACATCAAATTCGTGGTCGATCGAGCCGAGGCCCTGCAAGCCGTGCTGGGTACCGAGGATGGCGCGAACCTTATCCAGGGGTTCAAGCGGGCCAACAACATCCTGACGCAGGCGGAAGAGAAGGACGGGGTCGAATACTCCTATGGCGCGGACATCAAGTTTGCAGAGGCTGCGGAGGAAAAGGCTCTGTTTGCGGCACTTGATGCGGCGGATGCCGCCATCGCACCGGCCATGAAGGCCGAGGATTTTGCCGCAGCGATGCAGGCTATGGCGGAGCTGCGCGGGCCGATTGATGCGTTCTTTGAGGCCGTGCAAGTCAATGCGGAAAGCGAGATCGTTCGCCGTAACCGTCTGAATTTGCTCAGCCGCATCCGCCAGACCTGCCTGTCCGTGGCGGACCTGACGCGCATCGAAGGATAAAATTGCCGCATGTCCCCTGTCAGGCTTGCCTGACAGCGATGCAAGCGTATGCTGTGTGCAGTTTGGAGTGCTGCAGTGCAGAAACACATCGTCGTAGATGACTTTACCCCCATCGGGCCGACGGACCCGATCATGACCGCCACCCATGGCGGGCGGGCGAAGTGTTTGCAGCGGTTGGTGCGGCTTGATTTGCCGGTGCCGCAGACGATGGCGCTGTCCTTTAACGCGCTGCGCAAGATTGCGCGGGGCGAGACGCTGGATATCGCGGCTTTGGTTGCGGCGTTTCCGGCGGGCACGCTGCTTTCGGTGCGTCCTTCAAGCGAGGACCCGGATTGGGGCGGGCCAAGCGCCATTTTGAACATCGGCATGAACGATGCGCGCCACGTGGATCTGTCCAACACCCACGGTCATGAGGCGGCAAACGCGATCTATATGCGGTTCATCGCGGCCTATGCCGTGCACGTCGCGCATCTGGATCCCGACATGTTCGATCTGCCGGATCAGGCCAGCGAGCAGGCTCTGGCGGATATGAAATTCGCCTATGAAGACGAAACGGACGAGCCGTTCCCGCAAGACCCGGTGAAACAGTTGACCGATGTTCTGCGGTCCATGGCCCGTGCGTGGGAGGGCACATCCGCCCGATTGCTGCGCACCGCGCGCGGCGCGCCCGAGGATGCGGGTCTCGGCCTGGTTGTGCAGGAAATGGCCTTTGGCTTTGGTCCACCCGAAAGCGGTTCGGGCGTGATCCAGTTCATCGATGAGGTGACGGGCAAGCCCCAGATCACGGGCCGCTACATGTCGCAAAGTCAGGGGCGCGAGGCGCTGACCGGAGAGAGCGACGCGATTTTCCTCAGCCGCGATCCCCGCGGGGCCTCTTTGGAAGAGTTGGAGCCGCGCGCGTTTTCCAACCTGATCGACTATGGCGATTTGTGTCGCGTGCGGTTGCGCGAAGAGATGCAGATTGAATTCACGATTTCCAACGGTGAATTGCGAGTGCTGGATGCCGTGCGTGTGCCCCGTTCGACGCGGGCGGATGTTCGTGTTGCAGTCGCACTGGCGCAAGAAGGCATCATCCCGCAGACCGAGGCGCTGATGCGTGTCGAACCGATGGCAATTGGCGATGTGCTTCATGCGCAGGTTGATCCGCGCGGGCGGCGCGACGCGTTTGCGCGCGGCATCGCCGCCAGCCCCGGCGCGGCCACAGGCCGACTGGTTTTCTCGTCCCGCGCCGCACAAGCCAGCCACGCGCGCGAAGAGCCCTGCATTCTGGTCCGGCGCGAGACCAAGCCCGAAGACATTCGCGGGATGCACGCGTCGGTGGGGGTCCTGACCGAACGCGGCGGCATGACAAGCCATGCGGCTGTGATCGCGCGTGGGCTGGGGCTGCCTTGTGTTGTGGGGGTTTCAGATCTGAAGTTGAACCGTCGTGACAAGACGCTGACATCCTCCGATGGACGCGTTTTTGCCGAAGGTGACCTTGTCACGCTGGACGGAACGGCGGGTGAAGTTCTGGCCGGTGCGGCGGACCTGTTGGAACCCGCGCTCGATGAAACCTTCCGCACGCTCTTGGGATGGGCCGATGAACACCGCGACGTGGGCGTGCGTGTAAATGCCGATACGGTTGGCGAGGCGCGGGTCGCCAAAAGCTTTGACGCCGACGGCATCGGCCTCTGTCGGACCGAGCATATGTTCCTGTCCGAAGACCGACTGACCGTCATGCGCGAGATGATCTTTGCCGACACGGCGGAGGATCGTTCGGCGGTACTGGCGCGCTTGTTGCCGATGCAGCGCGAAGACTTTGTCCGCATGTTTGAGATCATGACCGGTCGCCCGGTGGTGATCCGGCTGTTCGACCCACCATTGCATGAATTCCTGCCCTCAAACCGGGATGCGATGCGCGATTTGGCCGATGCGCTGGATCTGCCGGTATCGACCGTCACGCGGCGGGTTGAGGCCCTGAGCGAAGTGAACCCGATGCTGGGCATGCGCGGGGTGCGCTTGGGCATCACGGTGCCTGAGATTTACGACATGCAGGCGCGGGCGATTTTTGAGGCTGCTGCTGCAACCGCAAAGCATGGCGCGCCGGTGACCCCAGAGATCATGATCCCGCTAGTATCGGCCAAGCGCGAGGTTGAATTGATCCGTGCGCGGATCGATGGTGTCGCTGCGGCGGTGCGAACGGAGACCGGCGTGAACTTTGATTTCCGTCTTGGCGTCATGGTTGAAACCCCACGCGCCGCGCTGCGCGCCGATGAGATCGCGCAATACGCGACCTTTCTGTCCTTTGGCACCAACGATCTGACGCAGATGACCTATGGTCTGAGCCGCGACGACGCCGGGCGCTTTATGACCCCTTATGTCAATCAGGGCGTGTTTGCCGAAGACCCGTTCCATCGCCTGGACGTCGACGGGGTGGGGGAATTGTTATCGATCGGCGCAGAACGCGGGCGTTCGACCCGGCCCGATGTGGTTCTGTCGATCTGCGGAGAGCATGGAGGCGATCCGAACTCGATCGCGTTTTGCCGCAACGCGGGGTTCGACTATGTCTCGTGCTCCCCCTATCGCGTGCCTGTTGCGCGGCTCGCAATTGCGCGCCTTGCCATCGCTGAGAAAGTCGATAAAACCGAAGTCTGACAGGGGTTACCTGTTGATAAGTCGTCAACAATAGGCAAGAATCTGCCATGTTGCGGCGGTGACACACTGGAAACAGTCTGTTTCCCCTGTGCGACTTTACCCTCAGTTAAGCATCGGATAGCTGACCAGACTGTTAATCCGGGATGTGCCCGGGCTGCCGTTTTGGAGGGGGCTCCATGGTCTTCAAACCCGCCGTCGTGGCGGTGTGTGCCGCGTTTATCGGGCTCGCACCTGCTGCAGATGCTGACGTTGTCATAAGCCAGTCGAACAACCCGACTGTTGCGCTTACCGATGAACTGACCGACCTGTTCAGCGCAGAACGCGATGCTTTGGCGTCAGTTCAGCGCGTCCGGCTTGAGCAACTCGTTGCCCCCAAGACAGGCCACACTGGCCCCGTTTACTCCAAATACTGGGTCATGGATCAGCCCGAAGCGACGCTCGACGCAGAAGGCAAATGCCTCGCCGAAGCGCTCTATTTCGAGGCGCGTGGGGAATCCGTTGCCGGTATCTTTGCCGTGGCTGAAGTTATCTTGAACCGTGTCGACAGCGCCAAGTACCCCGACACCATCTGCGGTGTCGTCAATCAGGGGACGGGCCGCCTGCATCAGTGCCAGTTCAGCTATACCTGCGATGGCAAAAAAGAGATCATCAACGAGCCGCGCGCCTATGACATGGTTTCGCGGATCGCTGAAAGCGTGATCGAGGCAGAGCGTCGCCCGCTGACTGAAGGTGCCACGCATTATCACACGAAATCCGTGAACCCCCGCTGGGCGCGCGCGTTTCCGCGCACCGCGACCATCGGTTATCACCATTTCTATCGTCAGCCCGGCGCTTCCGGCGAAAGCTGAAACAAACTGTAAGCGTTGTTGCCTTCGCCTGAGGGCGCGGGCGTGATAGGCTGCCGCAAAAGCGCAATAAGCAGTGTGGCAGTGATCATGGGCAGAAAACTCTTCGGAACCGACGGCGTGCGCGGACGCGCCAACAGCTATCCGATGACAGCGGAAATGGCTTTGCGGCTTGGCGCGGCGTCGGGGCGGTTTTTCCGTACCGACCGAGCAAACGGGCACCGGGTCGTGATCGGCAAAGACACGCGCCTGTCGGGCTATATGCTGGAGAATGCGCTGACGGCAGGGCTGACATCGACGGGCATGAATGTGCTCTTGCTGGGACCCGTTCCGACCCCGGCGGTGGGGCTGCTCACGCGATCGATGCGCGCGGATGTCGGGATCATGATCTCGGCCAGCCACAACCCCCATCATGACAACGGGATCAAGTTCTTTGGCCCGGATGGGTTCAAGCTTTCGGATGACGCAGAGGCCGAGATCGAGGCGATCGTCTCGGGCGAAATCGCGCCCGCGCAACCCGATAACATCGGTCGGGCGCGCCGGATCGATGATGGGCGCGGCCGCTATGTGGAATATGTCAAAACCACCTTCCCCAAGGGCCAGCGCCTGACCGGGCTCAAAGTTGTTGTCGATTGCGCCAATGGGGCGGCCTATCGCGCTGCGCCAGAGGCGTTGTGGGAATTGGGGGCCGATGTGATCCCCGTGGGCGTGGCGCCCGACGGCACCAATATCAACCTCGACTGTGGCTCAACCGCGACCCGCACGGCGGCGGAAACCATTATCGCCCACGGCGCGGATGTGGGCATCTGCCTGGATGGGGACGCGGACCGTGTGATCATTCTCGACGAGAATGGCAAAGAGGCGGATGGCGATCAGATCATGGCGCTTTTTGCCTCGCGCTGGGCGGCACAGGACCGGTTGGCAGGCGGTGCACTGGTGTCGACGGTGATGTCGAACCTTGGGCTGGAGCGATATCTGGCGGGCAAAGGGCTCCGGCTGGAGCGGACAGCGGTGGGCGACCGCTATGTCGTCGAGGCGATGCGCGCGGGTGGCTATAACCTGGGTGGGGAGCAGTCGGGTCACATCGTGATGACGGATTATACGACGACCGGTGACGGGCTTGTCGCCGGGATTCAGTTTCTGGCCGAGATGGTGCGCACGGGGCAGACGGCCAGCGCGCTAGCCAAACGGTTTGAGCCGGTGCCGCAGCTTTTGAAGAACGTGCGCTATACCGAGGGAAGCGACCCCCTTGGCGCAGAGAGCGTCCAAAAGACAATCCTTGCTGCCGAGGCTGAGTTGGCGGGCAATGGTCGCCTGTTAATCCGCAAGTCGGGGACGGAACCGCTTATCCGCGTCATGGCGGAAAGCGAAGACGAAGATCTGATGGTGCGGGTTGTCGACGCGGTCGCCGCCGAAGTGGCCTCAGTCTAGGGACACATTGAAAAGACGGGGGTTTTGTCGTATGCGTAAGTCATGACTTACGCGAATCAAGCCCAGTTGTCTGGTGCGCGCCAAGACATCCTTGCCGCACTTGCCGACCCCACGCGCGCGGCTGTTTACGAAGACGTGGCCAGTGCCCCGAAATCCGTGACCGATATTGCGGCGCGCCTGCCGGTAAGCCGCCCCGCGGTCTCGCAGCACCTCAAGGTGCTCAGCGACGCAGGACTGGTGACGGCCAAACGCAAGGGTCGACAGCAAATCTATCACGCGGACCCCGCCGGGCTGGCGCCGCTGCGCGTGTGGCTCGACGCGATGTGGTCGGACGTTCTCGGCGCGTTTGCAGACCACGTCGCCACCGAAGGTGCGCCCGAATGACCGATTTTCCCCTGATTGAAAAAGAGATCACGGTGCCGGTGCCTCCGTCCCGCGCGTTTGAGGTGTTTACCGCTGATATTGCCCGGTGGTGGCCAGTTGCGAGCCATTCGGTGTCTAGCGCCACGGGCGACCGACCCCAGGACGTTGTGTTTGAGACGCACGTGGGCGGACACATCTATGAAGCCTTGCC
>JABSSC010000170.1 GCA_013214635.1 Paracoccaceae bacterium | reverse complement strand
CGGTTCCCTAAATGCCATGCCAGCCGCACAAGATGCAGCGTGTCTTTGGCCGTGATTTCAATCAAATCTTCTGGGGCGGCACAAACTTTGATGACACCGGGTTTGTCGGATAAGTTCAAAGCGTCCCCATCCGCCAACAACCGCAGCGCCTCTACCTGCGCGGGGGTAAGATCGGTCGGGGGCGTTGCGGCATCATGCAATGCCTGAGTGAGTTGGGCCGCTGTGTCGATTTCTTGTGATGAAAACTCTCGATCGGCGCGCGCCATCCCGACAAAAGAACGAGACGTAATTGGGCCGCAGGAAATAATGGCCCCGTAGATTAATCCATGTTTGTGAGCTTGACCCAAAATATTAAACGGGTCGGGAAGTTTGATCTCGCTCCACCGTGTCTGCCCTTTGACACCGAGACCCCAGAACACAAGCGGATCGCGCATTGCATAGGCATGCTCATCATACCGTCTGATCCAGTCTTCTGGATAAGAACGGACATAGACAAGCGGTGACGCATAGCGAATGTGCAATCCAGCCGAAAATCCAGCCGGCGCTTGTTTGCCAAGTTCAATGAACATCTGGTCCAGTACGGCCTTGCCCGTTGGCGCGGGCATCGGCGCGCCTGATGCGCGCTCTATAGGCTTATCTTGTACTGTTTCTCGCCACATAAGTGCGTGCCGCCCACATGTTCCCTGTGCGCCAGATCCGCCCGTTTCCGGGCGTTTTGTAAATCCTGAGTTACAGAATCTCCTGACGACCTGTCCATTTAGACAAGTTGCCAGACGATCAGTCAACCTTAAAGTGTATTACCGAACGTCATGCAACGAGAGCGAAAATGCCCCAGCCCAGCAAAAACAACGACGACATCCTGTCAGTGATTCCGTCTCAGGACCGGGAAACTCTGGTTGATTTCATTACCGCAAGCAGTCGCCCAGTTTCCGGCGAAGCAGCCGCGTTGGACGCGATCGGCGCGTCCATCGCCCTGAAAAACGCTCTGACCAAGCGCGCAATGTAAAAAGGGCCGGCGCATCGGCCAGCCCTTGTCAAACGTCGCTAGTCGCGGACGCCTTATTCGTCAAGTGCGGCCTCTTCAGCGGCAACGCGGGCGCGGTCCGCGGCGCCTTTGGCGTCCACGTCGCGATCCACGAATTCAATGATCGCCATTGGTGCCATGTCGCCATAGCGGTAGCCCGCCTTCAGAACGCGAACATAGCCACCCTGACGGTCCTTGTACCGGGGGCCGAGCACGTCAAAAAGCTTTTGAACGTGCTGGTCCTGTTTGAGCTTGGCAGCAGCCTGACGACGGGCGTGCAGGTCACCACGCTTACCCAGCGTGATCAGCTTGTCAGCAACGCGCTTAAGCTCTTTGGCTTTGGGCAGCGTTGTTTTGATTTGCTCATGTTCAATCAGCGACCCTGCCATGTTGGCGAAAAGCGCCTTGCGGTGCTCATGGGTGCGGTTCAGGCGGCGATAGCCTCGTGCGTGACGCATAGTTTTTCTCCAGTCTCTTTATGCTTTGTCCGGCGGGGGATGCGTGCCCCCCGCTCACCTTGGGGCGTTTGCCCATTTTGACCCCGGCAGCCCGGGCATTTGTTTTGACCGACCACCCGCCCCGTCCTCCCCTCCCGTCCCCCAAGCTTACCGATCGGGCTTAGCCTTGGTGGACGGGAGGGGAGGACGGGGCGGGGGGCGGCGTTAGTTCATCAGAACTGGTCCTCGAATTTCTTGGCCAGGTCTTCGATGTTCTCTGGTGGCCACTCTTCGACATCCATGCCGAGGTGCAGTGCCATGCCAGAAAGCACTTCTTTGATCTCGTTCAGCGACTTGCGGCCGAAGTTCGGCGTGCGCAGCATTTCTGCTTCGGTCTTTTGAATAAGATCGCCGATATAGACGATGTTGTCGTTCTTCAGGCAGTTTGCCGAACGCACCGAAAGCTCAAGCTCGTCGACCTTCTTCAGCAGAAGCGGGTTGAATTCGAGACCGTCGTCATCGTCCTGCGTACGGGCCGCTTCGGGCTCGTCGAAGTTCACGAAGATCGACAGCTGGTCCTGAATGATCCGTGCCGCGAAAGCGACCGCATCGTCCGGGCTGACAGAACCGTCAGTTTCCAGCTTCAGCGTCAGCTTGTCATAGTCCAGAACCTGACCTTCACGGGTCGGCTGAACGTCATAGGAGACCTTCTTGACAGGTGAATAGATCGCATCGACCGGGATCATGCCGATCGGAGCGTCCTCAGGACGGTTCTTGTCAGCCGAGACATAGCCCTTGCCGGTGTTGACCGTCAGTTCCACGAACAGGTCGGCACCATCATCGAGGTGGCAGATCACGTGATCCTTGTTGAGGATCTCGATACCAGCGGTTTCCGAGATATCGCCAGCGGTCACAACCTGCGGACCCTTGGCCGAAATTGACAAACGCTTGGGGCCTTCGACTTCCATACGGATCGCGACGCCCTTGAGGTTCAGCACGATATCCGTGACGTCTTCACGGACACCTGCGACCGACGAGAACTCGTGCAGAACGTTGTCGATCTGAACGCTCGTGATGGCCGCACCTTGCAGCGAGGACATCAGAACGCGACGCAGCGCGTTGCCCATGGTCAGACCAAAGCCACGCTCAAGCGGCTCTGCCACAACCGTCGCCTGACGGGTGGGATCGTTGCCCGGTTTGATCTCAAGCTGTGTCGGCTTGATCAATTCTTGCCAGTTCTTGTGGATCATGTGTGTCTCCTCAATTCCAGCCGTCGGTCCATGACCAAGACAAACGGCACCCGAGGGTCAGTAAACGAATGGCAGGGCCGTGCGGATCGCGGCCCCGAATGGCAAAATCCGGTCGTGTCAGACGCGGCGGCGCTTTGGTGGCCGGCAGCCGTTATGGGCAATCGGCGTCACGTCACGGATGGCCGTGATGTTAAAACCAACTGCGGCCAGCGCGCGAAGTGCGCTTTCGCGGCCCGAACCCGGACCCTGCACTTCGACCTCAAGCGTGCGAACGCCGTGCTCCTGGGCCTTCTTGCCTGCATCCTCGGCGGCCATCTGAGCGGCATAAGGCGTCGACTTACGCGAGCCTTTGAAGCCCATGGTCCCAGCCGAAGACCACGCAATTGCGTTGCCCTGGACGTCAGAGATCAGGATTTTGGTGTTGTTGAACGAAGAATTCACATGCGCCACGCCGGTAGCGATGTTCTTGGAGACCTTTTTCTTGCCTCCGCGACGAGTATCACGAGCCATTGCGAAGCCTCCTTATTTCTTCTTGCCGGCGATGGGCTTTGCAGGGCCCTTGCGCGTGCGTGCGTTGGTGTGGGTCCGCTGACCGCGTACCGGCAGGTTACGGCGGTGGCGCAGGCCACGGTAGCAGCCAAGATCCATCAGGCGCTTGATGTTCATCTGCACTTCGCGGCGCAGGTCGCCTTCGACGGTGTAGTTGGCGTCGATATGCTCGCGGATGGCCAGAACCTCGGCGTCGCTGAGTTCGTTAACCCGGCGGGTCGCGTCGATGTTGACGGCTTCGCAGATGGCCTTGGCTGAAGTGTTGCCAATTCCGGTGATGTAAGTGAGGGCGATGGGAACCCGCTTTGCAGTCGGGATATTCACGCCGGCAATACGTGCCACGTTTTGTCTTCCTTTTCGTTGCGGATCCGTAGTTCCAGACCCTTTTTTCACAACCAAAGCCCGAGGCGTTCCGCACCCGGGCTTTACATATGATTCTCTCTCGAGATAGCGTGAGTTAAGGGTTTATGACCCCATCGTCAAGAGGGGGACATAAACCAATTTTTCAAGGCCGCGTCAGCCCAGCACACCGCCGATGGCTGCTTCGACCTCTTCCATCGATCCCATGCCGTCCAGCGAGGTGAGATTGCCCTTGGCATGATAGTAACCGATCAGTGGCGCGGTTTGCTTGTAATAGGCCAGCAGGCGCACCTTGAGGCTGTCTTCGTTGTCGTCTGCGCGGACGGGCTGGCCGGCAGCGGCTGCCTCTTTGGCGCGATTGACGATCCGGGCCACAAGCGCGTCATCGTCCACCTGCAGTTCGATGACGGCATCCAGTTTGATCCCGTGCCGCTCAAGCAGTGCACCCAATGCGTCGGCTTGGGGAAGTGTGCGTGGGAAACCATCAAAGATAAAGCCGCCGCCATGGTCGCCGTTGAGCTTTTCTTCTATCAGGCCGATCACGATCTCATCCGTAACCAGATCACCGCGGTCCATGACCTCGGCCACGCGCTTGCCCATGTCCGTGCCCGATGTGCGGGCGGCGCGCAGCATGTCGCCGGTGGAAAGCTGGATCATCCCCCTCTCGTCCACCAGTTTCTGCGCTTGCGTACCTTTGCCCGCGCCGGGCGGTCCGAGAAGGATGATGTTCATCGTCGTGCTGTCCCTTTTCTCGCGCCACGCTTTTTGCCGCGCAGCTGCGACTTCTCAATAAGGCCTTCGTACTGATGGGCCAAGAGGTGAGATTGTACCTGTTGCACCGTGTCCATACCGACGCTGACGATAATCAGGATCGAGGTGCCGCCGAAATACGCCGTGATGGCAAGGTTCGTGCGCACGATTTCAGGCAGCAGACACACGAGTGCAAGGTAAGCCGAGCCAAGAACAAGAATACGCGTGACCACATAGTCGAGGTATTCTTCGGTCTTTTTGCCGGGGCGAATGCCGGGGATAAAGCCGTTCTGATTCTTCAGATTGTCGGCCACGTCATCGGTCTTGAACGACACGTTGAACGTATAGAAATACGTGAAGAAGATGATCATCCCCGCAAAGAACAGCAGGTTGAGCGGCTGACCCGGCCCGAAATAGGCCAGGATCGTCGACATCACCGGACCCGTCTGACCACCCGAAAAGGTCGAGATCGTCGTCGGCAGCAGGAGCAGCGACGAGGCAAAGATCGCCGGGATTACGCCTGCCGGGTTCACTTTGACCGGCAGATGCGACGAGCCACCGTCGTACATCTTCATCCCAACCTGACGGCGAGGATACTGAATATGGATCTTGCGTAGAGATCGCTCCATGAAGACCACGAAGACGAGCGTCCCCAAGAGCATCGCTGACACGCCAAGGATTGCGGCGGTCGACAAAGCGCCCGACTGACCTTGGGCAAAGAACTGCGCCAGTGCTGCAGGAAGTTCTGCGATAATGCCAACAAAGATGATCAACGAGATCCCGTTGCCGATGCCGCGTGCGGTGATCTGTTCACCCAGCCACATCAGGAACATCGTGCCGCCCACCAGCGTGATCACGGTTGCGGCGCGGAAATACCAACCCGGGTTGGTCACAAGATCACCAGCCTCAAGACTGACGGCAAGCCCATAAGCCTGGAACGTCGCCAAAAGCACCGTGCCGTAGCGCGTGTACTGGTTGATTTTCTTGCGGCCCTGTTCGCCCTCTTTCTTGAGCTGCTGAAGCTGCGGCACCATGGCCGTCATCAGCTGCACGATAATCGAGGCCGAAATGTAGGGCATGATGCCAAGGGCAAAGATGCCCATGCGGCTGATCGCGCCACCGGTGAACATGTTCAGAACGCCGCCGATCCCGGCCGACGCCGCTTCCATGAATTCACGCAATGCGTTGGTATCGATGCCGGGGACCGGAATATAGGTGCCGATGCGATAAACGATCAGCAACCCGATCGTGAAGAAAATACGCTGTCTCAGTTCCGTGGCTTTGCCCAACGTCGCCCAGCTGACGTTGGCGGCCATTTGTTCTGCGGCTGATGCCATTCGCGATCTCTCTTATGTCAAACGCCGCCGGACCGTTCTCCGGTCGGCGGCGCTTTGGAAAACTAGGAAACGATGTAAGCGCCCCGACGGGCGCTCACAACCGCTTATTCGGCCGCCGACGCAGATGTGACAGTCAGTGAGCCGCCTGCAGCTTCGACGGCTGCCTTGGCTGAGGCGCTTGCGCCGGTGACGCTGAGCGTGACTTTGGAGGTGATTTCCCCCTTGCCCAGAACGCGCACACCGTCGAGCTTGCGGCGCACGAGGCCGCTTTCGACCAGAACGTCTTCGGTGATGTCTTTCTTGGCGTCGATCTTCTTCGCGTCGATGAACGCCTGGATGTTGCCGAGGTTGATCACGGCGAATTTCTTGCGGTTTGGCTTGTTAAAGCCACGCTTTGGCAGACGCTGGTAGAGCGGCATCTGGCCGCCTTCGTAGCCGGCAATCGCCACACCCGAACGTGATTTCTGACCTTTGATACCGCGGCCTGCGGTTTTGCCTTTGCCCGAACCGGGGCCACGGCCAACACGCATACGCTTTTTCGCGGCGCCTTCGTTGTCACGAAGTTCATTGAGTTTCATATCGCTTCTCCTTTGCCGGAACACCTCCCCTGAAGCGATGATGGGAGGGACACGGCGTTTCTTGATGTTTATGCGCCGCCGGATTGGCGACTGGAGGCGTATAGAGGCAATCTTGCAGCCTCGCAAGACAGAATTCCTGTCCTCAAAAATCAAAAGACCCGGCAATTTGCCGGGCCTTACTCAACACGTTGGGGTAGCGTCTAGGCTCGACCGCGATAGCGCATGGCCCCGAACGCGGCGATGCCCGTGAGGACCAACACCACGCCCGCAGGAAGCGGCGCCTCCGCTATGCCGATGTCATCCACGGACATGTATGTCGCATAGGGACCATACCCGAACTTTGACCGCCCTGCGGCTGCAAATTCAAACGTCGCGGTTTCGCTTTCGGCCACGAAATTC
>JABSSC010000169.1 GCA_013214635.1 Paracoccaceae bacterium | reverse complement strand
AGAACAGTTCCCGCCCCGAGTAGTGCGGTTTCACCAAAACGCTTGGCCATCAGAGCGATACTTTCAAACGGATCGGGCGAGTTTAGCGGCACTTCGATCCGGTCGATCCCCGCTTGGATGAGCGCATCGGCCACATCGAGTGCATCGGCAGGGGTGATCCCGCGCAAAATGGCAATTATCGGTCGGCTCATGAGGCATGCTCCCGCAGACTGGCGCGATGGGCGGCGAGACCGTTGAGCGTCATATCGGTCGCATCGGCGCGTTCGGCCACGACACCCTGACTGGCCAAGGCCTGACCATAGGCGACCGACAACTCCTCGGCCCCGATCAGGACGACGCGCTGACCGAGCCAATAGGCACGCGCGGCGGCAAGTTCTGCGCCGATCAACAAACCCGAAACCGTCGCGGTGGCGGCGTCAGTTTCGGTTCCATTCAAAAGCCCGTCGGCACGCACCGAAAACAGGCGGGCAGCCAGAGATTCAGGTCGCGAAAGTGTTTCGGTCACGGCAGCGCCAAACGCGGCGGTATCCCACCCGTCCCCAACCGAGTGTTTGAGCACGGAGTATTTCGACAGCAGACTGAACATCTCGCCTGTCATGAATGTGCGGAAACTGACGATCTCTCCGGCCGAGATATGGACCCACTTCGTATGGGTGCCAGGCAGGCAGAGAATGCCATCAAACTCTGGGTTGAGCGCCAGGTATCCCGCGATCTGGGTTTCCTCGCCGCGCATCACATCCGCTGGCGTGTCCTGACGGATGCCGGACACAATCCGTACGGCGAGCTTTGAGCTCGCCGTCTCGACGGCGACACTGGGCAAGTGGCCCACCGCGCAAGGCACCGGCACGTAAGGTGCTTCTTTCCACCCTTGGCGCGAACCGGCCATGCCGCAAACGATGACCTCGGTGGCGTTGAGGCCCAGCCAAGGGTCAATCAGCGACAAAAGCGCGGGTTCAAAACCATCCCGCGAAAGCTTGCCCATGCCAGCGTCAGACGTCGCTGCGGCAATCGGGGCATCGCTTCGCATGGCCCAGGCGCGCAAATGGCTTGTGCCCCAATCAACCGCGATCCAGTCGGCATATGTTGCCTCGGAACTCACCCCGTCACCGCCACGCCGCCGTCGATCACCAGAGCTTGGCCTGTCATCATCTTGGAGACGTCCGAGGCCAAAAACAGCGTACCGCCCACGATATCCTCGGGGGCGAGCGTGTCTTTGAGACATTGTTTGTCGAGATGCGCCTGCAAGCCTTCTTCGGTGACCCACATATCCTTTTGCTTCTGCGTCAGAACCCAACCGGGGGCGAGTGCATTGACCCGGATCCGGTCTGGCCCAAATTCCCGCGCAAGCGACCGGGTCATTCCGTTGATGCCGGAATTGGACGACGTGTAAATCGGGTATCCCGCGCCGCCCATCATGTAAGAGATGGACGAGAAGTTCACGATGGACCCGCCGCCTGCCGCCTGCATGCCCGGCAAGACCGCCTGACAGGCGAAAAAGTAGGCTTTGAGATTGATTGCAATCGACCAATCCCAAAACGCCTCATCGACGTCCAAAGTGTCGTGTCTTTGGTCGTTGGCCGCGTTGTTCACCAGGGCCTCGATCGGGCCGTTCACGCGCGCCGCTTCGGCAACCGTTTCCTTGAGCCGGGGAATATCGGTGATGTCGCAAAGCTGAAAATGGGGCCGGACGCCATGCTTGGCTTCCATCTCATCACAAAACGCGCTGGCATCTGATTGTTGAACGAACGACACCTTTGCGCCTTGAGCCATGAATCCGTCAGTCAGCGCAGCACCGATGCCCGAGCCACCCCCGGTGATGTAGACGGATTTGCCTTTGAGATCTGGGAAAACGGGGCTGGTCATCAGTGGCTCTCCCGATCCGGAATGCGGGTGTCTTTTCCAACAAGGAAATCGAGGTCCGCGCCTGTGTTGGCTTGCGTCACGTGGTCGACGTACATCTTTGCGTAGCCGCGCGAATAACGTGGTGGATCGGGCTGCCAAGCAGCCCGGCGCATTGCTAACTCGGCGTCATCAACCAAAAGCTCAAGCACGCCGTTTGAGGCGGAGACACGAATGCGGTCGCCGGTTTTGACAAGGGCGAGGGTTCCGCCCGCCTGTGCTTCGGGTGCGACATGCAAGATCACGGTGCCATAGGCGGTGCCGGACATGCGCGCATCCGAGACACGGATCATATCGCGCACGCCCTCTTTGATCAGCTTGGCTGGGATCGGCATGTTGCCGACCTCGGCCATGCCCGGATAGCCCTTGGGACCGCAACCCTTGAGGACAAGGATCGTTTCAGGCGTTACTGGCAGATCGTCTCGATCAATATTGGCTTTGAGATCTTCGATGTTCTCAAACACAAAGGCCGGGCCTTCATGCTCCAAAAGCGCGTCTGTCGCCGCTGACGGTTTCACGATGGCCCCATCCGGCGCGAGGTTTCCCTTGAGAACCCGCAGGCCGGCCGCTGGTTTTAGCGGCTCGTCGAACGCATAGATCACGTCGCGGCTAAAGACTTCCGCACCTTCCGCATAGGCTGAGATGTCCGCTCCCATGACGGTTTGCGACTTGCGCAGATGGTCTGACAGTTCGTTCAAAACGGCAGGTATGCCACCCGCGTAGCAGAAGTCTTCCATCAAGTACTGGCCGGACGGCATACAGTTCACGAGAAGCGGGATTTCTGACCCGATTTCAAAATCATCGAGTGTCAAATCCACGCCGACGCGCCCTGCAAGCGCGAGCAAATGCACGACTGCATTGGTCGATCCACCAACTGCGGCGTTGGCGAGGATCGCATTTTCAAAAGCGGCTTTGGTCAAAACGTCCGAGGGTTTGAGGTCTTCTTCAACCATTTCGACAATTCGCCGCCCGGTCATATGAGCAAGCGCCTTGCGGCGCGCGTCAACGGCGGGAAGTGCGCCATTCGTGGGAAGACACATTCCCAATGCCTCGACCAAAGACGACATTGTCGATGCGGTGCCCATCGTCATGCATACGCCTGCCGAGCGCGACATGCCAGATTCCGCGGCCATGAATTCCTTGAGCGTCATCTTGCCCGCGCGAACCTCTTCGGAGAACTTCCACACATCGGTGCCCGAGCCGATGTCCTGCCCGCGGTATTTGCCGTTCAACATCGGGCCCGAAGACACGACGATGGCCGGAATATCGACGGAAGCCGCGCCCAAAAGTTGCCCGGGCGTGGTCTTGTCGCATCCACCCAACAAGACGACGCCGTCAATGCCATGGGCGCGGATCGCCTCTTCAACATCCATGGCAAGTAGATTGCGAAAAAGCATCGCCGTGGGCTTCATCTGTGTCTCGCCCAGCGATGAAACAGGGAATTCAACAGGGAACGCGCCCATTTCCCACACGCCACGCTTTACGGCTTCGGCCAGATCGCGAAGGCCGTGGTTGCAAGGGTTAAGCTCGGACCATGTGTTGCAAATCCCTATGATCGGGCGGCCATCAAAGACGTGATCTGGCCAGCCCTGGTTCTTCATCCACGAGCGGTGAATGAAGCCGTCTTTGTCGAGCTTGCCGTACCAGTGGGAAGAGCGGCGTTTGGTCATCTTAGGTTTTTGCCTCCGGCGGGAGTATTTTTGAAACAAAGACGTCAGGCAGCGCGGCGCGTGCGGGCCCATTCCGGCACCCAATCGCCATGCGCCGCGAGCAGATCATCCACAAGGCTACGGATCTGGCGCAAGTCCAGTTCAGCTGCCGTGTGTGGGTCCATATACGCGGCATGATACAGGTAATCGCGGTTTTCCTCGATCAGAGCGCGGACCGTGAGTTCTTGTACGTTGATTTGGGTGCGCATGAGCGCCACGAGCTGCGGCGGGATGTCGTCCACGACGCTCGGTTGCAGGCCATTGGCATCGACGAGACAGGGCACTTCGACTGCGGCGCCCATGGGCAGCTGCGGTATTTGGCCGGTGTTGGGCAGGTTGCCATAGGCCACATACGGTTGGTCGGTCACGATCGCATTCATCAGGTCTGCCGCGAACTCGTGGCTTTTCTCCACGGCGATCGTCGGCGCTGTCTTCAGCGCTTCGGCCTGTGCCTTCCAACCCGCCATCTGCTCTTCGCAGCGCTTGGGATATTCATCCAGAGGGATGCCGAAGGTGTCGATGATATCGCTGCGTCCGTTCTTGATGAACCACGGCACGTATTCGGCCAGATGTTCCGAGCTTTCGGTGCAGAAGTATCCCAGATGCTCCATGACCTCATAGCGGACACTGTTTGGGCAGCGCAGGTTGTGGAGCGGCGGCTTTGGTATGCGGCCTGCGCGGTACCCTTCACGCAAACGCGGGTAAAGATCGTTCCCATGCGCGTCTTCAAGTTTGAGGAAGAAGGCGACGTGATTGACGCCTGCCACCTTGTACCGAAAATCAGGGATCGGCAGGTCGAGGTCGTGCGAAAACTCCTCGACCGTGTTCTGAACCGAATGGCACAAGCCCACCTGATTCACATGCGGGTATCGCTCGGCAAGTGCCCAGGTGTTGATGGCCATTGGGTTGACGTATTGCAGCATCAACGCATCGGGACAGACGGCTGCCATATCCTCGGCCACGCGCCACAAGTGTGGGACGGTCCGCAGGCCACGCATGATCCCTCCGACACCCAGCGTGTCCGCAATCGTCTGACGCAAGCCATAGGCGCGCGGAATTTCAAAGTCCGTGACCGTGCAAGGACGATATCCGCCGATCTGAAACGCCGTGACCACGAAGTCCGCGCCTTCAAGCGCGCGGCGCTGATCAGAAAATGTCTCGATCGTGGCACCGGTGCCCATCGTTGCAATCATTTTCCGCGCAACCAATGCGCTTTCAGCCAAACGCTCAGGGTCGATATCCATCAGGGCGATCTTGGCATCCCGCAGCGCTTCGAAGTGCAGCATGTCGCCCACGATGTTCTTCATGAATATCGTGGACCCGGCCCCAACAAAGGTGAGTTTCAGTGTCATGGCAGCAGCCTATGAAAACAGGGTTACTTAACGGCACCGAGCGTCAGCCCGGCAATGAAGTGTTTCTGCATCGCAAAGAACATCGCAACCGGCGGAAGGGCCGCGACGATGGCGCCTGCACTCATCAGGTGGAATGCTGCACGATACTGCGCGTTGAAGCTTGTGATGCCCGCGGTCACCGGCTGGCTTTCAGGGCCTTGGGTCAGGACGACCGCCCAAAAGTAGTCATTCCAGATAAACGTGAAGATCAGCACACTGAGCGCCGCAATCGCAGGCTTCATGAGCGGCAACACGACGTACCAGAATATCCGCCACTCTGCGATGCCTTCGACGCGTGCGGCTTCGATCAATTCAAAGGGCAGGGCGCGGATAAAGTTCCGCATGAACAGCGTGCAAAAGCCGGTCTGGAACGCGACATGGAATAGCACGAGCCCCATCTTGGTGTTGTAGAGCCCGATTTGCTCGGTCAGGTCGCGCACCGGCACCATCAGGATCTGGAATGGTACAAAGTTGCCCGCCACAAACATGAAGAAGATCAGCAGGTTGCCCTTGAAGCGATAAACGCCAAGCGCAAAGCCGGTCATGCAGGACAGTGCGACCGCCCCGATCACTGTGGGAACGGTGATCAGGACCGAATTCCACAGGTACCGCGGCATATCGGATTCAAAGAACACTTTGCCATAGTTGGCTGCACCTTCGAACGTGGATGGCAGCCCCCAATAGTTACCCGTCGTAAAGTCAGCGTCGGGCTTGATCGAGAAGATGGCGACCGCGATCAACGGCGCGAGCCACAAAAACAGCGCGATTGGCAGGAACGACTTGTACATGGCCTGCGCGGCATCTGAGCGTTTTTCAATCGGTGCAGGAAACATCTCAGCGGCCTCCCTTCTCGTCGCGGTACATCGACCACAGGAAGTACGTGATGAAGAACATCATGATGATGAAGAGAACGACCGCGATCGCCGCGCCATACCCCATGCGGAACCCGTATTCGGAGAGCGAGACCTCAAACATGTAATAGGCCAGCACGCGGGACGACCCGAACGGTCCGCCCTCGGTCATGATCGAGATCAGATCGAACGACCGCAAGGCGCCGATGATCGTCACGACAAAAGCGATGAATGTCGCGGGCCTGAGCTGCGGCAGCACGATGTACCAAAGCATCTTGATGCCTTTCGCCCCATCGAGACGTCCAGCCTCGATCTGTTCGGGATCAACGGCGTTCAGACCGGTGAGGTAGAGGATCATGCAATAAGCCGTTTGCGGCCAGAGGCCCGCGAAAATGATCCCATATGTGACAAGGTTTTCATTGCCTAAAATGTTGATCGGACCCAGTCCGACCCACCCCAACATGACGTTCAGCAGGCCAAATGTCGGATCGTAGAACCAGGTAAAGACGAGTCCCACCACAACCTGACTGATCACAAACGGAAAGAAGAAGAGCGACTTATACAGGCGGATGCCCCAAACGTTCTGGTTCAGAAACAGCGCGATGAACAGACCGGCGGGAATTGCCAGCAGATACAAAAACAACCAGATGATATTGTTCTTTAGCGACGTATAAAACGCGTCGCGATCTACAAATTCCCAATACAGGTCCTCGTAGTTTTGCAGGCCTACGAATTCCTTTACTCCAAGCCCATCCCATTCCAAGAGCGAGATGGAGAACGATTCATAGACCGGATAAATGACGTAAACGGCAAAGAAAAGAACGCCCGGCGCAAGAAAGAGTATCGGCGCAAGCGTTTGCTGGTTCCGCCGCCACCACCCGTGCGGGTCTGCGGTCGCCACTTGCGATTGTGAAGAAAGGGCAGCGTCGGCCATGGGTCCAG